>CAYUTC010000024.1:0-20497 GCA_964447595.1 uncultured Nitrosopumilaceae archaeon
GTCCACTTGGCATTTGTTAATCTTGTAGATGTAAACTCAATCTGTCCTATTGCACGTTCTCCTCTGCGTACTATGCCATACTCATTTCGGGCAAGCTTTAGTACCAATTGTCTTGTCTTGTAGCCTCCCTCAATTACTTTGATCTTGAATCTCTTGCTTGCCCGAATTACAAGTTCTCTTGCAGCTTTTGGATCGCCTATCCAAGAATACATCTCAAATGGACCAAAATTTTTTGTTGTAATCTCATAATCATACAACCTTGCCTCAAACTTCCAGTCCATCTTCTTTGCCTCTTCATTCATCCAGTCTACAGCTATTTTCCCATATCCTTTTTCAATCCCAAAAGATTCTGAATCTGCCAACTTTTGATATTGTAAAATGATACTCGCATATAACTTGAAATCCAATAAATCAGACATGTTATTAGTTACAAAGCATACTAGATATCAGTGGAACGTACTTCAGTTGAGATAAGAAAAACAATAGAGGACAACTGGAACGCATATCTATCAAGATATGCAAACCTTTTTTCTTCTAATTATATAGAAGGGTCCAGCCCGCCATCTGTCTTTGTAGGCTCGTATGGTTACCCAAAGGTACTGGCAGGCCCGATGGTGCCCCCAGTTCATGGTGATACCTTGTTGCTAGACTCTCCAGAATCATGGGCAGGAAAAAAAATTGAAGAAATCGTAAATTACAGATTATCACTTGTAAGGGGAGTCCAAGCTGTTCCAGTTAATGCACCTGAAGGAAAATACATTGAAAGCCTGCAAGATCTTGCAATGTCATCAAGATCTACAGACTCGGAATTGGAATTTGTCAAAAATGCAAGGGCAACTACATCAATTGATGGTGAAAATGCTCCGTTTGGACCAATTGGTGAAATAAAGAATGCAAAATTTTCAAGCTCATCAACTGACAAAAACATTGAAAAAATATTTTATGATAAAGACTTGCTAGCTCAAGATGGCATCGTTGATCTATACAACCGCGGAATTGAGATTAGCAGAATACAAAAATGTCTTAGCATAGGAATGTTTGGCAAAAATCGCAAGCTGGTACCAACTCGATGGAGTATTACTGCAACAGATGATATTATATCAAAATCCCTTCTAGAGGAGATAAAAAATTTTGAAGAGATTGATTTTTGCCAGGTATTCTCATATGAGCACCTTGGCAACTTGTACTGTGTTATAATGTTTCAAAGTAGGTGGATGTTTGAGATGCAAGAGGCATGGTATGACCAAGAGGGAAACGTTGGTTTTGGCTCTGATTTTGAAGACATGAAAGGCCTTGATCATTATCCACAAACAACAGGTGCACACTTTTCCTCAAGACTTGCAGTTGCTGAATATCTCTTGTCAAAAAAATTACAAGCTGGTGTGTTGGTCTTGCGAGAGATACGTCCAGAATATGCAGTACCACTTGGCGTGTGGCAAGTAAGAGAAGGTGTAAGAATGGCACTAAAACAAAAACCCGTCATTTGCCCAAACTTTGAAGAGGGACTAGATCTTACGTGCAAAGGACTAAGCATTGATAAAAAGGAATGGCTTGCAAGAAGCAAACTATACCGAGCAAGAAAACAAAGATCAATTTCTGACTATTTCTAACTGCATCGTTTTTATGGTTCTATGGCAATCTAGGCTGATAATACTCATCTCGAATTTGCAATTTGCTTCCATTGACTTGGAGGATTACCGACTTGAAGTTAATCGGATTCCGCCTCATTGCTTTATCTGGAAGCTCTCTAGGATGGCAAAACCTACTCCACCCCTTGTGAGCAAGTTCATGGACGCAACAACATCTCTGTCCATTGACCTGCCACAATTAGTGCACAATAATCTACGGCAGTTCAGTCTGTCCTCTTGGATTCTATTTCAGCATATTGGACAGAGCTTGCTTGTGCATTTAGGATCTACGAATCTCACTGGTATTCCTTCCCAATCTGCTTTGTATTCTATTTGTCTTTGCAGCTCATAGAAAGACCAAGAGTTTAGTTTCCTTCTGAATTTGTTTCCTTGACCGTTTCCTTTTCTGTACAGTTTACGGATACCATTTAGATCCTCAAATACTATCATAGATTTTGATTTCGTTGCTTTTTGTACAATATCTTTTGATATTTTATGAAGATATTGCTGTATCCGTCTTGCCCTGCGGTTTCCTAATCGTTTTTGGTAGAAACTTTTTACTCTAACATCATATCGTTTGAATGATGAAATGACATGTGAAGTATTTTCTTTGATTGACAACAGCTTGCTGTCTTGTACATGATAGAACCATCCTTTGTTGATATGGTTACGTTTCTTAGATTCCTGTCTATACAGATTACGCTTTCTGGGATCGTTTCTTGTATCTTCTTTCTGATTGAAATTGATAAAGAATTTGAAGTGATAACAAATGACCGTGGCTGGATTCCTCGTTCCGAGAGTTTTACTACAGTATAATCATTGAGTACGATATTGACAAACCTCCTATTTCCTGACGGTATTGTCAATAACATTCAGGTAATCTTGAAACCGTAACATGACATCAGATATGGACGTCTCACAAATGGTGATTTTGGTTTCTTTCCATCTTTTATTGCGCGTTTTAGATTTGACAGTCTGCTGCAGGCTTGCGATATTGCATCTAGTTTGTAATACGATGGTATGTCGTATTCTGATAAGGTGCGGTATGATAACATTGAAAGTTTTTTGAGTGTTGTTACATTGTTCTCAAGCCCTATTTTGATACAATGGTTTATCATTTGGCGGAATGTCTCCATCAAGGAACAGAGTTCCTTATTTGGAAGATAATGTTGTTTGATCGATTTAATTGCATTCAACAAGTTAGTGTGAAATAATTTCTAAGAAAAAGGGGTGGTTATAATATAATCAACCGAATTTACAGGAGAACCATTTTTATTAAACACATTTTGCATCTATCTTATTGCAAAATAATAATACGGTTATAGCACTTGCAATCATTGCATCGCCAATAATCTTTGCATTGGCGGTCTTTCCGGATACATTTAGCCTTGGCTGGAATCAAGGAAGGGGTGGATTTCTCTTTGCCATGGCTTTTATTGCAGCAGAACTTTTTGGGTTAAAACTTGAGATCCCAAGAAAAAAATTGTTTACAATAATTCCTATTGCAGCAGCTGCCATTGCATATCTTACAAGTCTTGAATTTGGATTGAAGAGCTATCTTGTTTCCATTGCACCAAGATATAATGTCCAGATAACAGATTCCTGGACTTGGATGTGGGATTTTATTGCAATTGCTATCTTTTTTACGGCTTGTCTGACAGTTCTTTTTGGAAAAAGATGGATTCGAATCTCTCCAGCAGGACCGATTTATGCTGCAGGAACTGCAATAATTTTATCACTTGATGCATTCTTTCCATATGACTCACTAGGACCATTGCAGTATGTAGTACCATATTTAGTCCAACTAGATGTATTTTTAATTAACACATTCAATCTAGGGCTTGCATCATCCCATGGTAATGTTATGTTCCTAAGCGGTGACCACGGCCCATTTGCCTTGCAGGTCTTTTGGCCCTCTGCCGGAGTTCACAGCATTATCATTTACTCACTAGTCATGATGGCGTTTTTGCTGAAAATGAACATTCCACGAAACCGCAAAGCAGCATACTATGCGATAGGTGTGATTGGAACAATTGGTGTAAACGTAATTAGAATCCTATCACTTTCATTGTTTGTACTCAAAGTATCAACCGACGTTAACCAATTCCAATCATTTCATGGTATTGCTGGAGAAATAATGTTTCTGCCATGGCTCTTTGTATTCCTATTAGTCGTAACATATGTCGAAACAAGACGTCTTAAAAAAAATGAAATGATTGAAAAACATGAATTTGATAAAAATCAATAGAGTAGAAACTGGAACATATCGTCTTGAGGATATATTTGAGGGATTGCAAGACATTGAAATTCTTCGACAAATATTTCAAACAAAAAAAGAACTAGTAGAAGTTTTTTCAAAAACCAAAGTTATAGTAGATACATCAAGCCATTACATGCATGTAAAAAATGAGGACGCCTCTATTGTAATAGGACTAGAACATCTTGTAAAATCTGACAAGATGGTTTTGTATCTGGATATAGTTCACGAACTTGTTCATGTAAAACAACAACGAGCAGGCCTTGACCTATACAACAAATCACATTCGTATGTTGACAGACCTACAGAAATTGAGGCATACATGATAGCAGTACAAGAAGCAAAAAGACTTGGAATGAAATACAATGAGATCATGGACTATTTACATGTAGAATGGATTACTAGAGAAGAGCATTTGCGACTTGCCTCAAACATTGGCCTTAAAAATAATGACTAATGTCTACCTGACCTGAAGCTTGAGACAAGTCAGACACCCTTACCCCAAGTCGTCTTATGGGTAATTTTTGGTCCACTAGAGATTCTCTGAGTAACTGTAGTGCTGTTTTTTTAAGCTCATCCAGCATTGATGTAGAATTTTTCAACGTCTTTGATCTTGTCTTGTTTGAAAGGTCAGACTGGACAAACTGGATCCCTATTGATCGAAATACAAGATTGTCTTTTGTGATTGAATCATGAACATCCTCACACAATTTATCAAGATCAGCTGCAAGAAAGTCATAGTCTGTAGAATCCTGTTTTAGTGTGATTATTCTGGAATATTGAATGGGGTCGTGTCTTGGCGATACCGGCTCTTCATCAATACCTCTTGCAGCATTATAGATGTAGGTGCCAATCTTTCTTCCAAACATGCCATTAAGAGAAAATACATCAAGGGTTTTGAGCTGTGCAATGGTATCAAGATTCATCTCATGAAATCTATCCTCTGTTTTCTTGCCAATGCCAGGTATGGTACCAATTGGCAATGGTTCAAGAAACGATTCTATCTTGTCTGGCTCAATAACAGTCAGACCGTCTGGTTTTTTGAATCCTGATGCTATCTTTGAAACCAACTTGTTTGACGATATGCCTACTGTTGTTGATAACTTGGTAGTTCCACGGATGGCATTTTTTAGCTGCTGTGCCAGATGGCTACCATTTGCAAAACTTGCTCCAGTTCTCTTGGTGACATCAAGATATGCCTCATCTCTTCCTACATATTCAAAGATATCAGCATAATTTCGTATCACACTCATAGCCTTGTCTGATATCTCAGAATAATAATCAAAGTCTGTTGGTAAAAACACTGCCTCAGATACGTTCTCCACTCTTTTTTTTGCAAATTTTATTGGCATGCCAGATTTGATGCCATATTTTCTTGCTACATAGTTGGCTGTTGCAATAGCGCCACTGTCTCCTCCTCTGTCTGAATAGACACATACCGATACGGGCTTTGTCCTCAGTTCTGGATTGCGCAATTCCTCACACTGGGCAAAAAAATAATCAAAATCAATGTGAAAGATTACTCTTGACTCCACAATATCTGTAAGCGTATTTTTCCTATTTTACATTATTGTAATGACATTGTATCACTTTTAGTGAAATAGCAACAAATATCATGATAACGATATCATGGTATCGTATGAATTATCCAGTAACCGCAGGTCCTGAAGGAATTAAGATTAAACCTGAAAAAATGGAAATTGACAAACTTTACTATTGCATCTTTGACGAAAAAATAATGCTTTTTTACAAAGATCAAAATGAACTCCTAAATTGTTATGAAATAGCAGAAAAAGAAATTGTTGATGAAATAAAACAAGCCAACTCAGAAGACATTGAAAATATTCTCCAGAAATATATCGAAAAGAAAAATCTCAACCATTAAATAAAACACAAAAAAAGTTGGTCTGTGTCAAGACCTCCAAACATCGTATTCATAGGCAAAAAACCAATTCTTACTTATGTCAACGCAACTCTGACCTTGCTTGCAAATGAGCCTACTGTAACCATCAAAGCACGAGGCAAAACTATAACCACTGCAGTTGATGTGTCACAAATGATTGTAAAAAGGATGCATGCCATGGGTTACAAGGTAAGCGGAGTTCGAATATTCTCAGAAAGGATGGAGTCAAAGGATGGAAAAGAGCGAAACGTCTCAACAATCGAAGTTGATGTTTCCCGCACGCAAAATGATTAGCAAATTTCTCAAGGGTACAATAATCATAGTCTTGGCAGGAATAGTAGCAATTGTTGTACTGTACAGTGTTGGTCTTGTGGACAAATGTCCTGTAAGACAGATTGAACTTGAAGGAGATCTTAAAAAATATGACCAAACAAAAGATCCAGAATTTTGTACACAGCTAAACGATAAAATCACACAATTTGACAATGAATGCAAAGGTGACATTGAAGAGCTTGACTGTGGCTAGTGCAATGCCTGTACAAGAAAAGTTATTCCAAAATAGACAAGAAGACCACTTATTGCAATCATGAAAATATTGTAATTTTTTGTCGAGAGAATCTTTTTTCCACGACCAGACAAAAATCCTACTGTACCAAGCCACGCATAATCCATCCATATGTGAAAAGCAAACATTATTGCAATTCCTATAAACGAATACAAAACCAATGCATCTGCTATCAGCTTAAATCCAATTGTGAACCACCAAATCAAAAAGAATGGATTTAGCACACTAAGAACTATTCCAATAAAAAATGGTCCATGTTTTGGAATGTACTCTGATGGAGATTTTTTTATGGAATTTTTTATCTGCAATCCAGCAAAAGCAAAAAGACTGAGTGCACCAAGTATTGATATGTATTCCTTGAACTGGGGAAATGTACCAAGTGAGATTGCTCCAATGCCTAAAAGTATTACTAGTGGTAGCTCTACCACAGTATGCCCATAGGCCATCTTAAGGCCTGTCTTCAATCCACCTCTTGTGCCATATGCAATATTTGCTGCAAAAAGCGGACCTGGGGACATTACGCCAGAAACAGAGATTGTGATAACAATGATGCCAAACTCCAGCAAAGATGTCATGGAATCTCTTTGTACTAGTATGAAAAAATCTTTGATGAAGGAACTATCTTGTCAGATAAAAAACGCATGACATTTTGGAGACTGTATTGATAGAAAAATTCATCTAGGCCATTTTTTGTTATCTCGATGCAATATCTTTGTGATGTTCTGTTGATGAAAATGTGGCTGTCTTTATCATCAATCCTGATTCCCTCATCAGAGTCAAGAACTCGAAGGTATTTCTCAAGCTTGTCTTGCGAGATCTCGCGCTCTTGGTAACTCATCCGTAAATTGCATCTCGCAGCGGTCCTGCATCTTGTTCAGTTTGCTTTAGGTGATGTTCAATGTTTTCTGCCTCGTTCAATAGTGTGGACAGGTCGCAGGATGCCCCTGGAACAAGTTTTGTCATTGCCATGCAAATGTCAGCACCTGCCTTAAAATCAGGTCCTGTTTCTTGACTTTTTATCAAAAGCACTATTACATTTGTCTTTGAAATATTGCCTTCATTTAGCAAAATTCCAGGGATGCCAGGGACAGTTCCATTCTTAAGTAATGGTATGTCTGCTTGAACCAACCGCTTTTTGGCTTCCTGAGTACTTGCAACTCCGATTACCGGAGGACCTTCATCATTTGTCTTTACGGCAGAACTTGATACAACTAGGGAGCACTTGTGTTCATTTGCCCACTGTAGCATGGTCATGGCTACTTCTCTGTGTATAGATTCATGAGGTGTAAGATAGGAAGAAAATACCGCAACCTTGAGATCTTTATTTACAAATATTCTTGTTGGAAAACTAGGAACTTCCTCTCGAACAATGCTTATTGGCGGAAATAAATCAGAATCTATAACACCAACTAGTTCAAACTGTGATGTAGTACTTATCAAAGATTCAGTAGCAATTGCATTTGCAAGACCAGCATAAGGGAACCCATCTATGAGATATCCTCCTTCTATGTTAATTGGTTGAAGTTCTCTGACCGTTATTTTATCAGGCATTAAACCCTGTATGCGTTACACCTTTTTAAATTATGGATATCATTTTATTAGATGATATTTACCGTTTATGCATGGAATCATTATACGTACTTATCAACTGTGATTTGGGTGCCGAAGTAGACATAATAAAAGAGCTAACAAAAATCCCAGAAGTAACTGAGGTAAGAGGAACATACGGAATCTACGACATTTTTGTAAAACTTCAAGCCCAATCAGGTGCTACACTTGAGAATATAATTACGACCAAGATAAGGCGCATACCAAAGATTCGCTCCACCGTTACACTGACACCAATTCTTTCACAAGGTGGAAGATAGAACAAAAGATGTTAAAACTATACAATTCTTTTTCTTTGATAAAAGAAGACTTTGAACCGTTTCAAAAAAATATTGTAAAAATATTCATCTGCGGTCCTACGCTGTACGATTATACTCATCTGGGACATGCTAGGATTTTTCTTACATATGATTTGCTATGCAGGCACTTGAATGACAAGGGATACGATACTAATGTTCTTGTTAACATGACTGATATCAACCAAAACGTCTTCAACAAAGCAAGAGAAGAATACACTGACTGTAGTACCATAGCAAAACGATATGCATCCAAGTTCATTGAAGACCTTGACCTTCTAAATGTCAAAAGCATAAACCGATTTGCCTATGTGTCCGATTATGTTTCAAGCATTGAGAAATGCATCTCTAATCTGTTAGAACAACAAATTGCATACTATGCAAACGGAAACATCTATCTTGATACCTCAAAGGTAACCACATACGGCATGTTGTCAAAACAATCACGAAACCAACTCTTGCTTCACAGACTCGATATTGGTCCAAACAAAAAAAGTCAAGAGGATATCATGTTGTGGAATTGCTCTGATGATTTTTACTTTTCATGGAATAGCAAGTTTGGCAAAGGGATTCCATGGTGGCATATGCAAGATACTGCTGTTGCAGTAGAAAACTTTGGTAACAATTATGACATTCATGGTGGTGCAAGAGAGCTCTCATACCCACACCACGAGGCTCATCTGGTACAGTACAAGTTACTGACAAAAACGGAAAACCCAGTCAAAACTTGGATGCATGTGGGCCTTGTTCTCTCAAATGGAGAAAAAATGTCAAAGTCACTTGGTAATGTTGTCTGGTCAAGAGACTTGGTGCAAAAATATGGCCAAAACTTGTTGCGTCTGTATATCTTTTCATACCATTATAGAGATGACATTGACTTTGATGAAAAAAATATTGCATCCAAGACTGGCCTACTGGAAAAAATTTTTGTCACAAACTTGAAGACATCAAATAAAACCGACAATCATACTGTAAAACTAATCGATGATTTTCTCAAATCACTAGACGATGATCTGAATTCCCCTCTTGCAATTGAGATATTTGACAAGATTTGTACCGGTGCAATTAGTGGGAAAAATATCAGTAAAGATGATTTTGATCGTTTATGTCGTATAATAGGGATAACATTGTGATATCAGAGGTCGAAGAAAACGACCTTGGCTTCTCAAGTCTCTGGGCACAAAGGATAGACCTGGAATACGGAACATTTTTTTTCAATCCTGACCTTTTAAATGACGTTTTTTTTGACAAGCTCACAAATGTTACCTGTACTAGTCAATCAATGATAAACGAGGCACTTGGGCTTTTCCGCAAATACAAGACAACTCCTTTTGTTTATTCATTAAATAATCCAGAACTTGAATCAACATTGTACAAACAAAACTTTACACACTATGACACACAACATGTGCTGAAAAAAAATCCTGTTCTTGCTGACACCAAAGTTTACAGAATAACAAGTGAAGATTCCATGTTGTGGTCGAAAACATTCTGTAGTGCTTATGATTGCAACGAGTGGATTGGTACAGTAGACAGGATTGTGAAAAACTCCCTTTCTTTGGTAGAATACTACGTAGACGAATCAATTAGTTCCTGCATGGTATTGTATGAAAAAAACTCGATACTTGGACTATACTGTCTGGGTACCATACCAAGCATGAGACGAAAAGGACTTGCAGAATCATTGATCAATTATGCATCAAGCGAAGTACACAGACGCAAGCTAAAATTTCTAATGCTGGAAACATATCAAAAAGACAAACTGCTTGATTTTTATTCTAAACTAGGTTTTGAAGAAATTTATAAAAAAAATATATTCACTATTTGAGTCTGGCCAGTGCAGCCAAGTAAAGAAAAGGCAAGATGGTTGTAGCCTCTGCGTGTATTGTTGTCTGTTTGGCAGCGCGTGTTACCTTGCCCCATGAAATTGCTTCTCTGACTAGTGCTCCGCTTAGACTACCGTCAAACTCTTGTGCAGTGGTAATGTATACGGCATAATCCAAGCCTTCACGATATTGATTCCACCATAATGTGTGATGTTTTGATATTCCGCCGCCAATCATGAGTGCGCCAGACTTTTTTGCCTTGAAGATGAGTCCAGACAACAAGTCTCCGTCTGCAGCTACATTTAGCTTGAAATCATTGTGTTTTTGTGTGAACATCCAAATCTGGCTGCCCACTGCACCATCTACTATTCCAGGAACAATGACTGGTATGTTGTTCTTGTATGCCCAATACAAAAACGAGTCTGGGCCAAGATTTTTACCAATCATTTTTGTAATATCATGAGTGGCCATCTCTTTTTTTCCCTCCTTGTATGATTTTTCCAAAAATGATTGCATTTTTTCTTCAATTACAGGACCATAACTTTTCAGTGGCACCAAAACATTTCCCAGTCTGTGAATTTCTTTATCCACTAGTTCGTTGTCATCCATGGTAAAGGATCCTTCCAGGTAATTTGCATAGTGTCTTGCAATGTCGTGGTCAAGTGCACCACAGGTAGTAACAACAACATCGAACATCTTGTTCTTTAACATCTCAACTATTATTCCTCTAAGGCCAGTGGATACTACTGCACCCACAAATGACAAGAACCTAAGGCACTTCTTGTCTTGTATCATTGTACACATGATATCAAGACCATCAACTAGATTCTTTGATTCAAAACCTCCAGATTTTGACATTTGCTCAAATATTGTTTCAATCCGGTCTCCCTTTCTTATTGTAATGTCTTTTACTGGTCCGCCTGGCTTTATCACACGAATCGAATAAAATCTGGGATATAAAATCCTCTGCTCCATAGATTACCACAAGTAATTAATATGTAGGCCTAATTTTGTAGCTATCAAGTTGGGTAAGAAGATAAAAATTGCAATAGCAGGTATTGGTAACTGTGCATCTGCACTGATTCAGGGTGCAAAATATTATACAGATAACAGAAATGATACCACTGGACTTACAGCCTACAATCTAGGTGGCTATGAACCAGATGACATTGAGGTAGTGGCAGCGTTTGATGTTGCAGACACAAAGGTTGGGCTTGATGTATCCGAGGCAATCTATGCAAGACCAAATAATACTATAACAGTTGCCCAAGTTCCAAAAATGAACGTGACTGTACAACGAGGGCCAACACTTGATGGTGTTGGAAGACACTTATCCAAAGTGGTTACACAATCAAAAGAGCCTGAGGTTAACGTCAAAAAAGTACTCGTGGATGTGGGTGCAGAGATGCTTGTAAACTATCTGCCTGTTGGAAGCACAAACGCTGTAAAACATTATGCAAGCCAAGCGCTTGAGGCAGGAATCGGGTTTGTCAATGCAATGCCAGTCTTTATTGCTTCAGAGCCCAAGTGGCAGCAAGTTTATGCAGAAAAGAAGATTCCGCTTGCTGGCGACGACGTGATGAGCCAACTTGGGGCTACAGTTGTTCACAAGACACTTGTAAAACTCTTCGTAGACAGGGGTGTTGGTATTGATGGCACTTATCAACTGAACATAGGTGGTGACATGGACTTTTACAACATGCTTGATGAGGAAAGACTGGAGGACAAGAGAATAAGCAAGACAAGTGCAGTAAAAGCAATGGCTGATTATGATATTCCAATGAGAATAGGCCCAAGTGATTATGTTGACTTTATTGATAATGAGAAGATTTGCTATATCAATATTGAAGGCAAGTACTTTGGCAAGATACCAATCAAGCTTGATTTGAAGCTAAAAGTAATTGATGCCTACAACAGTGCTGGTATCATGATAGATGCTATACGAGGACTAAAGATTGCACTAGAGCGCAAGCTCTCGGGGCCAATGACTAGCATCTCTTCTTATTGCTTCAAACACCCTCCAATCCAAATGCCATATACTGAAGCAAAAAAAGCCTTTTCTGAATTTGTTGAAGGAAAAAGAGACCACTGACACTGTAATTATTGTTAGCATAGTCAAGGAAACTTGTCAATAATTGGTTATCTTGACTGGAGGATCATCGAACGTATTGGTTCATATCCGCAAGCTAGAGATCTTTGGCTTCAAATCATTTGGATACAAAAATACCATAGTTAACTTTGAACAAGGCCTTGTAGCAATATCTGGTGCCAACGGTTCAGGCAAGAGCAACATCTTGGATGCAATCTCCTTTGCATTGGGAGAAAATACTCCAAAAGTGATGAGAGTAGACAAGCTTCGCTCGTTATTGCATGATGTTGACAATGCCCGCCATGGTGCAAAGATAGCAAGGGTAAGCTGCCACTTTGACAACTCTGACAGAAAAATTCCAGTAGACTCTAACACCGTTACCATAACACGAGAAATGGATGAGACAGGCGAGAACATCTATTACTTGAATCAAAAAAAAGTTCTACGAAGCCATGTTCTTGATCTCCTAGAGATAGCAAACTGTGGAATTCACAAACTGAACATAGTACAACAGGGAACAATTACTAGAATCTCAGAATTTAACGCAGAAGAGCGAAGAAAAATAATTGAGGATATCATTGGCCTTGCATATTTTGACGAAAAAAAGACCGAATCTCTAAAGCAACTAGATGAGGCAGACAGGCGTCTTGAGATAGCACTAGCCAGGATGGACGAAATTAAAAAGCGCATAGATGAGCTAGAAGAAGAACGGAACAACCAGCTTCGATACGACTGTCTTGACAGGGAACTTAAAAGATTGTATGCAATCCAAGCCTCAAACAAACTCAGAGACATTGAAACACAAAAGGTATCAAAAGAAAGAAACCTTAATGCAATTCAATCTGAGGCAAAAAAATTCGAAGAGCAGAGGACTCAGCTACGTGATGAAATAAGAAAACTCGAAGATGAAAAACAAAAGTTCATGGAGGAAGTAAATGCATACAATGTTGCCAAGGCATCAATAGACTCGGAGCTTTCTTCTACAATGCATCAATCAGAATCAGCAAACAGCAAATTAGCTACTAATGCAAGAAGATTGTCACAAATAGAATCAAGACTTCCAGAAATTCAATCCGAACTATCAATATTGCATGAAAAACGTTCTATGCTGGAAACTCAGATTTCAGAGCTGAAAAATTCTGTTGCGGCAATAAACGAATCTAAAAAGAATACCAACACCGAACTTGATGCTGTTGATTCAGAAATTAATCAAATTTTAAAACAACAATCTCAAATTATTAGTGGCAAACTAAAGATTGACGAAAAAGTACGAAACCTTACAGGAACATTAAATGATGCCAAGCTTTCCATGTCAAAACTAGAACAAGAGCGTACTGATATCAAAAATAAAACCGAACAAAACTCACTCAAGATAAAATCCCTTTTGGAAGAAAAAGAAAAACTGTTAGGCCTTGAACAAAAACTCAGGCGAGTGCGAGCTGATCATGAGACTGCTATTAACGAACTAAAATCAAGACTCGCTGACTTGAGTGACAAACGCACAAAGATTGAAAAAGATATTGAGGACACTACAATAATTTTTGAAAAGGCCACCAAGGCAGCAGCTCAATACGAGGCAAAAATCAAAGTAGTCAAAGAAGTTATGCATGAAGATTATTCAATTGCCAAGCTCAAAGAAGATTCAAAACGATTGGGAATTCGCGGCCTCGTTTACGAATTAATTTCATGGGACAAACAATATGAACGAGCAATACTTGCTGTTGCTTCCGACTGGCTCAAGGCACTTGTTGTAAATGATTTTGCTACATTACTTGGAATCGCTGAATTTGTTCAACAGAAAAAACTTCCAAAAATTAGGATAATACCACTAGATGCAATATCTGATTCAAAGATGACTGTTCCACAAGAACAAGATGTCCTTGGAGTCTTGTCAGACTTTGTAAAGTGTGACGAAAAACTCCAATCGCTCAAAAACTTTATTCTTGGAGGAATAATTTTGGTAAACTCTAAAGAAACAGCATATGCCCTTTCAAAAAAAGGCTTCAAGGCTGTCACACTAGATGGCCAATATTTTGAAGCTGACGCCAATGCTGTTATAGTTGATATCAATTCCAAGGTGTCAAATCTTACAAAAATAATTCTTCTTAGTACGTCTGTTGATGGCTTGGTCCAATCACTTGAACTGTTGAAAAAATTCATCCAAAACAAGCAGGCAAAACTAAAGAAGATTGAACGGATTACACGAAGCCTAGAAAACAGATATCGTGCTTCAGATACAGGCCTTGCCAATGTAGACCTTGGCCTAGCTGATGTAAAGACAAAGATGAAGTCCCTGTCTTTATCAATAGACCAGCTTTCTTCGAGAATATATCAACTCGGAAGAAGAGAGGAAAACATACTGGTTAATCTATCCAAGATCGAGTCCTATTGCGCCTCACTTGACGAACGAATATCTATAACAAAAGAAAACTATGCTGAGGAGGAACAAACAAGGATTGCAAACGCACTTTCAGCACTAAACGAGAAACGTGCTGCCCTATTGAGCTCACAAAGCTCAATTTCGACGCAATATCGTGATCTTACTGCACAACTAACTGAACTTAACAATGACGAAAATTCCTTCAAGTCAAGCATGAGGGTTTTGGCTGAAGAACAATCATCTAATAACCATGAAAAACATGAACTAGAAATACAATCTCGTGCACTGGCAAAGGAAAAAGAAAGCTCTGATCTATTACTTGTGTCTCTTAGGGAAAAAGAACAACAGTTGATATCCACATCTGGAACTTCGGTATCTACACTCAAGGATTATGATTCAAAATTAAAAAACTTCTACGAAACGGAACGAACCTTAACCAAAGAAATTAACGGTATGGAAAGGCAATCAGATTCCATCTCACGTGATGTCAAAGATCTAAACGAAAACGAAGAAAAGATTCGCAAAACACTTCTTTCTTACGGTTATGATGCTCTCTTAGAATCATTTGATGTTGACCGAATTTTACTAGAACTCGAATCAGAAAAGAAAAAGCTAGCAGGTTCACTTAACACCAAGGCTCCTGAAACCTATGCCGAAATTTCAAACGGATATCGCTCCATGTCTACACGAAAGAATGAGCTTGAAGCAGAAAGAAATTCAATTGTGAAATTCATTGAAGAAATAGACAAAGACAAAAGACAAACATTTTTGGAATCATACGATAAAGTGGACAAGGATATTAGAGAAATTTTCAACAGAATGACGGGCGGAAACGCATGGCTTGAGATTCAAAATGAAGATGACATATTCTCATCTGGAATCTCGTATCTAGCTCAGTTCCCAAACAAACCAAAACGAGAGTCGACATCAATTAGCGGTGGCGAGAAGACACTTGCTGCAATCACGTTCCTTCTTGCACTACAAAAACTAAAGCCATCACCGTTCTATCTGCTCGATGAGGTTGATGCTCACTTGGACGCACTAAACACTGAAAGACTTTCAAAGATTTTAGAAGAAAGAGCAGAAGGAAGTCAAATGATAATGGTTTCACTAAAAGACTCTGTTGTACAAAAGGCCAAGTTAATTTATGGAGTCTTTCCAAGAAATGGTGTCTCCCACGTTGTATCGCACAGAATTTCTAATGTGGCAGAAGTTGCAAATTAGTTTAGTTTGACAAAGCAAGCAACAGTTCTTTCATTTCCTATGTCTTCAAGCAAAGGTTCTTGTTTGCATTTTTCAATTGCATATGGACACCTTGCTCTAAATCTGCATCCTTCATAAGAATTAATTTCTGCATTGTCTGCGATTCGAATTTTTTTATCACTATGCAAATTTTCTGGATTTGGTTCTGAGATGGAATCAAGGAGCGCCTGTGTATATGGATGTCTTGGCTGCAAAAGAACATCGCTTATAGGCCCTGTCTCAACAATCTTGCCAAGATACATTATTGCAATTGTATGCCCTATGTATCGTGCAGTGGACAAGTCATGGGTTATGTAAAGAAATGAAATTCCAAGATTTTGTTGGAGTTCTTTTAATAATTCCAAAATTCCAACCCTTACGGAAACATCAAGCATAGATACTGGCTCGTCTGCTATCACAAGTTTTGGTTTTGTTACAATAGACCTTGCAATGACTACTCTTTGTCTCTGTCCACCTGATAGCATGTGTGGATACTTTGATGCAATCTCATCTGCAGGCTCTAGCTTTACCTCGTGCAGCGCTTGGAAAACCAAGTCTTTTCTCTCACTTGAGGTACCAATACCATGAATATCAAGTGGTTCTCCAACTATATCAAAAACACTCATGCGCGGATTTATTGATGCATAAGGGTCCTGGTGTATAATTTGGCATTCTTTTCTTATCTTTTTGATGTTGTTTTCCGTTATTTTGATTCCATCAAAATCAATCTCTCCAGAATCAGGCTCGATTGCTCTTAGAATCAAACGTGCTGTAGTAGTTTTACCAGAACCAGATTCTCCTGCAAGTACAAACGTCTGACCCTTTTTTATGGAAAATGAAATCTCATCTACGGCTCGAGTTAAATCCTTGTGGCGTGAAAACCCTCCACTTGCAAAGTATTTCTTCAAATTCCTAACTGAAAGGATCTCTTCCACTAGGTCTTACTTGGTTACCAAGTATATCAAAAAGATCTTTTTGGCTATATGATAGTCATTAATCAGGCATCCGATCACTTGGTCAAAATCTTACTATCGCAAAGTTTTAAAAGCCATACGATATGATACAAAAACGTGAAAGTAAGCTTCCTAGTAGCTATAATGATTACTGGTTTACTGCTAAGCGTAAGTTCGGCTTATCTAAACAAGGTTGTCTTTGCAGACGACCAATGGTCCGATATTGCTAAAAGGCAGCAAGAACAAAATGCACGTGCTGCACTTATCTACAATGACAAGTATCAATTCGATAACTTGGGTCCAATAACTGCAAGTTATGCTGGTTTGTCTTCTCTTTCTACAGACGAAACAACCAAAGGCAGAGATCTTGGTGGTTCTGCACAAATGTCACTTGAGAATGCTCTTGCAACATTTGACCAAATTCATGCTAGATGGCTTAACACTACACAAAATACTGGTTATGCGGGTCTCACAAGCGTTTCAACTGATGAGGAAGGACGAAACAGAAATGCCCTTCTCTCAGATGCCCAGAGTCAGACTGATCAACAACTTGCAGACTTGACATCTAAACTCCAACAGACTTATACAAATATGCAAAGCCCAACATCTACTGATGAAAAAACAGGAGATAGGCAAGCTCAGATAATGCAGAGTTGGAATGCACAAGATGCACAAGCAGCGGCGTTACTTAACCAGATTTGGCAAGTTGACCAAAACTATGTAAACATACAACCAGGTGCCACAACAAATGAAAATACACAGGGTAGACAATTAACTGCATTACAAGCAGAAGCTCTAAAGAACGGAATTACAGTATTTGAAGAAATTCATGCCAAGGCACTTGCGGCAACATACAACACTGGTTATGCTGGTCTTACAAGTTCAACAACAAACGAAGAGATTGTAGGACCTGGCTTGTGGGCGTCTCCAGACAGACAAACCCAAATTGATGTTGCAGAAGAAATGTCATTGCAGAATGCAATCAACTTTTACAATGCATACTATCCAGTAAACCAACTAAGTCAGCCAAGCTATTCTCATTAATTTACACAAAAAATTATCAGAAAATTTTTCATCTATAATTTTATTCATACAACCAGCATAAGGCATAACCTGATTCTGTTTTAATTTTGGGCGGCTCTTTTCTACATTTTTCCATTGCCTGAGGGCATCTGTCATAAAATCTGCATCCTGCAGGAGGTGATGCCAAATTTGGAGGGTCACCTTTCAATGAAATCAAATCCAAATTGCTTTTAATTTTGGGAATTGATTTGAGTAAGGCCTGTGTGTATGGATGCTTAGGATTTGAATAAACTTCTGCGAGATTGCCAAACTCCACTATTTTTCCAGCATACATGATTCCAACCTTGTCTGCAATCTCAGATATCACGCCAAAATCATGAGAAATTAACATAATTGACATTCCATCTTTTTTGAGCTTTTTGAGAAGGCTTATGATTTGAGCTTGAACAAGCACATCAAGTGCAGTTGTAGGCTCGTCAGCAATTACAAACTTTGGCTTGAGAATTAATGCCATGGAAATTATCACTCTTTGTTTCATGCCACCGCTGAGCTCATGTGGAAACTTGGAAAGAATAGAGGAAGGCAAACCAACGGAATTTAACGCATCTGATATTATCTTTTTACTGTCACCTTGGTAGCCATGAGTTTTCAATATCTCTTCAAATTGTTGTTTTACTGAAAAGACAGGGTCTAGTGAATTCATTGCTCCCTGGAAGACCATGGCAATTTCTTTCCAGCGCAAAGTTTTGGCAAATTGTTCTTCTGAGATTTCAATTATGGATTTGCCTCCTAATTTGATATCGCCAGAAACAATCTGACCGCCCTGGACAGCTCGCATTATCGCAAGGCCAAGGGTACTTTTTCCACAAGCACTCTCTCCGACAATTCCCACTGATTCACCGTTATCCAAAGAAAACGTAATATCATCTACTGCATGTACTGTCTTTCCTTGTGTGCGATACTGAACCTTGAGATTTTGGACAGTTAGGAAATCCATTATTTACCTGTAATTCTCAAGTAAATTTGTCTTTTGAAAAATTAAACAGTGTTTAACTGGCATGACAATAAAAGACAATTAAGCACATTAATCCAAAATTTTGGCAAGAAAATTCCAAATGATCGTACTTTTAAATGATGAATGCATATTGTTATGTAGTGACCGAGGAGAAACTTCAGCCACAAAAAGACAAGATTTTCAATGGTCTAAAGGTAGCCCTCAAGCATCTTGTGTTTGATTTTGATGAGCCAATAAAAGACAAGGAAACTGATTCACAACCCAACAGAGACTCCTAAAACTGGTTTCTATTATTACATCTCATTTGCTAGAAGAATCATACGTAGTTTTGATATACTAATGGAATGACTTTTCCATGTGAACAAAACTGATATCCTAGTAGGTTTTCTATTGATTTTGTCTGGTATTACATTTTTTGCTGTATCGTACCAAATTCCTACTAATATTCTACTTCCATATTGGTTTGCATCCATACTCGTCTTAGCTAGCGGCATTTTGTTCATTGTAAAAGCCAGAGATAAACGAGCATCAATTTTCGTATGTGGTGAATGCAATAGAACCTTTTTGAATGAAATTGATTTGCGTAAACATTATGCCAATGATCATATAAAGAAAGATTCAGAGCACAAGTAAAAGGTTACAGAACATTGTATCATACTTGTTTATCTGATGGATTGATGCCAAGTTTGTATATGATGGTTCAAGTGGACAAGCCACATGCATTGATGATAGCAGTGAAATTTTTTGAACAACACTATGATAACGTAACACCAATTGATGCTAACTTAGAAGGGGATACATGGCAAGTGTTAATATCTGTAGGACTGCTTACTAAAATAATTAGAAAAGTTCGAGTCGATGCAAGTACTGGCAAGATTCTGGGCCATGCTTGAAAACAAATTCTATCAAAATATATTAAAACAAAAAACTATTTCCATATTAGGAAACAGTTAAAAGCTATGTTGGTTGACTTGTCGTAGATTCTCATGGATTATAAAAAAACATGTTCTGAAATTTTCAAAATTGATCCTAAAATAAGATTCGTGGCAATATTCAATAATTCTGCTGAATTGATTGCCGGTGGTATGAGACCAGGTATGAAATCATACCTGCCTGAATCCTTGACAAAAGTGTCTGTTGACCAGTCAATTCTTAGATGGAAAACTAGATTGGAGCTAAAAGACTGGATAGGTTCACCAAAATATGCTTATGCAGAATATGAAAAAATCAAGCGCTATACGATTTATTTAGATACAGGTGATCTTTTGACAATTTCTACCGAAGTAGGACTAGATGCTCAGATAACCATGAATAGGGTCTTTAAGATACTTGGTAAAAAAGGCTGAAAATTCATTACTATTGTGTAACCTGAAGGTATCCGTAAATATTACAATGACGTATTTACGATATGGTTAGCCCAAGTACGGCAAACTTGGCTGGAATCATTGTGACAATAAGTATAGTTGCCATAGGAGGTACTAACTTTGCCTTTGCACAACAACCCACGTGTGGAGAACAGCCTTCTGTATACAACATTGGATGTACTCCACTAGGTACAGCACAATTGTATGGAGCAATTCTGGTGGCAGGTGTAGTTGCCTTTACTATAGCATGTGGTGCTGCTGGTATCAAATACCATACGGTCCCATAACTTTAGTTAACTGATCTGAAACTGAGCGGAGTCAAATCTAGTGTAAATTAAGAATGAATCA
>CAYUTC010000025.1:0-20382 GCA_964447595.1 uncultured Nitrosopumilaceae archaeon
ATTTCTATCTGTTGGGTTCCATCAGTGAACGGAATTGATAGAGTTCTGTCAGTGGTTGTCTTATTGATCTCTTGGAAATCAACTTCTTGACCGTCATTTAAAACAAAGAATTGATCATCTTGGCCGTTTGCCTGTGCATCAATTAATGCTCTTGGCAGTGTTATGGTCAATACTCCGTCTCCAGTGGTTTGTATTGATACAATTAAAGACTTGGACTGGGTGTCTGCTTTGATATCTGAAACTTTTCCATTTGTGATGGTATATGATATAGAAAAGTTTGTGCCATCTACTGGAATTGTATTCTGTGGCTGTGTTCCTTTAGAACCAGAGAATTGGAATTCTGTAGTTGCAGTTCTGTCTTGGCTACCAAACTCTACGAATATGTTGTATGTTCCTGCAGCCTGCCACAAATTACCTCCTGCTGTTATGGTTGTTGAATATGTCTTGTCAGTTCCAAGGTCTACTTGACTTATGTATACTACATTTCCAATGGGATTTCTAACTATGACAGAGACTGGTGTTCCAGCTATGTAATCACTAGTTGTACCAGATATTGTTATTTTATCTCCATCATTATAGGAAGACTTGTCAGTTGTCACTGTAATTTGGGGAGTTGATGTACCCAGAGTTACAGCAGAATTTGTACCTGTGGAGTTCTGAAGTAATTGAGGAGATAATGCAAAAGCAGAAGATATTCCTGCAACACTAACTAAAATTGTAATTAAAACAAGTCCTTTACGGTCAAAGGTCATCTTGGTTGTGGAGGATTTTTTTACTATTTAAAGTTGCGGAAAAATTATTGGAAAAACCTACCAAATTTTGCGTCCACAGATTAGATATATATTAACCTCTCGGTAGAACCATCGTAGTTTGTGGATTAATTATACATTTACAGCTAATGTTCAAAGGAGATTTTAAAAATGTCAGGTAAAAAAGAACGAGCACTAATTCCTGATCATATCTATGTTCCAAAACATGAAATAATGAATAAGGAAGAAGCAGAAAAAGTATTGGGAAAATATCATACCAAACCAACTGAAATGCCATTAATTTACTTAAATGATCCAGCAATTAGAGGTCTTGGCGTGAAGCCCGGTGACATGATAAAGATAACAAGAAAAAGTCCTACTGCTGGTGAAAGTATCTACTATAGATACGTGGTGGAAGAATAATGGCAAACATTTCACACAAACGTTGGCCAATAGTACAAGACATTCTAAAAAGAGAGGGTATTGCAAGACAGCATTTGAATTCTTATGATGAATTTCTTGAGAGAGGACTACAAAGTATCATTGATGAAGTAGGTCAAATAGAGATAGAGAGCGCAGAATATCCATATAAAATTCAGCTTGGAAAAGTAAAACTTCAACAACCACGCATGATGGAACTGGATGGTTCAATAACTCATATTGCTCCTATGGAAGCTCGATTAAGAAACGTAACCTATGCCTCTCCTATAATGCTTGAAGCAAGTGTTGTAGAAGATGGAAAAATTCTTGAATCAAGATATGTTCACATTGGAGACATGCCTGTGATGGTAAGATCTAATGCATGTATTTTGCATAACCTTTTGGACCAAAAACTTGTAGAATACGGTGAAGATCCAAATGACCCTGGTGGATACTTTATCATAAATGGGTCTGAACGTGTAATTGTAGGACTAGAAGATCTTTCTTACAACAAAATTATAGTTGACAAAGAAATTGTTGGTGGTAATACTGTATTCAAAGCTAAAGTGTACTCATCCATAGTTGGATATCGTGCAAAACTAGAACTTGTAATGAAAAATGATGGTTTGATAGTGGCAAAAATTCCTGGCTCGCCAGTAGATATCCCAGTAGTTACTTTGATGAGGGCATTGGGTCTGGAATCAGACCGAGAAATCGCAGCTGCAGTATCACTAGTTGATGAAATTCAAGACGAGCTTGAAGCTTCATTTGAGAAATCAGGTGATGTTCCAACTGCTAAAGATGCCATTGTATACATTAGCAAAAGAATAGCGCCTGGAATGTTAGAAGAATTTCAGATAAAAAGAGCAGAGACTTTGCTTGATTGGGGTCTGTTACCACACCTTGGTAAACATCCTGATAACAGGAAAGAAAAAGCATTGTTTCTTGGAGAAGCTACTTGTAAATTAATTGAACTCAAGTTAGGATGGATTATACCAGATGACAAGGATCATTACGGAAACAAAGTCATCAAATTTGCAGGCCAAATGCTAGCAGATCTTTTCAGAACTGCATTTAGAAATTTGGTTCGTGATATGAAGTATCAACTTGAAAGGTCTGGGCAGAAAAGAGGCATAAATGCAGTTGCGGCAGCTGTACGACCTGGCATAGTAACAGACAAACTAAACAATGCAATTGCAACTGGAAATTGGGGACGAGGAAGAGTTGGTGTTACCCAGTTGTTAGACAGAACCAACTACCTTTCAACAATTAGTCATCTGAGAAGAATCCAGTCTCCACTTAGTCGAAGCCAACCAAACTTTGAGGCAAGAGACCTACATGCAACACACTTTGGCAGAATATGTCCAAGTGAAACTCCTGAAGGGTCTAATTGTGGATTGGTAAAGAACTTGGCATTATCTGCAATAATATCAGTAAATGTGCCATCCGAAGACATTGTTGAGAAACTCTATGATCTAGGTGTAACATATGTTTCAGATGCAAAGGACGAATTAAAAAAGGAAGGAACTAGAATCTTTGTTGACGGTAGACTAATTGGATACTACAAGGATGGACAAAAACTTGTAGACTCGTTAAGAGAACTTAGACGAAACTTCAAAATTCATTCACATGTTGGAATCTTCTTGTATCAATCTAGTGTTGAAGGATCAACTAAGAGACTTTATGTGAATTGTAATGCAGGAAGAGTTTTACGACCATTAATTATAATCAAAGAAAACAAACTACTCTTAACACAAGAACTAATTGATAAGGTAAGCAAAAAGTTTCTTTCATGGTCTGACCTTTTGCACATGGGAGTAATTGAACTCGTAGATGCAAATGAAGAAGAAAATTGTTATATTGCAATAGATGAGACCGATATGAAAAAACACACCCACATGGAGATTTTCCCATCTGCAATACTTGGTGCTGGCGCATCAATCATCCCATATCCAGAACATAACCAGTCTCCAAGAAATACATACGAGTCAGCCATGGCAAAACAAAGCCTTGGATTCTCAACACCACTCATGAATGCAAGTACATATGTCAGGCAACATCTGATGCTTTATCCACAAACACCAATTGTTACAACAAAAGCCATGACATTGTTAGGGTTGGAAGAAAGACCAGCTGGCCAAAACTGTGTCGTTGCAGTTCTACCTTTTGATGGTTATAATATTGAAGACGCAATTGTTCTAAGCAAGTCATCAGTTGATAGAGGACTTGGAAGAACATTTTTCTACAGAATCTATGAGGCAGAAGCAAAACAATATCCTGGTGGAATGCGCGACAACTTTGAGATTCCAACTGCAGAAGGAAATATTCGAGGATTTCGTGGAGACAAGTCATATCGATTGCTAGAAGAGGATGGTGTTATCGCAACTGAAGCTACTGTACAGGGAGGAGATATTCTAATTGGCAAAACAAGTCCGCCAAGATTTATGGAAGAATATAGAGAATTTGAAGTAAAAGGACCATACCGAAGAGATACGTCAATAGGTGTTAGACCATCAGAAAGTGGAGTCGTTGATACCGTAGTCATGACACAATCCCATGACGGTGGTAGAATGTACAAAATAAGAGTAAGAGACATTAGAATTCCCGAAATTGGTGACAAGTTTGCATCTCGACACGGACAAAAGGGAGTTGTTGGATTGCTTGTAAACCACGAGGATTTGCCCTATACAGCAGATGGAATCGTACCAGATGTTTTGATTAACCCACATGCTTTCCCATCTAGAATGACTGTTGGTATGTTTCTTGAATCCGTAACAGGAAAGGCAGCAGCACTACGTGGATCAAAGATGGATGGTTCAGCTTTTGTTGGAGAAAAATTAGAGGACATTAAAGGAGTTTTAGAAGCAGTAGGTTTCAAGTATTCAGGAAAGGAGACAATGTATGATGGAAGAACCGGCAAAGCCTTTCCAGTTGATGTTTTCATGGGCGTTGTATATTATCAGAAACTACACCACATGGTAGCAGACAAGATTCATGCAAGAGCTAGAGGTCAGGTACAGATGTTGACAAAACAGCCAACAGAAGGACGTGCCAGAGGCGGTGGTCTGAGATTTGGAGAAATGGAAAGAGACTGTCTTATTGCATATGGTGCATCCATGATGTTAAAGGACAGATTGCTTGAGGAATCAGATAAAGCAGATATTTACGTTTGCGAGAGATGCGGACTGGTTTCATACTATGATATCAAGCAAAGACGATTTGTTTGTAGAGTATGTGGTGATAAAGCTAAAGTTACTTCAGTCTCGGTGGCCTATGCGTTTAAGCTACTGTTACAGGAAATGATGAGTCTAGATGTTGCACCAAGACTTTTGATAAAGGAGAGAGTATAATGGCAGTTGAAACAATCAAAGTAATAGATGGAATCAAGTTCTCAGTCTGGTCTCCAACTGAGATTAGGAAATATTCTGTTGCAGAGATAACAGCTCCTGAAACTTACGACGAAGATGGAATGTCTGTTCAAGGAGGCTTGATGGATGGAAGACTTGGTACTCTTGAACCGGGTCAAAAATGTCTTACATGTGGAAACACAGCAGCAAGATGTCCTGGACATTTTGGCCACATTGAACTAGCAGAACCTGTATTGCATATTGCGTTCATTGATAATATCTACAAATTACTTTTGACAACTTGTCGCTCATGTGCAAGACTGAAAATCCCACAAGAAGAACTAGAAGAATATCACAAGGTAATGAAAAAGGAAGCTGCATACAGTGTAATTTCAATCAAACACATACCTGATGAAATAATTGAAAGGGCAAAGAAAGAAAAAACATGTCCTCATTGTGGTAAAGCCCAGTACGAACTGATATTTACAAAACCAACTATTTTCATCGAAAGAACAGAGTTGGGAGAAAATAGATTGCTTCCAATTACTATCCGTGAGAGGTTCTCTCATATGATAGACGATGATCTAAAACTATTGGGATACGATCCTGCCACAGCTAGACCAGAATGGTTTGTCTTGCAAGTGCTACCTGTTCCCCCTGTTACAGTACGCCCATCAATAATTTTAGAGACTGGTATAAGATCAGAAGATGACCTGACACACAAACTTGTTGATATCATTCGAGTAAATCAGAGACTCAAAGAAAGCAAAGAGGCTGGTACCCCACCACTCATCGTGCAAGATCTAGTGGATCTTTTACAATATCACGTAACTACATACTTTGATAATGAAGTTTCTGGCATACCGCAAGCTCACCACAGGTCTGGTAGACCACTTAAGACGCTAACACAAAGGCTGAAAGGAAAGGAAGGAAGATTCAGAGGTTCTCTTTCAGGAAAGAGAGTAGACTTTTCCAGTAGAACTGTAATCTCACCAGATCCAAACTTGGATATTTCTGAAGTTGGGGTTCCAGAATCTGTTGCAATAAAACTGACAATTCCCGAAGTAGTAACAAAATGGAATATTGAAAGATTAAAGAAACTAGTTATCAACGGACCAAACAAATATCCTGGAGCCAACTATATCGTCCGACCAGACGGTGTAAAGATCAGACTTGATTTTGTTGAAGACCGGGAAACAATTGCAAATAACATTGAGATAGGATATCTCGTTGAAAGGCACCTCTCTGATGGTGATATCGTAATGTTCAACCGACAACCATCTTTGCACCAAATGTCAATTATGGGTCACTATGTTAGAGTATTACCAAACAAGACATTCAGGTTACACCCATCAGTATGTCCACCATACAACGCTGACTTTGATGGAGATGAAATGAATCTACATGTGCCACAGAGTGAAGAGGCAAGAGCAGAAGCAATTCTTCTCATGAGAGTACAAGATCAGATAATTTCACCACGATACGGAGGCCCAATAATTGGTGCATTACGTGACTTTATCACTGGTGCATATCTGCTTACAAAAGATGACACCACTCTTACTCCACAAGAATTTGCAAATCTTGCAATGATGGCAGGATACGATGGTACATTTCCAGAACCAGGAGTAAAGGGAAAAGGAGGATTCATGTATACAGGCAAACAGCTCTTTTCTCTGTTTTTGCCAAAGGATTTTAACTATGTCATTACTTCAAAATGGTCCAAAGGAACCAAGGGTCCTACAAAAGATGTAGTAATCAAAAACGGACAACTGGTAAGTGGTGTAATAGACAAGGCCTCTATTGGTGCAGAAGAACCAGACAGTGTTTTGCATCGTATAGCAAAAGACTATGGATATGAAGAAGCAAAGAGATTTCTCAATTCCATACTTATCATGTTAAAACAATTCATAACAAATTATGGATTCAGCTATGGATACGCTGACTTGGAGCTTACACAAAAAACCAAAGAATCCATAATGGGTACCATTCAGGAATCTTATGACAAGGTCTATGACTTTATTTCACAGGCCAAAAAAGGAACATTGCAGCTTAGCAGGGGACTTTCAGCTGAAGAAGCACTAGAGGCCTACATTGTAAACGAACTATCAAAGGCAAGAGACAGAGCAGGCAGCTTGGCAGATAAATCATTTGATGAAACCAATGCAGGAAGAATCATGGCAACAACTGGAGCCAGAGGTTCATCTCTAAACATTGGCCAGATGGCAGGTGCATTAGGTCAGCAATCAATACGAGGTAGAAGAATTCACAAAGGTTACAATAATAGAGCATTGCCACATTTCAAAGAAAACGACACAAACCCAGATTCAAGAGGTTTTGTAAAATCAAATTACCGAGAAGGTCTCTCAACTCTTGAATTCTTCTTCCATGCAATGGGTGGTAGAGAGGGACTAGTTGACACTGCAGTAAGAACACAACAAAGCGGTTACATGCAAAGAAGACTGATCAACGCCCTAGAACATCTCAAACTAGAATATGATGGAACTGTAAGAGATCCTCATGGACATATAATACAATTCTTGTATGGTGAAGATGGAATCGATGTTGCAAAAAGTGATCATGGTGAAGCGTTTAGAATTTCTAGACTAATCGAGTCAGAAAGCATTATTGATTCTGGCAAGAAAGCAACAAAAGAAGACATTACAGAACTTGCAAAGAAATTCACAAAGACATTCAATCCTCGTCTTGCACAAATTGTTCACGATGCACTCTTGGAATCAAAACTATCCCGTGATGGTGTTGAAAAGGTACTAAAGAAAGCACTGGAGCTATATGACAATGCCAAGGTAGAGCCTGGCCAAGCAGTTGGAGTAGTTACTGCGCAATCTATTGGTGAACCAGGTACACAGATGACACTAAGAACATTCCACTTTGCAGGTATCAGAGAAAGAAACGTTACACTAGGACTGCCAAGACTGATTGAACTAGTAGATGCAAGAAAGAAACCAGTAACACCTACGATGGATATCTATCTAGATGAAACCTTCAAAAAATCAAAAGAAAAGGCAATAAAGGTTGCAAGAGAAGTCTTGCACACAAAGATAAGTGCATTGATTTCAAGTACAGAAACTGACTATTCTACAAAAATAAAACTAAATCTAAACCAAGACAGACTAAAGGAAAGAGCCTGTACTATTGAAGATGTTGAAGCAGCATTACAATCATCAAAGAAGAAATTTGAAATTGAAAGGAGCGGTAATTCCATTACACTTACCCTGCCAGAAGAATCAGATGCCCAGTCAATACTTGCTTTGAGAAATAAAGTTCTCTCAACAACCGTAAAAGGGGTAACTGATGTAGAACGAGTTACCATAGTACAACAGGGAGATGAATGGGTGATTCAAACTTCTGGCTCTAACATAGCAAAGGTTTGGGAAATAGACGGAGTTGAGAAAAGCAACATTCGAACAAACAATGTATTTGAAATTGCAAATACACTTGGCATCGAGGCTGCTCGTAATGCTTTGATAAATGAACTAAGCTCTACTCTAGAAGACCAAGGCCTTGAAGTTGATGTAAGATATATCATGTTAGTAGCAGACTTGATGTGCTCTAGGGGTTATCTGCAACAAATCGGAAGACATGGAATTGCTGGTACAAAAACAAGTGTGCTTGCAAGAGCCGCATTTGAGATTACTGTTCCTACAATTGCCGAAGCTGCATTGGCAGGTGAAGTTGAGGAACTAAAAGGCGTAACAGAAAATGTAATTGTAGGTGCTAACATTCCAATCGGAACTGGCACAGTAGACTTGTACATGAAGGTGGTAGAAGATGGTTAAACTATTAGAAAAAGTAATCAAAGATGCAGTAGAAGATGACAAATGTTCATTTGGCAGCAAAGAAGTCTTAAGCTCCATTAAAAATTCAAAGCTAGTGATACTATCACATTCAGTGGAATCATCTACGTTACAAAAAATACTTGATACTGCAAAGAGCTCCAAGGTACCGACCCTTAACTATGAGGGTTCATCAGTTGAGCTGGGGAGACTGTGTGGAACGCAGTTTCGAATCTCGGCTCTCTCGCTTAAAACCCTAAGCGATACTAATCTTAAAGCAATTATAAAAGACGCAAAATCTGAGAAGCAAGAATAAATGTCTTGTTTTTTCACGACCCCCTGTCAAGATTTAAATGTACCACCCCGGGATCGACTTTAAAAAAGGTATGACAGAGACAATCAAACTCACAACAGATCAAATAAAACTAATGTCACTTTTCCAGAACGTGACTGGTGCTACAGCAAGAGATTGCATAGAAGATGAGCACCAGAGCAGAGTAATATTTGTAGTAAATCCTGGCAAAATGGGCCTTGCCATTGGAAAGGGTGGTGCTACCATTAGAAACTTGCAAAATGTAGTAAAAAGAAATGTAGAGCTTGTTGAATACTCTGAAGATCCTGCTGATTTTCTAAAAAACATGTTAAATCCTAAACTAGTATCCGAAGTTAAGCTAAACAAAAGACTTGATGGTTCACTCCAAGCTATAGTTATGGTTGATGCAAAGAAGAAGGGCATAGTAGTAGGCCGTGAAGGCAGAAATGCCGAGAAAGCAAGGCTCTTGGCAAAAAGATACTTTCAAATTTCAAGTGTCCTAATACAGAGTCCAGAAAAGATATTGGAGTAGATATTCATGGCAAAATCACCTCTTGGGCTATTTGCAGGACGTGTTCTTAGAGACAAGCGAAAAAAACAAAAATGGTCTATTGGAACATACAAGCGAAGACAACTAGGTCTTGATAAAAAAGCAAGTCCACTTGGGGGAGCACCACAAGCTCGTGGCATTGTACTAGAAAAGGTAGGGATTGAAGCAAAACAACCAAACTCTGCTGTAAGAAAGTGTGTTCGTGTTCAACTAATAAAAAATGGTAAAACTGTTACTGCATTTCTTCCAAAAGACGGTGCGCTAAATTTTGTTGATGAACATGATGAGGTTCATGTGGAAGGAATGGGCGCATCAATGGGTGGTGCAATGGGTGATATTCCTGGAATTAGATGGAAGGTTTTCAAAGTAAATGGAACTTCGCTCAAAGAACTAGTCTATGGCAAGAAAGAAAAACCAAGAAGATAGAAAATGACAGAAACACAAAATGTCTTGCTTTTTAGAAGATGGGACTTGACAAAAATTGAGGTAAAAGACCCAGGTTTACGAAATGTGATATCTCTGAAAAAAGAGACAATACCAATGTCCTTTGGTCGCTCTGCACTAAAGAGATTCAACAAAGCCGAAGTAAACATTGTAGAGAGGCTAATCAACAAACTGTCACACTTTGGAAAAAAATATGCAAAGAACACAGGTAGAATGGGCGGCAAAAAAATTCATGCAATAAATACCGTAAAAGCCGCGTTTGAAATAATACATCTTAAGACGGGCAAAAATCCAATCGAAGTTTTGATCAGAGCAATAGAAAACTCTGCACCAAATGAAGATACCACCAGAATAGTGTACGGTGGAACCGTTTACCATGTATCAGTTGATGTGGCTCCACTACGTAGAGTGGACCTTGCATTGAGGTTTATTGCTGAAGGGGTGAGGGACGCATCATTTTCAAACCCAAAAGCAATTGAGGAAAATCTTGCAGAGCACCTCATACTTGCATCTGCAAACGACATGAATGCACCTTCTGTCAAAAAGAAAAACGAGCTAGAAAGAATAGCAATGGCTTCTAGATAGAGGATTTTAAATAAAAATTAGATATAGCCCGAGGCAGATTCGAACTGCCGTCTCCAGGTATCCTCTCATAAGATCCAGAGCCTGGAATCCCTAACCCAAAAATTGTTTGGCCACTAGACTATCGGGCTACGAAACGAGTGAGATTTGCTGAGAATATAATTATTATGTATAAATCGGACATTATTGGAACAAGATAAAGAGCCAAATAGCGGTACCATAGCACAAAACGGACATGAAAATTTTTTCAAGTACTCTTTTTCTAACACAAGGCGGGTCAAGTTCCACGGAAAGCGAACTGAAAAAGAGTTTGTCTATTTTAAGATAAAAGATCTTGTAAACCAAGGCATCACATCAACAACAGATCTTGCACTACATCTAGGCAAGTCACGCAGACAGACAAGACGATATCTAAAAAGAATGGCGCGCCTCCGGATGGTAAAACTTGACACAAGATCAGGTAGATTACTAAAAGAAGGAATCAACTACCGCTCATTATCAAAGAACAGTTTCTCTAAAATCCCAGAGATATCGCACTGGATAGATGACTGCATCGCAAGACAAATTGCGCCACGTACCATACAAGGATATGTCCAGTCAGTCAGGTACATACTTGGTACAATAAAGACAAATCCAAAAAATGTTATTCTATCAAAAAATTCCGCAATAGAATATTGGACCAAATTCATCATATCGTACAAAAAGCAGTTCCCATCAAAAGGGACAAGAAACTATCGCGTAAGTTACAGAAACTTTCTTGCAAGTTTTGGCATTGTATTTCCAACAAGGATGGGAAAGATTTACGGATTGTCTTCGGCTCATGACAACTATGGTGGCTATGCAGGCGTCTGCTTCTCATCAGATATCACAGAGGAGCTTGGAAAAATGATGCTAGATGCAAATGACATCGAGCTGTACACATGGTTTCGTATAGCATTACGAACAGGTGCGCGAGCCCGTTCCATTGGTAAGATGACATGGGACCGAATCTACTTTGATGAGACAAACGATGACGGAACAGAGTCATTCAAGCTAGAGCAGCACGAGACAAAGGATCCACACGGACAGTGGTTCTTGGGAGAAAACGGTGAATGGAAGACAAAGTATCCCCCACTGGATATAAAAAAATTATTGTACAATTGGAAGAGTCGGATACCATACTCAAACTTTTTGTGGTTTGAAGACTCGGGTTCCAATATTCAAAACGGCAAGAATGCTACAAAGATTGCAACCCAGATATCGATCAGACTGAGATCATACTATTCCAAAATATCTGACAAGGTGGATGCAAGAACCAGGGAGTTTATGTTCAAAAGACCATTGCATATTTTACGACATACGCTTGCACAGCAGTTACGTGATGCTGGCATGACAAGCGAAGAGATTGCAGATGCATTTGGATGGAAGAGTCCAAATATAGTAAGTATATGGTATGCAAAAACATCAGAGAAGAAACGAAAAGAGCTTGGATTGCGTTGTTCTAAAATCATTTTTTGAACGATAATGATTAAGGGTTATAATAAGATAAAACTTAGAATAAGAAAAAAATATTTTTCAAGTTTATATTAGATATGTCTGATAAGTGTCTAGTATGGGAAATAAAACTACTATCCAATAAAAAAAGATAGTTGTTGGCTAAAACTACTTCCTAATTTTATTTTAGATCAAAGACAACAAAGGTATAAAAATTTGTAAAACTTTGTGTAAATTATGAGAACTGATCAGCCATTACAATCAGACCTTTGTATTTGCGAGCATAGATTTGATTGGCATACTGCTAGTTCGCTAATAGATGGAAAAATTAGGATTTGTGAACAGTTTGAATGTATGTGTGAAAAATTTATTTTTAAGTATTACCCCATACCAGAATCATACACTGGATAGTTAGACGTTTCAATCCTTGTTGTGATGGATTAGTCTTTCAGACAGTTTTCCAGTTGTGAGAGTCAAAGAACCTGTGACGTTTCAATCCTTGTTGTGATGGATTAGTCTTTCAGACCGCAACCCCCCTCTTAATTTTTTTGTAGGATATATAGTTTCAATCCTTGTTGTGATGGATTAGTCTTTCAGACTATGATGCCCTTTGGCATGAATGAGGGGTCTGGTGGTTTCAATCCTTGTTGTGATGGATTAGTCTTTCAGACGGCATTCTTGTATCCAGCAAAATCAAAATTCTGATAGGTTTCAATCCTTGTTGTGATGGATTAGTCTTTCAGACAAAGATTTTCAGATATTTTTCTTGATCAGATATATGTTTCAATCCTTGTTGTGATGGATTAGTCTTTCAGACTGTAGATTCAAATGCTGGCATCAAGATGTCATAAAGTTTCAATCCTTGTTGTGATGGATTAGTCTTTCAGACCTATTTTCTGAGCCTTTTTGGCTAGCTGTTTTGTTTTGTTTCAATCCTTGTTGTGATGGATTAGTCTTTCAGACATTGGAAAATTCATTGGATTGCACGCTGATGATGGGTTTCAATCCTTGTTGTGATGGATTAGTCTTTCAGACGGTGACCCACAATATCTTATTTTGATTTTGCAAATCTGTTTCAATCCTTGTTGTGATGGATTAGTCTTTCAGACAGTGGTTTTTTGGCCAATTTTATTCCTAATTTTTGCTTCAAATCACCAAATTTCATACTGTAATAGCAGTATTAGAAACTTATTCGTCTATTTTTAAGGATCCGACAGGGCATACCTTTCTGTAGCAGCAATTAAGACATCTGCCATCAAAGTTGGATTTTGGACTTTTACCTGTTTTAATTATCTCTTTTACCTCGTCAAGCATGCTCAATGCCTTTTTCCGTATCGAATCGTCTATGATTACTGGTACAGCTTCCCTTCTCTTTTTTGTAAAAACAACTATCCCGGTTTTGACAGGTTTTGAAAGATTCTCCTCCAATAGAATGGCAAGTAGTCCCAACTGTACCTTTAGAGTATTGCCAATACTTATGAGATCAGAATACTTGTGCTCAATTATTGTTATTTCTTTTTCAGACTCGATTGCTTCATCTATCTTCCCTACAAGGCCAAGTCTGTTTGAATAGAGCTTTAATCCGATTATCTTCTTTCCACTTAATCCATGTGGAATGTAGGAGGCGTTGGTCTCTTCGTGTTTTTTGTGCATTTTCTTGCCTGCCTGCACAGTACCACGTTTTTCCTCAAATTGCTCCAATCCAAGGACATGACCATAGTAAGTGAATTTTGGACAAAATGCATGCTCAACTACGTCTGTAACTGTTATGAATTCATTCAGAGTACTTCAGCTGCCTTTTCATCTGATACATATTCCTTATCAAAACCTTTTCCAACTATTGTAACTTTGCCAAAACATTGCTGGCATGCAAGAAACATGTAAAACGAGTCAGTATCGTTTATCACCTGTTTTACCTTTTCAGTTATATCCTTTTTTTGTTGATTTGAAATCTTTCCACAAAAGACGCTTTTTTGTATGCGCGTAAAGCCAGCATCCTTGAGTATTTGTATCAGACCAGATCGTATATCATTATCAGATACATCATATGCTACATAGTACATATTTTCTTTCATGCAGTGTGATCACCTGATATCTTTTCAATCATATCACGACATAGTTTCCATGAGTCACGTTCAATCTTTTTTAGATTTTTTTCATAAAAATCTGAAATAATGATATGTCTTGCTTCCTTTGAGATGTAAACTCCTAATCTTTTATCAACATCTTGTATTTCAAACCAGCTTTCCTTTGCCCTCTTTTTTGTGAACAACGAGATCGCTGTCTTATCCATTGCAGGTCTTGAGATTTCTATTACATCGTAAGATAACGTTGGTTTACCATACGAATCAGCGTGATAAAATCCAGCATTTGGATCAAGTCCTGATAAAATGATTATTTTTTCAACTGTAGAATATCCAAGTGCGTAAATGTAGTTTAACACCGAGTTAAACGCATCAACTGCTGGGTTTTGGCTTCTTTGTTCAAATGACCATTTTTTTGGAAGACATGAAGATATTGCCCTAAAGTATTGCGTTGCACAACTTCCCTCAAATCCAAGAAATGCTGCTTTACTTGTAGCCTTGTTGATTTTTGGAATTGCGTTGTTTATTGTAGAAATCGCTAGAGATAGCTCCAAAGGAGGACTTTCCCTATTGCTTGCCAGTTCAGCAAGTATTCCTTTCTGTCTTTTCAGTTTTGTTGTTACTATATGTCTTGATATTTCAAGCCCAATTTTTGATTCAAGGTTAGCATATTGCATACGCCTGATTTCTGTTGATTTTCCTGACGTGCTAGCCCAGAATCTACCAACTGGCTTCCCAGACCACTCTGCAATTACAAGTTGAATCTGTTTTTCTAAACAGAGCTTGATTGCCTGTGTGCTAACAAATGCATTTGAGCTTATTATTATTGCCTCAACTTTTTCTGCTGGTATCTCTTTCTTACCATCTGTATTTTGGATTAGGAAGGAATCGTGATCTCTTTTCAATGTACTGCCATGTGTTGATATCTCAAGAATCATTTAGTTTTTTTACCACTCCAAATCCTTTTGAAACACTTTTTCCAAGACCTACATAATCAGGAAGCAATATGTTAGCGTTCCATTTGCACCAGATGCCAGCAAACTTATTTTCATGTGCGGTGGTGGTCTTGGTTTTGTATTTTTCAATATTTGCTGTAATTTTTTCCTTGTAAATAATATCCAAACCTTTCAACATTGAAAGTATATTAGCTATCAGAATTCGTGTCAAAAGTTCTTTTCTCTGCTTTCCATCAAAAGCAAGATAGTTTTCATAGTTTTTAGAATTTAACGCAATCCATGGCGTTATGAACTCGTATCTAGTTTGCATTTGTGTTATTTCGTAGGAGACAGTTTCCAGTTCAACGTTGTTTACTTTTATCTTTTCATTTGGAACGACAAGATATTCTATCTGTGATAATCTTTCAAAAACTATGCTTGAATATTTACCAAGCCCTACTACCGCAAGTGTTGATTCTGTTATTTTGTATTGGACTAGCGGATAGTGATATGACAAGGGAGAATGATGATGAAATTCAGGATCATTTGCAAACAAGTAACCAAGATACCCTCTTAGTGCGACCGGAGAAATCTTTTTTCCACCCAGATTCAAATACGCGTAGCACAGGTTTATTTTTGGAGCCATTTGTCTAACCCAAGTTTTTCGTCATATATGATATCAAGATGTTCTGGTTTGGGAAGCAATATGCCAAAATGTTTCATTTCGTCATCAAACAGGTCAGATATTCCAAGCTGTTTGACTGAGGTGGGCAGTACTGCGGTGTAATACGCAAATTTGCGTGCAATGTTTTTGTCGAGCTTTCCTTTTGAGAGAACGCTTGTTCTTATTTCCTTCAGTTCTGATGTGGTTTTCGGTACAAATACAGTTTCATGATGATCATCAGGAAGAACTTTGCTATTCACGAACTCCCATGCTCCATCAAAGTCCAGATTCTCCGCAAGTCCGAGTATTTCTTTTGCCAGTTCCTTATTTTTCTGGTTCTTCTCAGATATTGTTTTGTAATATTCTGGTAGCTTCTCGTAAAGACTTTTTGATGACGTTATATTCTTTAATATGTCAAGAGATTCCCTATACTCAAGCTCGCTGTATGGTTTTGCAACTGTATCAATCTGGAATATAGTTAGTATTGCATCACCAAAGTTCTTTTCTCTGTTTAATCTGCCCATTACCTGTACTATGCTGTCTAATGGAGCAACCTCACGATATATGTGTGAAAAACTTATGTCAACCCCAGCTTCGACTACCTGAGTCGATACAAGGATTTTTCCAATAGTTTGAGGACTAGATATGCTTGCCAGGATTTCCTTGCGATCTTTTTTCCTTATCCCAGTTGACAAGTACAAAACATCATCAAATTGTTCATTCAGTTTCATGAACAAACTCGAGGTTTTCTTTTTAGTATTTGCCATGACCAGTACCTTCCCGCCACTTGCGTCACCAATGTTTAACATGTCAACAAAGCGTATTTTTTTCTCTGTGGATTCAAGATATTGAGGAATGATGTCGTTGGAAACTTTTGTCTGACCGAGATGTTTTAGTTCATTTGGTATAGTGGCACTTACTAGCAATATTTTTGCCCCGCACTTTTCTGCAATCTTGCCAAGATATTCAATCAAATTTGGAAGCAGAAACTTTGGAACTGTTTGTATTTCATCCAAAATAAGAAGGGAGTTTTTCAGTGATGCCAGTTTCAATTTGTCACCTTGCCCATTAGAGTATAACGTCATCAAAAGCCTTTGTGTAGTGGTTATGATGAATTTTCTATTAAACGACTCGTCTTCAAAGTGCCAGTGGTAAGGCTGGTACTCTCCAGACTCGTATCCATCTTTTTCATGCAGAGAACCTGAAAATAAGTGATTATAACTTAAAACCTCGTCTATTTTATCTGTCAATGTGGTTTTTATCTTGTCTTCAAAGTCATCGGTGAGCGCAAGAAGTGGTGAGAAATAAAAAACTCGCTCTAGACTAAATTTGGTTCTGTATTCATTTATGAGATCCAAAAACACTTTTGTCTTGCCGATTCCAGTCGGAGCATTGATTACATTGACATTTTTTGAAAAATCATAATTTGTGGTAGCCTCCTTTTGAAATCTTGTCCTTGGTATTGCAAGTGGTGAGTCTTCTTTTACAAGTGACTTTGTCTCTATAGCAAGATCAAAAAGAGGTTTTTTCCAGTCAGTGAAGCTTCCCCTATCTGCCTGTAGCAAGGCAGAGAAAAGAAAAGACGCTGATAAAAAATCTAGAATTCCTGAACGGTTGTTTTCTAATGTGGAAACAAATTTCATCGGTCTTTCAAATTTTTTCAGGCATGAATCCCAGTCCAGATCTGAAAAATTCTTGTTCTCTTTCACTTGCTCTCTGAATTTTATCAAGCCTTCAAGCACAGCAGTTTGAGTTCTTTTGAACTTGTCAGAATCATTCTGTTTTGGCAGTGAACGATACAATCTTCCATGGTGTCCATATATTGTATGAAGAATTAGTTGTAGGGATTGCCAATCGAAAATGTTTTCCAGTAAATAATAAGCTGCCCAAGCAGAAAAAGGAGAATGGGAATGCTCAAACCTTTCATTCATCTCTATTTCCTTTACAGATCTCAAATCACTAGGTACTGAAAAAATCTCTTGATACAATGGATTTATTTTCCCAATATCATGTAAGAGACCACAGTAAAACCCCGCTTTGCCAATTCCAAGCTTTGTGTCATCAAGTATTTCCTCTACACGTTGAGCAACTTTTATCAGGTGGTCTTCAAGTAGAGTTTTGTCAGGATGCGAGTAAAATGTCATCTTCAGTACATACAGACGACTTTGCCATCGTATTGAACAAATGTGGAAAGTTCAGGCTTTGGTATTCCTTTTATCTCGTATCTTGAACCAATCGGAATCCAGTGTTTTAGAACTCGCCTTTCCAGTTTTTCATTTGATACAAAATGATGCAGGTGTCGTTCTATAATCACGGTTGACTTTGTATTATTATCAATTTGTTCAAGTCTGAATGCAAAATTGTCTCGATATGTTTCTGATTCGTCAAGGATTACACACTCTGTTGCTTGTCCTTTAGGATCTCTTTCTTGCAAGTCCATCACACTCAATTCCGAGATTGTTGCAGGGCAATAAGCGTGTCCCAGATATGGTGAATACACGAATCGATTATTCTCTATGGATTTTCTGATTCGTTCAAAGTAATCTTTATTGGTTGACACAAAAAATTCGTATTTGGGATTTTCAAGAATTTCTGTCTTGAACGGCTTTGTTTTTGCCTCTTTTAATGAACGATGGTTTGTAAACAGTGTGATCTTTTTTGACTGAGACAACATTTTGATTCCAATTTTTGTGTTTACAAACAAATCTGTATAGTTTTTTCCATACATTTCTCCAAGCAAATTATCACGCTCGATTCCAATCATTGCACCAAGAATTCCAATCACTGAGCTTTTGGATGGTATGTAGTACACCGTTTGATTAGATGTAACACTTGGATCTCGGAAGGCTGCAAAAGGGCCGCTTATCTTAAAGCTGAGGATCTTCACTCCAGATCCTTGGTTGGGATGCCAATCTTTTTGAGTTCTGATTTTAGTTTTTCAGCATCTTGGCTTAATTCTTCACAAGATTTAATCCTGATTTCAATTATCCCGTCCTTTCTTTTCCTGACCACATCTAAGAATTTTTCAAAGATTAGCGGTGAGGCTTCAAGACCTTTTACTTGCCTTTTTTGTTCTTCTGTTTCATATACAAGTTCTGGTAGATCATTGTAGATTTTAGATTTGTATGTGACTTCAAGCAGAAACACGCTTCGTTGAGGAAATTTTGATCTGGTAATAAGTTCGTTGGTACCATGCCAGAGGCATTTGAGAAGCAAATCTTCATTGTCGCCAAAAGATTTTCTTATCGCTTTGTCGTCAAAATATCTTCCTAGATTTTGAGGGTTTATTGCTCCGTGGAATTTTATTAATGCATATTCTACAGAATAGAATTTCCCAAATGTTGAAAATTGTTCCTCACCACCTTTTTCCTTACCTACAAATCTTCCTGAGATCGTTGGATTGATTATCTGAACTTGGTTGATACTTCGTCCAAGAGCAAATTGAACGGGACCGGTTATCTTTTCTGATCTGCCTTCTTGTCCTTCACTATCATCCTTTGCCTTTTTTGATCTTATTGGAACTAGTGCACCAAAAAGTGGGACATCAAAAGTTTTTTTGAGTAATTCTGACATTACATCGCCTTTTAGTGAACCGATGAGCTCATTTGCTTTACCATCTGCCGTAACCGGTTTTCCGTCCTTGTCATAATCTACGAAAATTGGCTTTTTTAGAACATCCTTTGCGTAATCTCGGATCGTCCTTTTTATTCTGACATCAGTGACCATGATGGTACCGTCTGGCATTTGTCGCGGCATGTTTTCAAAACCGGGATCACCGTTTGGGTTTTGCCTTGATTCATAATAAAACAGAATCTCTTTTTTATTTTCTTTATCCATTTATGTATCACCTGATTTGGCAAATACGCCCTTGTAGAAAAAGTATGAATAATCTTTAGACGCATCAGAATCCGGAATTTCTTGTTCTGGCATTAACGCAGATATCTCATAAGCTATTTTTTCTACATTTTCTTTTCGTGTTTTTGAAAGATTTATTCCCTGTCCTATCTTGGACAAGACAAATCTCAGTTTTTCCCTATCGTATTTGGTATATGCCAAAATATCTCTCAATGAGTTGTTATCTTCCTTAGCAGCTTTTCGAAACTCTATGTATCTTGCAGCCATCCTACCTATTCTCTCGGCATAAAGTTCAGACATTACCGAGCTAACAGATATAGCGCCTGATAAAGTTTTAAGACAAAAACTAGTTTTCCAAATGAAATCAGTGGCCTCTTTGCCTCCTTCTTTAATCCACACATGAATTTTTTTTCTCAAATACATCGTAAAATATGTTAACAGTTGTTCCCTGTCCAATGTACGACCCGTCACTAAGCTTCTAACAGCTGCAAGATAATAATTCCAAATTACTGATTTGCCAGTTTTCTCAATCAGTATTTCAAATCCTAATGGAGGAATGTTTGACTCGTCAACATTTTTAAAAATTCCACTCATCCTGTCCATTGTCATGTTCTCATCAATCAAAATCTCAAGTTTTGCTTGATTTCTTTTAAAACACATAATCTTCATTTGTGCTTGGCGTTTTGGATCATCTTCAAATTTCTTGTTCAGTTTCTGGAAGTTTCTAAATATTTGGATATAAATCCCCTTGCCAGTCTCTTCGAATTTGAAATTAGGATCATCTATGACAGCGAACATCCAACTTAATCCCGCAATACCAAAATTGTCCGGTGGAATGTTTATTTTTTCAAGTGATTGAGAACTAATTCCAAGATTTTGATAGAAACCAGCCCTTTCTTTACAGTTAAGCGTAAATGCCGGATCATCTGATGACAGAAACTGGGCGGTTTTTGTGGTTTCATTTGAAAATGAGCAGTCTTGCGTTCCAAATGCGTCAACACAATTTTTATCAGGTGCAGAATTTTTTTCTTTGTTGAATGAAATAACCTCTTGCCCTGGAACCACATAGAGTCGAAATGAATATTTTTTTGTGTTATATTCTAAATTGTCTTTTCTAGAGTTTACAAAATTAAGAAATTCGGCGCAAATTCTTTTGAAGGTGTTTGAAGAAA
>CAYUTC010000026.1:0-16829 GCA_964447595.1 uncultured Nitrosopumilaceae archaeon
CAGTTAGCTAATATTTATTTGAGGGTCGATTTCAACCTGACCCATGCACGATTCTGAACCTGATACTTTTCCACAAAAAAGCACAAGAGAACAATTTTGTGAAATATTAGAAAAAATTGGGGTAAGAGCAGAGGCAGAACAAATTGATACCGACGAAGTGGAAAAAGGAGACTATTATTCAAAGTATTTTTCGCATTCGCCTGCCATGATAACAAATCATGGCTGTGTAAAGATTAAAGATGCCAATATTGACGTGATTCAAATAATACAAAAGGGTTGAGACATGGCACAAGATTTAGATCCGATACCTTGGGGTGCGCAAGACCGATTTCAGGCTCATTATATTGTAAAAACTAACGGTCCTGTAGCACTTGATGAGCTTTTAGCCAAGACAAATCTAAAAACAAAAGGACACTTTGCTACAAAAAAAGTCTCAGACGTGGTATGGGTTGGTGGCTCTCTTGCAAATACCCTAAACTCTGATGCAGAGCTCAAAGACATGATTACAAAACTTTCTTACAAAGATGCCCACATGTGGGTAGAGCCAACCAAGACTGGAATTCGAATTCATGGAAAATGGAAAAGCAGTTACGAGCTACAAGTAACCAAGGAATTATTTGCAGTTTACAATAAGATTGCTTCTCATGTTAAGAGCAGATTAGGCTCTCCACCAGTCTAGGGCAAGACAATCAATTTTATTTCCTCGTGGGATTGCCAAGATGAATTGTTTTCTTACTGTAGTAGCTAACCTTCCTGCCAATACAACTCCTGTTGCAGACATTGTATCAGAAGTATTGTATACTTGAACAAGATATGGTGCATGGTCTATGCCGGGACCTTTTTGGTAGACTGCAAAGTCACAACCAAACTTGATGCCTGGATTTACTATGTATCCCTTGTCCCTGAAATCTTTGTACACTAGATATTTCTTGTCAAAATTGTGATGTTCTCTTCTACATATTTCTAACATCTCTTTTTGTTCTACTAATTTTTTTGCACGATAAATCTTTAGTTTTGATTTTTCTGCAAGATAATAACCTTCGATAAGGTCCAAGATCAAAGGGACATTGATATCCTCTGGTTTTGGTTTTGTTATTCCTATTGGTTTTCCATAATATCCATTAACAAACAGAGATTTGGAATCCTCAAGATCCCAAATTATTATTCGATTTTCTATTAATTCGCCTTTCAAGTTGATTTTGTAATTGTACCAATTGATTTTAGTGTTTAGAAAAGATCTCTAAAAAAGAGAAAAAAGTTTGTGATTTTAGAGGCTAAGGGCAAGCAAAATGAATGAATCTGACACTTCAAGACATTTATCAGACATCTCTTCAATTCCTTCTACTACGTCTTTTAAGAGCATCAATTCTTTTGTAGTTGAAACACCGTCTAGCACCTTAATTGTAAGCTCACGATATTTTTCATCAACAGACCTTTCTATTTTTTGGGCCTCATGAGCTAGGTCTATTGCAACTGTAGCATTTCCACCTAACGCTCTTACGATCTCGTTTAGCTTGTAAATTTGGTCTACTGCTTGCTCAATTAACTCTGCTAGTTCTTTTTCAAGTTTTTCCTTTTTCAGTGTGACTGCCTTGATGTTAGATAGCTTGAATGCTATGCCTGTGATGTATCCTGCAATCTCGTCCATTGTATATGCAGTGTTCAAGAGGTTCTCTCTGTTCATCATAAGACCACCAACATCTGCAATCTCGCGAGTTATTTTTCTGCGTAAAGCCTCAACCTCATCCTCTGTGTTCTTTATTCTTTCCAGAACTTGTTTTATTTCGGACTTGTCAGATTTGATTATCAAAGCAGGCAACGAAGAAAGGTCTCTTACTGCGTTTAAGATGCGGTTTATTTCATCCTGCAAAACGGCAAGCGCTTTTCTCTTTGCCTGAACTTCTAGTTCCCCGCTATACATCTAGTCGTTTAGAATTATAGGGGCCGCTAATAATCCTTACGTAAAGAATTATTCTTTGATGGTATCAACATTTCTCAAACTCTTTTCTCATCTTGTACAACTTTCTTTTGGCTGTTGTACATTGTAATTATCTCATCGGTATCCGTCGCATTCTCTGCAGTTTTCTCAAATCTAATCTTGCCTGTAAATTTGGGAAATCGTAGTGCAAGACCGCTTCCCTTTCTTATCTTGTCCATTGCTACCTTGTGAATTGGGCTAAGTGTAATTTCAGATGCAACAATCTCAATTACCACTTCGGGCTCAAACCAGACATCTGCCTCAAGACCGCTACCAATTCTGGAGTCTTTTTTGACTGTAATCTTATCCGAAAGAATCTGATAGAACTGGTCTAGACTTTCATCGGTAAAGCCTGTTCCTACTTTGCAGACACTAGGAAATGTGTCTGTTTGATTGTCATATGCTGCAAGTAACAGCGCACCATACCTGCCTGTTCTTCTACCGCGTCCATAGAACGCTCCAATCACAACTAAATCCAATGAATCGCCAAGCTCGTTTCTGTACTCACGTTTTAATTTTAGCCAGTTGCTTCCACGTGCACCAGCCCTGTATGGAGAATCAAGTTGCTTTAACATCAAACCTTCGCAGCCTGCATTTATTGCAGTCTCTAGAAAATCTTCCACCTGATCATCTGTTTTTACTATTGTCATTGGCATTACTTTGGCAAACGAATCTTCCTTTACTATTTTCTCAAGCAGTTCTCGGCGTTTTCTGTAAGATAAATCCAGACAATTTTTGCCATCTGATAACATGACATCAAAGAAATTCACTGTTATGGGATATTCTTGAACTGCCTTGGCAATTTTGTATTTTCGCCTGCGATGCATTAATTCTTGAAATGGTAAAAATTCTTCTGTGTCAGCATTTATTGCAACAGCTTCTGCCTCCAAAATAACTTCACTGGCCTGAATTGACTGACCGATTTTCTCTACAATATCTGGATAATAATTTGTAATATTTTCAAGACTTCTAGAATAAAGAACAATCTTGTCTTTTTTCATATGTACTTGGACTCTTTCTCCATCAAGCTTGTATTCTGCTGCATATTCTGTTCCCATTTTCTCACGTGCCTCTTGTGGAGATTTGACTCGTTCTGCAAGCATTGGACGAATGGGACTGAACACGGCAACCTGGAAATATTGTAGAGATGAGATGCCATTTTTTGCAACAGCCTCTGCTACTTTACCTAAATCGCTACAGACATTGTACGCGTGTTCTAAAACAGGTCTATTTTCTTTGGAACCAGTAAATGCTATTGCAAGAGAATCCAAAATGGTATAATCTGCTATGCCAAGCCTGAGATTTGATGTTATTATTTTTGCAATAAACTTGCCCTCAACAGGTGTTGCATCATTGAACAAACTAGAGATGTATTTCATCTTGATATCTTGGGATCTATTGCCCTTTAGCTCTGCAATCTTGTATAGTGTATCGTAGACCCGTTCTACCGTGATGTCTTCCTTGAGAAACGTAGTCTGTGTCTTTTGTCCAAGTATGTTCTCAGACGCCTCTCCAAAATCTCCTGCTTCCTTGTATCTATCTTCTATTTTTGTAACTGGAACCCCAGTTGATTTTGACAATGCTCTGATTGCAATTTTTTCAGCGACGCCAACTTCAACACCTTCGTGTTCTGGTCTTAGCTTGCCTTGAAGAAGGTATACAACTTTGGAAATTATGTCAGCAGGTGTGATCTTGAACAAATCTACCAGATGCTGCGTCAGCTCTAGTCGCTTTGTTGTATTTCCCATATATCCTAAGGTATCTGTAACCAGAGAGAATTTCATCTGAACGAGCTTTACAGACTGTGGAATAAAAGTTGAGTTATTTCAAATGCAAGTGAGCCTTTATTTTTAGTCTAATCTCTTCTGTTCTTTTTACTATAACAGCATGAAAATCAGAAGATTCTTCTGAGTCCAGATATCTCTTGTTGCGCTGCAAAAACCCATCAAAAAAGACCCCGCTGATGTATCCAACATACAGGCCATAGGCAAAATCTTCTAGGTTTGATGTTATCGATAATGTTTTGGCCTCAGATAAAACCATGCGAGGATATTCTAGCGCATATGATATGGTATCATTTAGATTCTTTTCTTCGATAACATCAAGGCCCATATCACAGCCCAACTTTAACTTGTATTTAGAATTTCTGAATTCTTGTTCGTTTATAAAGAGGAGATAAAAAATCACTTTCTATGGGTGGAGCAAAGAAAAAATCGCCTGCACAAGCAGAAAAGGCTCAACAAGCAGAAGCTGCAAAAAAAGAAGGTCCTGGTAAAAAAGACAAGAAAGAGCAGAAACAAAAGACAAACATCTCTGTCATAATAGATGAAAACCAAGCAATGAATTTTATTAAAAGCTCCAAAGTTTTCACGGTTCAAGAATTGTCAAGACAAGCCAATGTCAAAGTATCAGCTGCCAATGCATTTCTTGTTAACTTGTTACAACAAGGTTCCGTGAAGAGAATTGGCGGTTACAGCGGACACCACGTTTACGTGCCAGCCTGAGTAATTGAAAATATATCTCCTGGTTTTACTTCCTTTAGTGCATCCAAGTTTGATGTTATCTTTCCAACAAGTGTCATTGATTTAGTTGAGGGCACATCTTCTAAAAAAAAGCATATCGAACCATTTGATGCCATAAAACCAACTTCACCTTTTTTGAATTGAGTTCTGAGTTTTTCACCGCCTGCATTCAATGTAGTATCCATAAAAGCCATCGAACTTCCCATCAGGTGAGCATTGCCCTCTAATGGAAGTGCTCGAATAATGTTGCCAACTGTTTTTGGAGCAAGATGTCTCTTAAACTCTATACCACATTGCACCTTTCCTTTAAGAGACAAGACCAGCTCAACTTTGGAGACAGATCCGGCACTCATTTTTGAAAGGCGGCTAGTTGAAATATATAACGTTTCTTTGACCACCTTTTTGATGTCTGACGAACCTGAGGAAGCTAGTGTAGATACCGAAGAGGTTGCACCAGAGGAAGAAGAGCATGTAGTAGTAGCACCAGAGGTTGAGACACCTGCTGTATCACCTGAAGAAGAGGAAAAACCAACAAAGAGAGGCAAAAAAGAACTTTCAGCAGAAGAGATTGCAGAACAAGAAAGATTACAGAAAATTATTGCAGCCCGCGAAATCATTGAAACAGATCCAATTCATGAACCAGTTGAGTATGAAACTACTGGCAAAGGCAAGGTAATGATAGGACCTCCAACACTTACACGCTTTGAAAAGGCAAGAATACTTGGTGCAAGAGCATTACAACTTTCACTTGGGGCACCGCCATTCATATCCGTGCCAAAAGAGATTGCAACTTCGCTTGATTTAGCTTACACCGAGCTTGAAAAACGTGTTATTCCAATTACAATTAGAAGAGTTTTACCAAATGGCGACTTTCAAAACATACCTATCGATCTTTTTGACTGATGGATGATTTGTCGATAAGATTTTAATAGAATGTATAATTTGGTGTGATAGAGTTTGTTGAGTGGATTAGAAGAGAATGTCCAGTTAGATAGTACAAATTCCAACTCTGGTAAATTGATAATCATAAATCAACAACCAGTCATGCAATATGCCCTGGATATTCTAACTGAATTGGTAAAACACAGAACCATTACAATGGTTGCAAAGGGAGATTCGATACCTACTGCTGTAGCAGTAGCAAACATTTTGACTGAAAACATGCTAAAGGGAAATTCTAAGATACTTGATATTACAGTAGACAGTGAAAGCCCAGACGGAAACTATGCCTTGGTTTCAATAATAAAGATTACAATTACCAAAACAAACTAGAATGCAGTTCCAGGTCCTTTGAGAAGCATATTTTCACATTCCTTGCAGATTGCTTCATCAATATTTGACTCTAGTCTGTGATGTATGTCACAAATTAGCAGACTAGATTTGATGTAATTACACAACCCAATAAACTTGGACAAACTAGATGGAGTGTATGCCATGTTCGAAGCTAGATTGTGGCATATGTCATTTATCATGTCTGAGACCTCTTTTACTGCAAGAAGTTTGCCAATAAGCTCGGGATCACCACGTGTTCCTCTCACATAATTGGAAATTGCTGCCTGCGTTACTCCAAGCATCTTTGAGACTTCTTCCTCTCTTATCTTGTGCTCTTCAATGAGTTTTTTGGCCAAGATTGCTCTTAGTGCTGGAATGAGTGTCTTTGTTTCAATCTCTGCAGGCAAAAGCATAAAGAGCAATTGTTGCTGTAAAATATTTAAAGGTAATCTTCATTGCCGGGATGACTTAATTGTAGGTCTCATCTGATCCGGTCAATTGCAAGAAATTAGCTCAACCTTACGATCTCTTATATCAAAAACTGTTTTACAATGCAAAGCTGACAGTATTGCACTATCAGGAGGCCTTGATTCCTCGATTCTTGCATCATGTCTTGGGGACAAGACAATAAAGGCATTTGTTACAATTGCAAAAGATTTTTCTTCAACTGATCTGGTTCATGCCCAAGTTGCTGCAAAACTAAATCATTTGACATTACAGATCAATACTGCAAAAACTGATGAGCTATTAGATGCAGTGGAACAAACAATTAAGATCTTGCAGGTTTTCAATCCTATAGAGATCAGAAACAGTATTGTAGATTACATCACAATGAAAACTGCCAAGGAAGCAAACTGCAAATCAATAATTACTGGGGATGGTGCAGACGAACTTTTTGCAGGCTACAAATTCTTTCAGAGATTATCTGTTACTGAACTGCAAAAAGATCTTAAGAGAATCTGGAGTATCATGCACTTTCCATCCCAGACAATATCCGAGTCTATTGGGATAAAACTATACACTCCGTTTCTTGAACCAGAGGTAATCCAATATGCTAAATCCATTCCAGCAGATCTTAAGGTTCATGATGAAGGGGAGCAAAAATATGGAAAATGGATCTTGCGCAAGGCCTTCGAAGAAGTCTTACCTGAATCTATAACATGGCGAGAAAAAACTGCCATGCAGGACGGTTCTGGCACTAGTGGCCTTGGTTCGTTTTTTGATAACATGATACCTGATTCAGTCTTTGCAGAAAAGACAAAAACCTATGCTAAAAATGATAAAGTAAACCTCGCCTCAAAAGAGGCGCTGCACTACTATGAGATCTACAGAAAATACTATGACTTTCCAGCAAATTTGGCCCAATCAGATACTATGTGTCCACAATGCAATTATTCTATACCAAAAGGGGCTCATTTTTGTCGTATGTGCGGTAGCTTTCCTATCTAGTCCTTCCACTTGTTTGGTTTTTTAACAAAGATTCGTTTACAGCCGTGGCAACAAAAGTAGTATTTTTTTCCCTTGTATTCGTGCACTAGTGCGAGACTTTCATCAAGCTCTATACCACAGACTGGGTCTACCGGCATATTGTGACTCGTCTGCCATTTGTATTTAAAACTATTTTTTATTTGCAGAAAATATAGGTGAGGAAGAAAACTCTATCATTTTATGGTCATATAATAATCGAGTACCTTTTGTGGTAGTTTTTTTCTATTTCGTCGCAAGATCACGTAACATGTTATTATCTCTCTTATCTTCTCTTCTGGTGTCATGTTTTGGGAATTACATTCTGCAAGAAAGTCAACATAGTCTTTACTGTTGACATAAATTGAAATCTTTGGCATTTACTCAAAGTCTGTTATCTTGTTTTTTGTATGACGTTTTTTGATATGAACTTCTAATCCATCTCTTGAGAAAAAAGAAATTTTACATTCATTACATTGATACGACATAGTAACACATTGGGTGATTACAATTTAACAGAATTGATCGACAAGCTAACCAACACGATGTTTATTTTTGCACAAAAATAAAATGAAAAAAAGTTGAGCAAGGTTAATAACAGTTACAAGAAAACAAGTAGTGCATGGTTGAGGCAAATCTCAGGACACATGTATTTCACGATCTCAGCCATTTTGGGTTAAGAATTGTGGTTGGAGTTTTCTTCATAGTTCACAGTCAGGCAAAATTTGGCAGTGGATTTGGAGGATTTCTTACAAATCTTGGCCTGCCTGCAGAGATGGCAATACTTGTAGGATTACTTGAATTGATAGGTGGTATTCTTCTTATTGTAGGGGTTTTGACAAGAATATCTGGCAGTCTTTTAGCAATTGACATGCTTGGTGCAATACTTTATGTAAAAAAAGCCAAGGCATTTTCAGGCAATGGAGGGGTAGAACTCGAGTTGCTTGCTTTTATTGTCTTGTTAACAGTGATAGTTCTTGGACCTGGAAGGATATCTATATCGCATATAATAAAAAAGATCCCGAGATTTTTACAATGACATCTTAAACCAAAATATTCCAGTTACTGTGAGAATTTGCTTACAAGCTCGGAAAACTCTGTATCACTTAACACTGGTACTTTGGCCAGTTCCAGATTTTCTTGTACATGACTTGGGGATTTTTGTCCTACCAGTGGTGAAATGACGCCAGGTGTTGACCTGACAAATTGAATTGCTCTATGGGATGGGTGTACCAGTCCACCAAATTCTGGCAAGACATTGGGTGATAGGAGCTTGGCCTGCATTAGTGGTACGCTTGTAAAAATTCCAATGCCACTCTTTGCTGCTGCTTGAAGTATGCTATATCCAATACCATCCAAGAATTGATTTTTCATCACTAGTGCTTGATCAAGATACATGTTGTATGGAAGCTGAACAAATTTGAATCCATTTTCAGGTCCGCCTATGTCTTTTGCAATTTTTACCACATCAAAGATTGAAAGATACTGTGGATGGTCCTGTGGTACTCTAAAACAATCCCATGTTGCCATTCCGTAATATCTTAGCGTGCCTGACTTGCGTTGAGCTTCGTAAAACTCAAAGACCTCACTTAATTTTTTCATAAACTCTTCTTTTGAGACATCTTGGAGTTGTCCTTCTACGGCATTATGCAAATACATTAAATCAATGCACTCTAGTCCTAGATTTCGAAGACTTCGTGTTAGTTGGTCTTGTAGATAGGGTATTGTCATGCAGTGATACCCAGAAGAAATGTCACCAGATTTGATGATGCCAGGCCTTACAAGCGTATTTTGGATGTTTTGCCAAAAATCTTCCATGACATCACCATCATTTGTAATGTATCCATTTTTTGTACTAATGAAAAGTTCATCCCTTTTTGCCTTGCCTTCATCAATTAACTGTACTATGGCTCTTCCAACAGATCTTTCTGCTTTCTGAGATCGATAATTGATTGCAGTATCTATCACGTTTATTCCAGAATTGACAGATTTTACAATTGCACCTTTGACTTGGGAGTCTGTCTGTTCATCTGGATTTCCAAGATAGGTCCCAATTCCAATAGATGAAAGCGACAATCCATCAAATTGTTTAAAATGATTTTTTGCAACATCTGGGTGCATCTTGACAAAATTTGCAGTGCCACTTGGGGTGGCAAAACCAGATATCATAAAATAGCTTGAGTGACGTCGTTGATTTAACTCTACTGTGGCATTTTGATAAAATAATCTATTACAAAACTTGCAACAAGTAATGCTCCTGTAATTCTACTATAGGAGACAAAACCCTTCATTATAGGAACAAATTCTTCAAACTTGTCAAACTTGGTTTTCAAATCTCTTCCTGATTTGATTGCCATAGGAAGTGTTGCAAACGTAATGAGTGAAACCAGAGGAAAAAGATGCACAGATACAGAAGCTATTATGATACCATATGAAATGACTGGAAACATCCAAACGCTAGAGGCAGCTCTTGCCTTTCCTAGTACTATTACAAGGGTTTTTCGTCCATGCGACTTGTCAGCATCATAGTCTGGAAATGAATTTACAAACAAAACTGTTGAAGACAAAATTCCAGAAACTATTCCCGCGAGAACTGGCTGTGTTGCCATGTGTGGATTTTGAACAAAATATGTTCCAAGCACTATCATGGCGCCTTTGATTACAACAAAAACTTCGCCAAGCCCTGAATCTACAATTCTTGTGGAATAAAAATAAATTGAAACAATTGCAAATCCCAAAATTATTGCAATAGCAATGCCTCTTTCATAAATGAAATAAGAGCCAATTATAAAGCCTATAATTAGCATAATCAAACCTGCTCGATAAACTTGGCTTGGTTTGAGCAGACCTTCAGGTAAAACTCCGGTACCGCCACTGAACTTTGTTCGCTTTGTTTCTGTATCTATCTGGCGTTTGTAATCCCAGTAATCATTTAACAAGTCTACACTTGCATGCAATGATACAACTCCTGCTAACGTCAAGACAGCAAATTCAAGATTGAGGGTAGCGTTTTGCCACCAGTTTATGGCTAGTCCAAGAAAAACCGAGATTACTGATGCTAGAAGAAACCTAATTCTTACGGCCCGCAACCATGATGATAACATTATACTGTATTCAATAGCAGACCGCCTATTTCGATTTATGTTTTGTATACTTTATCGTAATTTTTCCAAGTCAACGTTTTCTACAGGTTTTCTGCCGTTGAACCCTTCGTCTTTTCCATGCCAGAATTTAATCTCAGTCTCCCCTTCCTTCCAACAAAGCCAAATTTCTTCATTGAAGCGAAGCGATGGAAAATCAAGCAGTCCTTCATCTATGCTTTTTATGACAACGCCAGTACTTTCTAGCTCCTCAATTGCCTTGTAAAAATTTGTTAGTGCAGAATTGAGTTCTTGTTTTTTTATGACATAATCTTTGAAACTAGACATGTATCTGGGATCTGACTCCATCTCAGATTGAATTCTAACTAGTTCATTTTTTATGGAAACAATATTTTTGAATTTCTTTATCACAGAGGGAAGTGTTGTATTTGCTTCCTTTAGGGTAAAATGAGAGAACATTACAACACTACCAAATTATGCCAGTTAAAAGTATTGAGAAATTATTCTGGTTACAATGATGATATTACTTCAGCAATCATTCTTGATGCAAGATGTGATGTTCTGTCTCTTGTATCATAACCAGGACAGACTTCCATGATATCAAATCCTACAATGCCATGCTTTGCAAGTGATTTGAGAAGATAAAGTGCTTCTGTATTTCGCAGCCCTAGAGGTACCGGAACTGAAACGCCTGGTGCAAAGGCAGGATCAACTACATCCATGTCTAATGAAATGTATACGTTTTTCCCAACTTTTGCAAGTATGTCTTGTTCTGTTTTAGATATCCCATTTTTTACAATATCTAATGGAGAAATTACAGTCAAGCCATGTTTTTTGATATTATTTATCTCTTCTTGCTCTGGAGTTCTTACTCCTACAAGAATACTTGACTTGGTATCAATAAACGGTAACACATCGTAAACTACCGAACCATAGTATCCATGAACTGAGCTTACCATGTCAGGATGTGCATCAAAGTAAACAAGAGACAATGGGCCATATTTTTTTGAAATTGATTTGATGATATCTACTGAAATAGAATGATCTCCTCCGATGGATATTGGAATCTTTGATGCTGTGACAATCTTGTCTATGGTATCACTGACTTCTGGGCGCAAGATGTTTCCATAATCATAAACCCTCTTGCTAATGCCACCAATTGGAAGTCCTAGCGAAATCTGGTTTTCTCTCTTGTAGGTGTCCCTGATGTTTGAGATCTCCCTTATCTTATGTGGTGCCTCCGATGTACCTTTGCGAAGAGAATGAGACTTGGATTCATCAGGAATTCCTACAACTACAACCTCTGCATCGATAAAATTTTCCGTGTTTGCCCAACAGATGTTCATTTCTTGACACCTGTCAAATAGGAAACATCACCTACTAAAAGTCGCTGCATTTTTCCTCTATGTGATATTATCAAAGCACCATCGTTGTCTATGCCTACTGCTTTGCCCCTTACTTGACCACTTGGAGTTGATACAGTCACATTTCTTCCAATAGTTGATGATCTCTTTTCCCATTGGTTTTTGATTCCATCAAGATTGCCTGTCATTAGTTTGTTATACAATTGTTCAAGCTCAAAGAGAAATGATTGAAGCAATGTAGCAGGATTGGCATTTTCGTTTTTTCCAACAAGGGTTGTGATACCATACAAATTATCTCTGTTTTTAACTAGTCTTGTAACTGTTTTTGGTTTGATTTTAAAATTTATTCCAACACCTATGACAAGATAATCTATCTGGTTTGATTCCACCGCAGCGTCAACCAATATCCCTGCAACTTTTTTGTTATCAAGTGTTATGTCATTTGGCCATTTGAGCTGGGGTTTTAACTTCAATATTTTTTCAATGGAAATTGCTAAGGCAAGAGAGGTTATCATTGGAAATAGGGACACTTTCTTGATTTCAAAATTTGGTTTGAGAAGAACTGAAACCCAGATACCACCCTTGGGCGAGACCCACTTTCTGTCTAGTCTACCTCTTCCACGAGTTTGTCTCTCTGCTATTACAAGTGAGCCGTTCTCATGAGGTCTTGAAGCTAACTTTAGTGAAAAATTCTGAGTTGAATCTATTGTCTCAAAATAGTATATTTTTCTGCCAAGAATATCAGTTTGAAGACCGTCTGTGATTTCCCATGGTAACAAAAGACTAGTCTTGGCAGACAATCTGTAACCTGCATTTTTTTTTGACTGGATTTTATATCCCAATGCTTGAAGTTTTTTGATATTTTTCCAAATTGCAGCTCTGCTAAGACCAAGTGTTTTGCTAAGCTGTTCGCCTGACAGGAATTTGGTTTTGTTTGATTTTAACAGTCTTACTATCTTGTCTAAATGAGTTTCATCAAAAGATGTGTACATGTAATGTCGAATTCATCTGGTTCTTATTTAGGTGTCTTATTCGTCTAGTAGTTTTTTGATGTTATCTTCAAGAAAATCATTTTGACCAAATGTTACTTCGCGCAGTATACCTTTTTTATCTATCAAAATAGAAGATGGTGTACCTCTTAGAGCAAATTGATCAAAGGTTTGTGCAGAATACTCTTTGCTTTTTAGATATTGCTTGACACGCTCGATAATCTCTGTTTTCTGATGTTCACTATAGGAATTAAAGTCAGGCACATTTGCATCTATTATCTCATTTATTTTTTCATTGTTAATTGAACCATTTTCTTTTTTTAGCAGATCCATTCCTATTGGAAATGGAATTTTGTAAGGAAGTTTGTTTCCATCAGCTAGCTGTCCGTATTGTCCTAACATTCGACGAGTTTCACCAATTGTTTCTCCCTTGGTTAGGAGAAGATCTAGATTTTCAATTGTGTTTTTATCAAAATCTTCAAATGCGGTAGCAAGCCCGAGAACTGTTACGCCTTCTTTGCAATATTTTTGATAAATGTCTATTGCTTGTGGAATTCCATATAGGAAACATCCAGGGCAGTTAACTTGGAATACCTCAACTAGTACTACATTGTCTTTTTCTTTATCTATATTGGTATCTAATCCTTGAACCCATTTTGATACTCCTAGGTTAGGTGCCTTTGATCCGATCTTTGCGACCATTTGCAATATTTTTCTTCAATATTTGGTATCTATTTCTTTGCAAAAATTGTGTAGAGAAGTCGAAATTCTTTTATATGCGACTCCGATACTCAGGGTTAATGTCGTCTAAGTTACCAGTCGTACTGTTTGTAACAGCAGTTGTGATTGCATCTGTTGTAGGATCAACATTCCCAGCAAATGCGCTAATCCAAAGAGACTACAACTACCTAAACGACAAACATGTAACCGCAAGATACGGCAATACTGCAGTCTGTGGTGATCACATGTGTGCCCCAGGAGAATGGAACAAACTACAACAACAGCTCACTTCAGCACAGCTAGGATACCAAGGTGGAAGAAATGCAACAAGTACCACAACACCTTCAATGTCAGGCACAATGCCATCAACAGCAACCTCTCCATCAGTACCAATATCAGTTTGTGAAAGTATCAAGAACACACTAAATGGTGCTGGAGTATCAAGTGCTACAGTTGCCAAAGTAATGTCCGATCTTGGCTGTAGTTAAAAGGTAGTACCTTCTTTCTTTTTATGTACTGTAAACAAGCTAAACTATGTTAATTTTTTAGAGTTTCGTCTATTTCTTTTCAAAAATTTACGTCAAATCCACCCATGTCACCAGGACCGCCATCACCATGTCCAAAATCTCCCCCACTGGAATCAGCCTGTCCTGCATCCTGACCTGTGTCTTGACTGCTTTCTGTAGAACCTGTACCAGACATGTATTGGTCTGGTATGAAACTTGCCATGGCAAGACCCATGAAGCTCATCATAGATGAGAACATCATCATGTCCATTATTCCCATGAACATCATTGCAGGAAAGATGGAGCGGTTGTCATCCATGTATTGTTGTAGTTTTTGTTTATCACCACTCTTCCAAAGTGTAACCATTTGATTCCAGTTTTGTTCAAGCTCAAATCTTCTCTCCTCTAGTTCTTTGGTACCTTTTTCTGTTAAAACAATCTCTTTTTTTGGACCAAAAAAGCCCTTTTTCTCAACTAGTGTGATAAAGCCCTTGTTTTCAAGTCGTTCAAGTAAGCTATCAAGTTCTTGGCCCTCCATCTGTGTTTTCTTTTTTATCTTGTCAAACTTTTTGGCTCCTTGACTTATTGCACTTAGAACCATTACATCGCTTGGCTCTTGTTCCATGATATTGATAATAGTACATGTCCCTATAAATTGTTCTTCGACAAGCTCTTAAGAGGAATAATTCTAACTAGAAACATGAATAAAGACGCACATACTGATGAGCAGATAAAAAAATTCTATTCTCTAAAAAATATTGCAGTAGTAGGCATGTCAAAAAATCCTGAAAAAGCTGCGCACTATGTACCAAAATATCTCGTAGATAAAGGCTACAATGTCATTCCAGTAAATCCCACTACAGATGAGATTTTGGGCAGAAAATGTTATCCTACGTTACATGATGTTCCTGTACCAATAGATATTGTTGATGTCTTTAGGCCTTCAGATCAGGTACAGCCAGTCATCGACGAAGCAGTCAAGATAAAACCCAAAGTTGTCTGGCTTCAAGAGGGAATTCATAATCCAGATGCAGAGTCAATTGCGCACAATGCAGGAATTGAGGTTGTCTTTAACCGATGCATGCTTGCAGAGCACCAAAGGCTATTTTAACCATGACTGAGGATTTTACAAAATTCCATGATGCACTCTTGGACTTGGTAAAATCATTTGAGCAAAAAAATATTCTAGTCAAGATGCAGTCAGATCTGGATTCTGGTACGATCAAGATATACGGCGAGAGAGCAGAGGCTCTGGCTCGGGCAAAAGGGGGACTAGAAGAAATAGCAGAGCTTGCTTATACGACTGCAGAACACCATCCATACTGGAACTTGTTGTATAACGGTTCTCAGATACTAAAGATCGTATTGGAAAAATGGAATGATAATCTGACAAAAGAAGAACTCGGTGAAATTAATTGGTATGCAGACCAGATAAAAAATTCTCTTGGCAACATATCACAAAATCATCACCACGAATAATCTGCAACATAGATAAATAGCGAAGACTAGAGATGAATTCATGCCAATAAAAATTGGTCTTATTGGTAAAACAAACACTGGCAAGACTACCTTCTTTAATGCTGCTACATTGGCAGGCGGAGAGGTCTCTACATATCCATTTACTACAAAAAAAGCAGAGCATGCAACAGGAAATGCAATCACTCCATGTGTTCATACAGAATTTAACATCAAAGATGATCCACAAAATTCAAAATGCGTTGACGGTTGGCGCTTTATTCCAGTTGAACTAATTGATCTGCCAGGTCTCATAAAGGGTGCTTGGGCAGGAAAGGGACTGGGAAATCAATTTCTCTCAGTAGCTGCCCAGTCTGATGCACTGTTACATGTGGTTGACGTTTCTGGCAGTGTTGATGCTGCAGGGCGCATCACCGAAGTAGGAAATGGCGACCCAACTGCCGATGTTTCAGATATTGAAGAGGAAATGATAATGTGGTATCTCAAACTATTGGAAGGAAACAGGGATAAAATATCAAAACTAGTCAACTCTGAAACAGAATTAATTGTTGCAATAACAGACGTGTTCCGAGGTGTGGGAGTAAAGGAAAGCCACGTAAAGGAGGCATTAAAAGTTGCAGGCCTTGAAGACAAACACTTTGATAACTTTGGCATGCAAGACAGCAAAAAATTTGCAACACACTTGCGAAAGATATCAAAGCCAACCCTGATTGTGGCAAACAAGATTGACCTGCCAGGAGCCGACAAGAACTTTGATAGATTACGAGAAAAATATGTTGATACAATAATAATTCCAGCCAGTGCAGATAGCGAGCTATCCCTTAGGCGTGCAGAACAAAAGGGGCTTATAAAATATGTGCCAGGCTCGGAACAGTTTGAGATTTTACACAAGGAACAGTTAAACAAGAAACAAACCGAGGCACTTGAATTTATCACGCGTGGAATCTTGGGCGAATACATGCGAACAGGAGTCCAGTTTGCAATCAATGTCACCGTATTCAAACTGTTAAAGATGAACTCTGTCTATCCAGTAGCCAATCCTGAAACACTTTCTGACAAAAAAGGCCGGGTCTTGCCAGACCTTATGCTTCTCAAAGATGGTTCCACAATTGAAGACTTGGCAAAAGAGATCCACTCGGACCTTACAAAGGGGTTGCTTTATGCAAAAGATGTAAGATATGGCGTCAGATTGCCAGTAAATTACCAGCTGCGTGACAGAGATATTGTCTCACTAGTTAGTGCCAAGACCAAAAAATCCTAGCTTTCTGCGCCTATTCTTTCTTGCTTCATCCAAAGTGTCTTTTTCTTGTGGTCAATTAATACAATTCCAATATCAGAAATTTCCTTTCTAATCTGGTCTGCCTCTTGAAATTTTTTTTGTGAACGCAGCAAGTTTCGTTTTTCAATTAAACTATTTATTTTCAATTTTTCTTCCTG
>CAYUTC010000026.1:16929-19719 GCA_964447595.1 uncultured Nitrosopumilaceae archaeon
AACGCAGCAAGTTTCGTTTTTCAATTAAACTATTTATTTTCAATTTTTCTTCCTGGGTTACCTGTGGTATTTTGAGGCCTAATACATCAAGCATTTGCTCAAAGACAGGTAATGCAATTTTTCCAATTGAACCTGTTAGGTGCTCTGATGCAGCAATCTGGTTTACACCCTTTGCAAGTTTGAAAAACTCGCCTATTGCAAGTGCCGTGTTAAAATCATAGTTTAGTGCATCTGCAAAACCTTGTCTTGTTTCTTTGATGATACCTTCAATGAACTTCACATCTTCTGGTCTTGCCTGTTCATCGCCTGATAAAATCAATTCATAGTAACAGTTTTCAACTTGGCGCCATTTTGTTATAGTTTCCTTTAGCAGGTCTTCTGAATAATCAATTGGCTTGGAATAGTGCCCTGACAGACAAAACAATCGAATTATGTTTGGACCCCATCTGCCAAGTACATGCTCGATTGATTTTGTGTTTCCAAGTGATTTGGACATCTTCTCACCATTTATTGTAACCATACCAACATGCATCCAGATCTTGGCAAAATTTTTCTCCAAGTATGACTCTGACTGGGCAATCTCGTTTTCATGATGTGGAAATATGAGGTCTCGTCCCCCTCCGTGGATCTCAAAGTCAGGTCCGAGATATTTGAGACTCATGGCAGAGCACTCTATGTGCCAGCCAGGTCTGCCCTGTCCCCATGGGCTTGGCCATCTTGGTTCATCATCTGCAAACTTCCATAATGCAAAATCTAGTGGGTCTTTTTTGGTTTCATCTACTTCTACTCTAGCACCAGAAATCAACTCATCTGTTTTTTTCTTTGATAGCTTGCCATATTCTTTGAATTTTGATACTGCAAAGTATACACCATTTTTGGATACATATGCTATATTTTTGTCAACAAGTGATTTTATCAGATCAATCATGTCAGAAATGTGCTCAGTTGCCTTTGGGTACGAGTCTGCCCTCTTGACATTTAACCTGTCAAAATCATCAAAATAGTTTGCAATGTATTTGGAGCTTAGTTTTTCTGCAGAAATGTTCTCTGCTCTGGCACGGTCAATTATTTTATCATCAACATCAGTAAAGTTTTGTATGAATTTGACCTGGATTGACTGGGATTCTAAAAACCTGCGCAGTGTATCAAAGACAATTATCGTTCTTGCATGCCCAATATGGGACTCGTCATATACGGTAACGCCACAAACATAGATTCGCACCTTGCCTGAAGTGTTAAGATCCTTTTCTGCTACAGATAGTGTATCAAAGATTTTCAAGTTTCATCATCTCATAGAATGCACTGTTTTGGAGTTATTCTCTTGTGCTCGCTTCTTTTGTGCATCTGGTAAATCTTGTCAACCTCTGAAATGGGCAACTCTGTCACCTTTGCTGTCTCTTCAGGCGACAACCCCTTGTCTATAATACAGTACAGTATGGAATCAATCTCGTCATATCCAATGCCAAGTTCGGTCTCTGCTAGATGGCCTTCCCATAGTCTTGGACCGCTTGGTTTTGAAATTATGGAATCAGAGACTCCAAGAAATCTTGCAAACTGGCGAATCTGAGTCTTGTACAGTGATGCCATGGGCAACAGGTCTGATGCCCCGTCGCCATATTTTGTAAAGTATCCTATCAAAAATTCACTCTTGTCTGCAGCTCCTAGGACAAGATAATTTCTTGCGTTAGCATAATAGTACAAGATATTTGCTCTAATTCGTGCACCCAGGTTTCCAAATGCTAACGGATTTGGCTCTAGATATTTTGAATATTCCTTGTGGATAAATCCAATATCTGCTAGTTTGTATTCAAGATGTAACTTGTCAACCATCTTTATCGCATCTTCTGTATCCATTGCTGGTGTTATCTTTGAATTGGGCATTATCAATGCAAGTGTCTTTTCTTGTACAAATTTTGCACAAAGCATTGCAAGAACAGCAGAATCTATTCCTCCACTGAGGCCAAAGACAACGCCTTGGGATTTTCTTTGTGAAATCTCTTGGGTAAGAAATGAACCAATTTTATTTTGTATGGTATCATAGTCTTTTTTTGTAATCTCTTCTATGATATTTTGATTCAACGTTTGTTAAATTTATTATAAAGAATTAAACTTATCATACGTCAAGATAGATGCCATCATTTTTTACATCTACCTTGTAGGTCTGAAGCTTTACTCCCTTGATGTAATCTAAAAGGTCCCCTGTCTTGATGTTATAGTGCCAGAAATGCAGTGGACACTCGACAACATCCCCTTCTAGTTTTCCTGGAGCAAGAGAGCCATCTTGATGCACACAGACAGAATCAAGAGCATGAAAACCATTCTGGTTGAATATTGCTATTTTTTTGCCATCTATTACAAACTCTTTTCCCTTTCCTGGTGCGATCTCATCTTTTTCTGCGACCTTTTTCCAAGTCATCTTTTTTAAAAGAAAATCTCATCTATTTATATTGTTATATCTGTTTCACTGTTTTTTCCTATGACATTAAAACAGATTTTAGTAAAAAAGCAGAAACTGCAAGGAGAATGAGTTGGATGGGGTTGGATGTTTCCAAAACTAGTTCCTTACAGTTTCATGGGAAAAACTCGTCTTGAAATTAATTAAGACTTGTGAATAATTGTTATAGAACATGTTACATCACTGTTCAGCCCAGTCGTTATATACAATAATTGTCACACACCAAAAATTGCAAGTGTCATAGATTTTATAGCCCTAGATTTTCACAAGTCCTGTGAGCCAGATAAAGGACCCAAGTCTTGCAGAAAAGGGAAAAATGTCTTACGAGTGGGCAC
>CAYUTC010000027.1:0-18508 GCA_964447595.1 uncultured Nitrosopumilaceae archaeon
GTCCGTGGAATCTGATCCACAATCTTGTCAAAAATCGATGGTTTCTACATGGCCAGAGCCCATAATTACGGTTAAAGAGTTTCAGCTTGAGATAGGTCATACATAATCAAGTTTTTCTCGTATTCTTAAATATCGTAAACGGTGCAAATAGGCATTGGAGCCAATCCTTCCAGAAGGAATAGGCTATTTTGTATTAATAGGCATAGGACTCATTATGGCTATTTTAGTTTCTGGGTTGGTAAAAGTAGAGACAAAATGGCTTGGTACACGAAGAACTTTTGAATGGTTTTCTACTGCGGGAAGAAATGTTAAGACCGGTCTCATAGCTTCTTCTGTTGTATCTGCATGGACATGGGCTGCAACATTGCTCCAATCGTCTACAGTTGCTTATGAGTATGGAATTGGGGGACCATTTTGGTATGCCGCAGGAGCTAGCATCCAAGTTGTGCTATTTGCAATTTTGGCAATAGAAATAAAGAGAAAAGCACCAAATTCCCATACATTTCCTGAAATCATCAATATTCGCTTAGGAAGACATGCACATAAGATATTCTTGATGTTTGCCTTGCTAACAAATACAATTGTCACAGCTATGCTCATACTTGGTGGCGCAGCCGTTTTAAATTCTCTAACTGGCGTCAACATCTACATAGCAGCGGTTCTGATACCCATGGGAATAGTGATCTACACCTTCTTTGGAGGACTCAAGGCGACTTTTCTTGCAGATTATACCAATACCATCTTTTTATTTCTAGTAGTTCTAGTTTTTGTTGCTGCCATTTACTTTACTTCCCAACCGATAGGAGGTATCGAAGGCATGTATCATAAGCTAATATCTGCCGCCGCCATAAAACCGATTCAAGGAAATTCTCAAGGATCGTACTTGACCATGGCGTCAAACGGCGCCTTACTCTTTGGGATCATAAATATAGTTGGAAACTTTGGAGCTGTTTTTGTAAATCAAGCATATTGGCAGAGAGCAATTGCAGCAAGACCAAAATCAATTGTTCCGGGATTTCTTATAGGGGGATTGGGATGGTTTGCAATTCCATTTACATTAGCTACCATGCTTGGACTTTCAGCCGTAGCATCAGGGATACTTCTTAACCCCACAGAAATTGGAAATGGTCTGGTAGCCCCTACAGTTGCGGTTCATCTGCTAGGAGAATTAGGTGCAATACTTATTCTTGCGGTTATATTTACTGCTGTAACATCTGCGGGCTCGGCTGAACTTGTAGCAGTATCATCTCTTCTAACTTATGACATTTACAGGACGTATGCAAAGCCTGCTGCGACAGGGCTTGAACTTATGCGGTTTTCACGCCTAGTTATACTCATTTTTGGTGTAGGGATGGGGTTGATAGCTTTGGTTTTGTTCAATTGGGGCATAAATCTAGAGTACATGTATCTTGCGATGGGAATCATGATTGGATCTGCAGTTGCTCCAATTGCATTTGCAATACTTTGGAGAAAAACAAGTGGTATGGCTGCTATTATTGCGGCAATAGCGGGTCTTGCCTTGGGAATATTCGTATGGTTGTTTACTGCTGATTTTTTGTATAATTCAATTAGCATATCGTCAACAGGGCAGACTATGCCTCTTTTGTGGGGCAACGTTACATCGATAATCAGTGGTGCAGTCATCACTATAGTGGGAAGCATCATAAAATCCGATAATTTCAACTTTGACAATATGAGACAACGTATACGGCTAGTTGACGACAGAATAAGATCAATTCAAGAATTGGATTCTGATGAAAAAATTTTGAGTAGGGCTGCAAGGTTTAGTCGTCGTTATCTTGTCTTACTTGTATTAGTATTAGTGGTGATCTGGCCTATTCCCCTCTATCTTTCAGGATACATATTTTCCCTAGCGATATACTATGTCTGGATCGGAATTGCTATTGTTTGGGCCGCAGCTGCAGCATGTACTGTCATCATACTGCCAATCGTAGAAGCAAAGAATGCCATTATGAAGATCTTTAGAGTCATCTTTGGAAATTTTCTTAATGTTGATTCGCCTATGATTTCGGATGGCCTGTACCAAAACGAATTGATAAATAACTCGCATGGAAAGGAAGAGAATTTAAGAAGAATTCTTGTTGCAATGGACGGTTCCGAATACTCTATACGCGCGTTGAATTTTGCCATACAGTTGTACGATAAAAACTCAAACATGAGGGTTTATGCGTTAAATGTAATAGAATGGATTGATGAAGGCAGAGAAAAGTCATTTGACGATGAAATGGTAGCAAGAATGAAAGAAGAGGGAAACCTCATGCTTAAGAGTCTGATAACCTACAAGAGATCATCTGAGATCATAAGGATTGTAAAGTTGGGGAACCCAAGTTCTAAGATAATAGAAATAGCCGAAAAACTTGGTGTAGAAATGATAGTTATTGGCAGGAAAGGATTAGGAGATTCTGATTTAGATTTTGGGCATGTCAGTTGCAAAGTGCTCAAGGGCACATCAAAGCCTGTAGTTGTAATAAAATAACTGGACTTGCAAGTATAGCATGTGGCTAGCTGTGTCTGGTAATGTCATCCAAGTAGAACAATAAACCGGCTAGCCACCTAAATTAAGTAGATCAGCTAATAGATATTGTTTGATGTTTTAAAATTCTTAATAAGATGAAACCAAGAAAATTTTGCCGATGTCGACTAATTTTCAGAGTAAAGGGTAAATAAACAATTTTGATATTTGAATTGATAAGTAATTCTCAAAACAATTGTTTTTCATGGGTTATGGGGAGCACTGGATAATTTTTTGTATTGGGATATTTGCCTTGCTTGTTGTAGGCTCCCCTCACCTCGCACATGGTGAAACTGGACAATCTGGAGGATTTGAGATTGGCAAAGTACTTCCAGAACAGGTTGGCTGGTTCATAGTGGTTGGATTAGGCTTGGTTTTTGCACTGGTCATCTCTATTGAAATCAGGTTAGAAGAGAAATTTTTGGGTGTTACAGAAACTTCAGAGTGGTTTAATACTGCAGGAAGAGTAATCAAGACTGGATTAACTGCTGCTGCCATAGTATCTGCGTGGACGTGGGCTGCAACATTACTTCAATCATCTACAGTTGCTTATGAATATGGAGTAAGTGGCCCATTCTGGTATGCAGCAGGTGCATCGATTCAGGTCCTCTTATTTGGTATTTTGGCCATTGAATTGAAGAGGAAGGCTCCAAATGCGCATACATTTTTAGAGATAATACGTGCAAGATTTGGCGAGGGAGCTCATCGTGTTTTCCTTGTCTTTGCCTTGATGACAAACATGATAGTCACTGCAATGCTGCTTCTTGGTGGTGCTGCAGTAGTAAACGGCTTGACTGGTATGAATATTTCAATTGCTGCTTTTCTCATACCCATAGGGGTGATGATTTATACCCTCGTTGGAGGATTAAAGGCAACATTTGTTGCAGACTACATACACACCATAATAATTTTCATTACGATCTTAACCTTCGTATCTGTAGTTTACTTTATCAGCCCAGTCACAGGTGGAGTAGAAGGCATGTATGAAAAACTTGCAGCCGCAGCAAAACTACATCCAGTAGATGGAAATGCCGCTGGTGCATATCTTACTATGGCATCTCTCGGAGGGTTGATTTTTGGCATCATCAACATAGTGGGAAATTTTGGTACTGTCTTTGTCGACCAGGCATATTGGCAGAGAGCAATTGCTGCACGACCGCAATCTACTGTAAAAGGATTTTTGCTTGGAGGAATGTGTTGGTTTGCAATTCCATTTACGCTAGCAACCACAATGGGCCTTACAGCAGTAGCGCTACAGGTTCATTTGACCCCAGCACAGGTACAGTTAGGACTAACTGTGCCGGCAGCTGCATCTACTTTGATGGGCGACATAGGCGGCATAATGGTCTTGGTAATGTTATTCATGGCAGTAACTTCAGCAGGCTCTGCAGAGCTAATAGCTGTATCTTCTCTTATCACGTATGACGTGTATAGAACATACAAAAACCCAAATGCAACAGGCAAACAGCTACTAAAAGTATCTAGAGCGACGATAGTAGGATTTGGACTTGGAATGGGTGGTCTTGCAGTTGTCCTCTTGGCAATGGGCCTAAGCTTGGGATTTGTTTATCTTGCAATGGGAGTGTTAATTGGATCTGCGGTCATCCCGATTGCATTAACAGTAACTTGGAAGAAGACTGACAAGAATGCTGCAGTGGCTGGAGCAATAGGAGGGCTGTTTGTTGCACTTGCAGCATGGATGGGAACAGCAGTCACTTTACCCCAATACGGAGGACATGTCTCTCTTGCCAGCTTGGGAGATAACTTCTCCATGTTGTATGGCAATGTAGCTGGAATCTTGGTAGGCGGAGCCATAACGGCAGTTTGGAGTTTTGTGAAGAACAGAGACTTTGACTGGACTAAAATTAAAGAAAAAATCAAACTTGTCGAAATGGCTGAGGCAGATGTGGAGCAAATGGCATTAGACGAGCAGACCTTAAAGAAAGCATTCAGGTTCAGCCTCAAGGGCGGAGGTTTGATGACACTTGCATTAATTGTCTTTTGGCCATTGCCGCTTTACTTTACAGGATATGTCTTTAATGTTCCATTTTATGGACTCTGGGTAGGAATTGCAGTATCTTGGGTATCAGGGGCTGCCTTTTTCATAATAGGACTGCCTATAATTCAGGCTAGACGTTCAATAAAACAAATCATAACTAGGAAAAAGTTGGCAGTAGAAGAACCCCTAGATGAAACAAAGAAGAAACAAAATGGGGATGTCATTTGACAGGGTGCGATGGTTGCGGCGAGACACTTGGTTTTAAGAAGTACAGGTTTCATCGAATGTGGAGAATAGAAGGAAAGTATTGCCGGAAATGCATGTTAGATCTTGGAAAAGAGTTTGATTTGTACGGGCAAATAACTTTGACGAAGAAACCTTGTGATTTGTGTCATGTCAACTTCTATTTTTTAAAGTCTGTGTGGATTGGAAAAAAGCAAAAACATTATTGTCATGTATGTAATGAAGCTGCAATAAATGGAGTAATTCCAATATCGAAGGATTACGTTCCACCAAGAATTCCTCAGGTGATGATGATATTTGCAGGTTTGGGAATAATTATGATGGTGTTAGGTTTCATCTACACCATGACAGTTGCTTCGTCTGATCAAGGAAATTTACTAAGTATACTATTTGGATCTACAACAACTGGATTGGGCTTTGTGCTGTTTAAGAAAACAATGAGATCAAGAAGCCTAATTCTAGGCAAAGCAAAGAATTACTCTGAATCAGCCAAAGCAGGATATCAGAAATGAGATTTCAAAATATTCTTGTAGCCATAGATGGATCAGATGGTTCCATGAAAGCATTAGATGCGGCCATAACTATAGCAAAAGATACAAAAGGTTCCATCACCGCTGTTTATGTTCTACCATTTCCAGCCTTTCAGATGTATGAGCCAGATAAAGTCATCAAAGAAAAACTCTACTCAGAAGGAAAAAGGTTTCTCGAGTCTGCAAAAGCAGAAGCCTCGAAGAAAGGAATGAAGTTACAATATGAAATCCTTCAAGGGCACGTGGGAGATGCCATTACAGATTTTGCAAAGAGCAAAGAACATAAAATTGACATTATTGTGATTGGTGGTAGAGGTATGAGTAAGATAGAAGTTCTATTAGGAAGCGTCACAAATTACGTATTACACAAATCCAAAGTGCCTGTCTTGGTTACAAAATAAGCTGGTTCTAACAATAGTCATTTTGTCTTCTCTAGGATTTTTATTCATGGTTCTATACCACCTAAAAATCAATATATTTTTATATATTTACTAAGTATAAATTACTACATGTCACCTGTCAAGACACGAGATGAAGTCGAAAAAGCTTCAAGAAAAGCAACAGAATCACGTTACGGAACTGAAATACAAGATTTTAGGATATAAGAGAGCTCTTCCCGTTGCCAGAAAAAGGCCTGCAGGACTCTTGGGATGTACAAGTGACTTTCTTGTTGAACAAACTGTTAGAACAGAAAATAGAATCCGAATCCCTTGATTTCAAGGTACGAATTAATGAATTATCGAACCACATTTGTGCGATGGCTAATACGGCTGGCGGTTTTCTTGTATTGGGCATCAATGAGCAAAAAACTTCCAATGGGAAAAAAGTAATTCGCTTTATAAAAGAAGGAATCAGTGAAAATGAGATAAACGTAGTAGAACAGCAAATCAGGGAAAGCATAGCAAATGTGGAACCAGTACCAAGGACAAGAGTGAAGGCTCTTCCTGACAGCGGTAGATACTATATTGTGTTGGAAGTGAAGGACGAAGATTCGAAAAAGCCATTTTTTGTTAAGAATAGATGCCAATGTTTTATACGAATTAGAGATGGCACATACCCTGCTACGAGATTGATGGTATCCAACATGTTCCAGAATTCAATTTCATTGATAAAAAATATTCAAAAATTAAGATCTACTACAGTAATTCTTAAGGGAGAATTAGAAGCCACAATCAATTACTTATCATCAGTTAGTCCAAATGATCAAACAAGACCGTCTAAGATAGACTTAAGCTTCATTAGAGATGCAATAAATTCTAATTATGATTTTTTATCAGAGAAAAATCTGATAGGCGATATTCATAATGGAATAATTCATGCAATATCAGCAATAGGAAAATTGAATTCACAAATAGAGGCGTATAACACGATTACAGATCCTCAAGTTAGACATGAAATACGTTATCAAATGATAGAAGGAAGTAGAGTACTAGCAATTGAAATCAGTGGTGTCCTTAAGTTTCTAGAGACAGTCATGCAACTTTGTGAAGGGTTTTTACAAAAAGAAGTATAAATTGATTGTACGAGGAAGTGGATTCTAAAAATGTCAACAAAAAATATTCTTGCAATCAAATATCTATAGAAACAGATTCAAAAAGGTTTGAAAGAAAGGTTTTACAGAGTCAGAACAAGTCGTATTGTAAAACATCAAATGAATAACTAATCGCAGAAAACATGGTGTCAGAAAGATTGAATCAATTTTTTAAAAAGTGTATTGTGATGTGAAGAATTGATAGGGTTGAAGGGAGTGAGGGTGGAAAAATCAGAGTGAATAGATCAGGAAAAATAAGAAAAATTGAGGAAAAAGAAGGGTAGAATAGTTAGTTATATTGTGTAGTGTGGGAAAAGAGAGTATAAAATAAGATGTAGTTTTGCGCAGTTTGAGTAGTTTTGCGCAGTTGTATGTAGTGTCTCTAATAGGCCTTATTTGGGGCTACAGAATTCTGTAATGGCTTCCAAAAGGCTATAGTTTTTCATGAAAATACTATAGTATCCCGACAAAAAGACTAGAGCCTTGGCAAGAGGCATTACAGAATTCTGAAATGTTCGAAAAACAAGATTTGAAAAGTAAAATCTGCGATTCATACAAAATGAAAGAGGTACTCTAGCATCATTACCACGTATAACCATTCTATAACACACGCTTGAGACTGTCTTCACATTTTGTGCCGTTAACTTGTTTGTCTCCTAGTGCTTGTGTTTGGTTTGCCACAACCTCTTTCTTGCTTTGGTCCTTTGAGAGGATCACCCTCTCTCCTTCAAGTGTTACATACAGAATAGATCCCTTTACAATACCAATCTCCTTTGAGATCTTGGACGGTATGTTGACGTAGACCGATTTTTTTATCGCTGCAACCTTGCGGTGATACGTCTTTGTCAAAATATCAGGCAGAGAATATCATCTCCTTGTATTGTATCCAGTACATCAGGCCACCACCCCAAATGAGGCAAGGACTGATGCAAAGTCTTCTTCAAGCCTCTTGCCAGACGACTCGTCGTCCTTTGCCATTATGACAGGAGTCGAGACACCCTGCCACTCTGCAAGCTCGTCGACCTTTACTATCTGTGCCCACATCCTCCCGGTTCTTATGTTTGTGACAAAGAGTACCATTGGAACCTTTAGCTTTCGTGCAAGCACAAGCTCTGGCTCGACATCCTTTGCAGATACCCTCCTTTGCATCCTCTTTGGCTCGTCGATTAGTGTGTATGCCTTGTTGGAACCTATAGCAACAATATCACCATCATACCGTAAGATGTAATCAGCCTGACCCGGGCCGTTTGATTCTGTTACCTCAAACCCATGCCCTTCAAGATATCTTGCCATTTCATGTTGCATCTCAATTCCTGTTGTTCTAGATGCCCTGCCGTCAAGTGGAGTAAGCTTGGTCTCAGTCAAATCTTCGTCTTCTAATTTTTCTTCTTCTTTTGCACCAGAGAGAGCTTCTATCCTAGCTTCGAGAATCTTGTGATCTTCTTCAAGCTGATCTAATACCATGACAAGTGCAGCAGTGGTCTGCTCAAAGTCATTGAGCGTTTTTTCAGAGGCAGCTTGCGTCTTCTGGCTCCTCTCTGCTGCGGAGATCATCGCATGTCTAGAGTCAGTATCTTGTATGCATGCACCTGCAAGCCTGTCAAACCCCGAGATCATCTGCCTTGCAAGTGCATCAAGCTGATTCATGTATACCCCGACCTTGTTGTCTAGCAGACGGTTCATCTTGTTTTCAAGTCGTGATGCATACTCGGTAAGTTTGGGCTCTAGTATACTCAGCGCAGTATATGCCGTCTCGCGTTCTGCTTTTCTTGGTTCATAAACCTCGCGGCCTATCCTTCCTCCAAAAATTACAAACGGCACGGAGAGAAAGTATGAGAATACTCCAAAGATGATCAGTATGATGGTGCCCCAGTCTGGGTGGCCAAGCTTCAAGCTTACAGGTATGCCTGCATGCGGCAGCAGAATGTAACACAGGTAGGAGAGTGGATATATGCCGGTTGCAGGACCTAGAGCCTTTGCTAGCAGATGTATCGTTTCATTTGTCGAACTTTCTTTAAAGGCGCCTATCAGCACTGGCACTGCAAGTACAGTCGACGCCAGTACCAAGTCAAATAACATGACATACCACATCCATTTTTGCCAGATCCCCTCGCCGCAGTAAGACACATGCATGCAATTTTGTGAAGGTTTGATATACCCTAAGTTTCAGAATATCTCCCTGTACGATTCCATTGAGATCCTTATCGCAATTCATAAAATGCTATAGCATATTGTACCATATCAAAAAAAGATGCACATAAAAAATTCAAATAGTGATGTATACCATGGACCAAAATCCTCTTGACCCAGATGACAGGCTGAGGGGAAGGCCTCCTGGCAGGACCAGAAAGGTGATGAACGTATCCATGGCACTTGATGTTTACAACGCATTGATGAAGATACCAGAGGGTAAGAGATCAGAGTTTATCTCTGACATTCTCAGGCCGGTCACAAACCAGTTCGATCCGGGACCATCATCTTATCTTGCGCTCTCGCTCAAGCAGCTTGTAGACTCTGCTATATCTGAATCCAAAAAGGAAAACGATTACGAGAAGCTTGCAGCAGTAAGTAGCCTTGCAAATGAGGTGATGCCGAAGCTTGAACCGTATGTTGAGCTCTGCAAAGAAGATGCTGTACAACCACTGATCTCAGAAGTACCATATGAAGGTGAACTGGGTGGGATAATAGACAGAATAAGGATTGCAAGGGCTTTAAAAAAATTAGAATCCTTGCTACATAATGCAGAAATAATCCACAAGGCAGTACCTCGGAGATATCAGGACAAGCAGTATGAGAAGGCAGTAGAGGAGACAGAGATTGCATCAGCCGCAGTATCAAATCTGCTCGGAAGATATCAGGATTATATTACAGATGAACGGGTTTTCAAAAACTTGCCTAAGTCAGAAGAGACTGAACTCCCTGTTTGGCATGTATCAGTTGATAAATCAGATGATTTTCGCAAAGACCTTCCTATGTATGATACAGTAAAGGGTTGTCAGAAGCTGCTGGAGAATGCAAAGGAGATCTCAGATACAGAGATCAAGAAATTTGTAATTGATACATGTTCCTTTGTTGACAGCTCGGTGAGGAGGTCATGGGGCTCTGGCATTGATATTCAACTGAGTTCGTACAGTAGACATCCTGAGAAGGGTTTCCTTGTCAAGCTGTATAATCGTGGTCAATATAGTGTCTCTATAAGCAATGTAAGGTGCGATGGAGATTTTGTCACGTTCCATGCAAGCGTGGAGCAGGGTGCGCATCTGCCTGCCTATGAAGAGGTAGTTGTAGAAGTGAGGCCCTGCGTTAGTTTTTCAAAAAAGCCTATACACAAGGTAACATTTGAGATTGGATATATCCAGTTCTTGTTTGAGCTTGCGGGGTAGAACTAACCTGAAAACTGTATTCAAAGAATATTAGCAACTTTGTTCTTGATTTGTTTGGTGTTTATTACGATGTTTTTGACGAATTAAATAATTTGACATAATCTCTTTATCAGTTAGTATGTCTATACTATTACTCCATGCAAAAACATCAGATAAAAAAATGCTTTAGATGTGGTCAGGAAATTTACTTTGATGCTATTATGAAATCCCAAAAAGGTAAGTTCATACCATTAGATCCTATTACAAACCAACCACATAATTGCCCACAATCTAAATTCAAACCTAGAGGTAAAACAGTCGGTGAAGAAATCTTGGATTTAGAACAGAGAGAAAATGAACGAGTTCAGAGAATAAGATACGATTGAAGAACCTAAGGAAACAGAATCAATAATAGGAAGATCAAAATAGTATTAAAAGAAAGTAATATGGTGGAGATGCTCAAGGGGTTTAACTATTCTTCTATCTCTCCTCAGGCTCTTCTTGGTCGTCCCCTAAATGATATAGAAGCCAAATATGCTCCTGAAATGCTCTACGTTAAAGGCTCTATGGAAATCCCATTGCCAAAACCAAGAGTTTCAATAATTGGTACAAGAAAACCATCGCCAAAAGGGCTGGAAGCAGCTCAGACAATCGCAATGACTCTGTTGGAGAAACAGACCGTAATTGTGAGCGGGCTTGCAGATGGAATCGATACGGCTGCCCACCAAACTGCTATCAGGTATGGCGGTAAGACTATTGCAGTTCTAGGAACCCCGCTAAACAAGGTTTATCCAAGTAAAAACTTTGAACTCCAACAAGAAATAATGAATAATCATCTTGCCATCTCACAATTTCAAATAGGTCATCCGACCAAACGCAAGGATTTTGTAATTCGGAATCGAACCATGGCTCTAATTTCTGACGCTACTGTCATTGTTGAAGCAGGAAATACGAGCGGTTCATTACATCAAGGTTGGGAAACAATAAGGCTTGGTCGTCCCCTGTTTATCTGTAAGCATGTTTTTGAAAACACCCAACTAAGCTGGACTGAGAAAATGTCACGGTACGGTGCAATGAAACTTTCCGATCCCGCTGACATATTCGATTTTCTGCCATCGCATCTTGAAGTTATTGACGTGTTCCAGTAAGCATAATGCATATTTCTGAAATAGAGTTCGGTTCCTTGCTTTCATACGCACCTTGGGGGATTTCGGAGATTCACATGAAATCAAAAACTATGAAGACTATAATCAAAAATGATTTGTTCGTGGATTCAAAATCGGGCAAAGTGTTGATGTCTGAGTTTATTGCAGATGAGATCAAGAGAAACTTGCAAAGCTTACCCTTTGCTAAACTCTTTAACGGTAACCCAATTTTAATTCCTATTCCACCAAGTTCTTTACTTACCAAAGATAGCCTTTGGGTTCCTCAACGTATAGCAAAGGCATTGGCTCGAAGAGGTCTTGGCAAGAGTGTGGCAGAGTGTGTTAAACGTGTAGTACCAATACGTAAGTCATCCAAGAGTGCGTCTGAGGATAGACCGAAGGCTTTTGAACACTACGGCACAGTAGAGGTTGAAAAAATACTCTCTGAACCATCTGAAATTCTTTTAGTGGACGATATTGTGACACGTGGTGCCACATTCATTGGTGTTGCAAACAAATTGCTAGACGTTTTTCCCAAAGCACATATTCGATGTTTTGCAGCAATGCGGACAATGACACCACCATCAAATTTTGTGAAAATTAATGATCCTTGTATGGGAATAATTCAGCTTGTAGGCGATGATGCTTTCAGGGATCCATAGAATACATTATCCGATGAATTTTTCCACTTACGATCAGATTTTGCTGCAAATTACAAAAATTTAATTGGTTATTCTATTTAAAACCCTAGGTAGATTTTTTAATTTCTATACTAATCATGAGCTAATTTTAAAAAAGAAAAAATTGCAGGGGCTTTGTAGCTGCCCCAATAGCTGCTGCGTTTTTTGTAAAATTTTTGTCGTGTCATAGGACCATGTGGTGTATGACCAAGCTAGACTACGGTCCCTCAAGTTGCTGGCCATTATTGAAATAATTAAATTGTGGTATTAGGTTGTTGTACAAAATTTGGCCTATTGCTATAGCCATTTTTCAAGTCTATCTTTTTCAAATTTTTCTTTTTCAACAAAATAATCCGAAGATGGATTTTTTAGTAATGTTACTGGAGAAGGACTAGCAAACATATCAACTTGAATATATCCTGCAGTTTTTGTTCCAGTTTCAAGAAAACAACCACCTTTTCCATCAAAGACTGCACTTTCTGTTTCTTTTTTGATTTGTGAAATAATATTTCTTGCAACAGTTATTCCTTCGCTTTCTGCAAAGATTCCTGCTTTGGGTACGGCAATTTTGTCTGTTACCATTATTTGGTTTACATCACCTATTGCGTATACCTTTTCAAAGTTTGTCTTGCAAGTCTTGTCTACTTCTATGAATTTGCCAGGTTGTGCCAATCCACAATCCAAAACTACAGCTGGTACCTTGTGGGGCGGGACTGCAATTAAAAGATCAAAATCTGTGTCTCCAGATTCAAACTTGAGTTTGTTTGGTTCTACTGATATAGTTTTGTGGTTTCCATGAAATTCTATTTTCTTTGATTCTAGAATCTGTCTTATATCCTCGCTTACTTGAGGGCCACCTGCTGGTAGAGTAATTGGGGTGGGGCTGTAAAAATCAATTTGAACTGAGCTGCTTGCACCTGTTTTCTCAAGAATTGATCTCAGTAGAAGGGCCGCCTCATATGGCGCAGGTGGACATTTGTACGGTAAGCCTGTAATTGCAATAGCTATTTTGCCTGATTTTATCTGGTGTACAGCATCACGAATCTTTGGGACATCCTTTAGTTCGTATAATATCAAGCTGTTTTCAGCAAGACCTGAAATCTGCTCAGGTGCAAGTTCTACACCCAAGGCAATTATCAGATAATCATAGTGAAGACTACGATAACTTGTCCTTACAATTTTGTTTTGAAGATCTATCTTGATTACCTGTTCATTTACAAATTCAATTCCTTTTTTTGTTACATTTTCAAGTGGCCTTTTGGATGTTTCAAATTCTCTTGTACCAATCATTATCCATAACTTTACTAGGTCCATCATGAACCAGTCTTTTTTGTCAACTATTGTGATTCGTGTATCTTGTGTGAGATTTTCACGCAGCTCGTTTGCAGCAGCAAGCCCTCCAAATCCTCCACCTAAAATCACGATGTTAGCTGGTCTGATGCCAAAACACCATGTTATCTTTCTTGGGTTGTTGGTCTGATAGTTATTTCATTTACGTTCATGTGTGGTGGTGATTCTAAGGCAAAAACTATGGAATTTGCAATGTCTTCAGATTTGAGTGCCTTCATGTCTTTAACATATTTTACAAAGGAATCCAGTCCCTTGTCAGTAATTGTATTTGTAAGCTCAGTTTCCACCACTCCTGGTTCAATTGTAGTCACACGAATATTGTGTCGTACGGATAGTTCTTGTCGTAATCCTTCGCTAAATGCACGTACTGCATATTTTGTCGCGCAGTAAACACTTCCTGCAGGAAATACTACTCTGCCAGCAATAGATGAAATGTTTACAATATGGCCGGAATTTTGTTTTACCAAATGAGGTATTGCAGCAGCAGTACAATACAAGACACCTTTTATGTTGACATCAACCATTTTTTCCCATTCATCAACCTTGAGACTCTTTACAAAACTCAAGGGCATGAGACCAGCATTATTAACTAGAATATCTAGTCTATTCCATTTTTTTACTGTCTCATCAATTAGCTTATCACAATCATTTTTCTTTGATACATCACATGATACTACAATGCATTCACCTCCAATCTTTTCAATTTCATTTTTGAGTTGTTGCAATTTGTCAGTCCTTCGTGCAGCTATTGCGACTTTGGCACCTGCCCTTGCTATTGCCAAAGCAGTGGCATATCCAATTCCACTGCTTGCACCAGTTACTATTGCTACTTGACCTTTTATCATTTTAAAATCATTTTTCATCAAGTCATTTTCTGTAATAAGTCTTGTCAATTAATTCCTGATAAAGGGAAGAAGTAACTTTGTTTCTTAAAGCTAATTTAGTATCATGATCAAGAGATGATCATGGAACAAGTTGACTGCACATATTGTGGTACAACAACAGACTTGCCGTTTCAATGTAATTATTGCAGTGATAAATTTTGTGCAGAACACAGATTACCTGAAGATCACAGGTGTGTAAAGCTGCACCAAATAAGAGCAAAGAAATTTGGCGAGAATAAAATTCAGAGAAAAAAGGGAATAGGAAGACAGAGTTTTATTAAACGAGTTTTTGGCAAATTCAGTTAGTATAGGGCTTTTTCTGGATTAAGTTTTGATATTTTCGCTTGATAAAACAAAGCAAAGGCTAAAGCTAGTAAGACAACACCAGTTAACCAGTGTGCGACTTGGGACGTAAGATATGCAATTCCAAATCCAACACACATTATTGCCTGAGATACAAGTTTTTTCCAACTGGGTATCTTTGCTGCTCTGCAAACCATCTCAATTACAATTAAACCCACAACAGGATACAGTATGACCTCAAAGTAAACAGCAAAAAAGTCCATTCCAGTGTTCATGCAATCACACTATCTAGGTCTAATTTTTAGTCTTCCCAGATTATCTTTGTAGCTATTTTTTTGCCAATGAGAGCACGTGCATTCTCAAACGGTAAGGTTGCCACGTCTTCGGCATCAAATGGCCCATACGTCTGAAGGTCAGTTCCAACTATCTGGTCTATTGGTTTGAGAAATCGAACCACAATGGCCCTTGACCTGTGATTGCTTGCAACTGTCTCAAGTAGTTTCAGTCTGCCATTTAGTGTTGCAGAAAGTATGGTATCTTTTCTTTGTCGCATCTCATCTTCAGAATCTAGAATAAATCTCTCTTCGTCAAGCAAATTTGAATAATCTAATTCTTCTAAGCTTGTTGCTTTTTCAATTCGAAACTTTAGAAGAAGTGAGGTTAGCTCTGATACCATTTTTACAAGTGATTCTTTGATTTTGGATTCAACTCCATCGTAGTCTTGATTTTTTAAATTACCAAGAAATTCTGCAATGTTATTGTAGAATTGTGGATCAAGTTCTTGTACAGATTCATTTTCCACTTCTCGAAGAAGGATCGAATACAATGAGTTTACATCAATTTTTTTTGTTTCTGACATTTGCACACCCAACAATACTTAAATCATAGACTCCTTTGTGTTATGATCAAGGTGCAAAATTGCCATATAAAGTGATTGGTGGGGAACCTGTTCCGATCTCATATTCTGCTGATGAAGTTTTTTCAAAGATAAAACACGATCAAGTAAAATTTATCGATTTACAATTTACTGGTCTTAGGGGAAGATTTCATCATACTACAATTTCTGCAAACTTGTTTACACCCCAGCAAATGCAAGATGGATTGCCAAAACTTGACGGTTCATCTATTGTTGGATTTGCCAGCATTGATGACTCTGATATGGTTCTCAAGCCTGATCCCAATACATATGCATTGATTCCTTGGATGGAGCATTCAAGGACTGCTAGACTGATTTGTGATGTCTATTGGGGTTGGGGCAAAGGCAGGCTGGAAATGGATCCACGAGGGATTGCACAAAAGGCAGAAAAATACCTAAAGACGCAAGGATTTGATACAAGTTTTTGGGGTCCCGAGGTAGAGTTTTTCGTATTTGATAAAATCCAGTGGGATGTTCTTACTCCATACAAGGGTCAGTCATATTCAATTGAATCAAAAGAGGCCCCATGGAACCAAGAAGGCAAGGGCTACCCAATGGCCCTCAAAAAGGGATACTATCCAAGTACACCTTCCGATACGTTAACCGAATACAGAAATGATTGTGTTGAAGTTTTAAACGAGAATTTTGGAATTTTGTGTGACAATCATCATCACGAGGTAGCTACAGCAGGCCAGTGTGAGATAGACATCAGATATGATACGCTAACAAATTCTGCAGACGGAGCTCAGACATACAAGTATGTTGTAAGAAACATTGCAAAAAAATATGACAAAGTAGCTACAATGATGCCAAAGCCAATTTCCATGGATGCTGGCTCTGGCATGCACACAAATGTAAGCTTGTGGAAAAATGACAAGAACATCTTCTTTGACAAAGATGACAAAGAAGAGATCAGTCAAACTGCAAGATATTTTTGTGGCGGTATAATGAATCATGCAAGAGCATTGTCTGCAATTGTTGCACCAACAACAAACTCATACCACAGACTAGTCCCAGGATATGAAGCACCAGTATACATTGCATGGAGCCCAAGCAATAGATCAGCAATAATTAGAATTCCTGCTCATTTCAAGGGAGAAAAATACGCAAAGATAAAAAGAATTGAATTTAGAGCACCAGATCCATCTTCTAATCCATATCTTGTATTTTCAGCATGTCTTGCAGCTGGTTTGGATGGAATAAAAAAGAAGATGGACCCAGGAGACCCAGTTCATGAAGATATTTACAAAATGACAAAAGAGCAGCGCAATGCCAAGGGAATAAAGGACCTTCCTGCTACGTTAGGTGAGGCACTTGATGAGCTTGAAAGTGATAGAAAGTTCCTCAATCCAATTTTCTCAAATGAGACAATAGACAAGATAATTGAGATAGAACGAACCGATGATCATGAGATCTCAATTAGACCTCATCCACACGAATTCTATCTCTATTTTGATATCTAGACTCTTCCAATAGCCGCATACACTAGAAATAATGCAATTGCAGTAATGGCAAGACCTGCAATAAGATACGCCTTTCTGTGCTTTTCAGTAGTACCTGCCTTGTAGATAGCTACCGTTCCTCCAAGACCTACAAAAAGAATCAGCGTTCCTATTATGACAGGATCCCAAGCGCTATGAGTAATAACAGGATAGAATGCTCCGGACAGCAACGCAAAGAAAACTATCAGGTATACATATTTTGCACCGCCCAGTATTTTGTTGCCGCCAATTTGCATGAAAATGGCTATCTGTTCTAGTCAAATAAATGTTTGAGCAAAGAAAATTGTAATTTTGGTATTATTCCATGTCCATAGGTGGCATTCCACCCATTCCGCCCATGCCACCCATACCGCCCATTCCTTCCATTCCACCCATTCCGCCCATGCCACCACCTCCTGGAGGTCCAGAGGCTTTGGCAACTGCAATCACATCGTCGATTCGTAAAATCATTGATGCAGCTTCAGTTGCGGATGAAAGTATCTGATTTTTAACTGAAAGCGGTTCAAAGACATCTGTAGAGTGCATGCTTGCCACTTGGCCTTTCATGACATCAATGCCAGTCCATTTGTTTCCTTTTTGTTGCTTTGAACGCAATGATGCCAGAGTATCAATTGGATCCATCCCAGCATTTTCTGCAAGTGTGATAGGAATTACTTCAAGAGCGTCAGCAAATTTCTCTACTGCAAGCTGTTCGCGTCCTTCCAATGACCTTGCCCATTCTCGTAATTTTGTTGCAGCATAAGTTTCTGGAGCACCGCCACCAGCCACTATCATTGGATTTTCCATTACATCTTTTACAACCATTAGTGCATCATGAACCGACCTTTCTACCTCGTCAACAACTCTTTGCGAGCCTGCTCGAAGGAGCATAGTTACTGATTTTGGATGTTTGCAGCCCTCAACGAAGACCCATTTGTCTGTCTCTACCTTCCTTTCTTCTACTAGTTCGGCAGAGCCAAGGTCTTTTTCAAACAAGTCATCAAGGTTTGTAGTTATTCTAGCACCTGTTGCTTTGGCAAGTTTTGCCATGTCGCTTTCTTTGATTCTTCGTACGGTAAGAATACCTGCTTTTGCAAGATAGTGTTGTGCCATGTCATCTATTCCTTTTTGACAAAAGAGGACATTGGCACCTGATGCAATTACCTTGTCTACCATTGTTTTGATCATGCGGTTCTCTTCATCAAGAAATGATTTCATCTGCTGGGGATTCTGGATGTTTATCTTAGCATCAAATTCGGTCTTGTCAATCTCAAGTGCTGTATTGATTAATGCAATCTTTGCCTTGTCTATCTTCTTTGGCATTCCACTATGAACTACCTCTTTGTCAAGGACTATCCCTTTGGTAAGGATAGAGTCTTTGATAGAGCCTCCTGCCTTTTTCTCTACTTTGATATCATCAATATCTACTTTGTAGCTGTCTTCTGTCTTCTCAGCTACTGCAACCACAGCCTTTACTATCATATCGGAAAGATTGGCCGAGTCTCTTCTGACAAGTTTTGTTTGCATCGAGGTTCGAGCTATTCTCTCAAG
>CAYUTC010000028.1:0-10490 GCA_964447595.1 uncultured Nitrosopumilaceae archaeon
CCAATCAAAGACCATTTACTTTACACTGGGAACTGGCAGTTCTGGCTCTTATCCATTTACAGCACAGACCGACAAGTCATCATACAACTTGGGTGACATGATCCAAGTAACTGGCGTGGCTCAGCCTAGCAGTACTGTTACAGCAGTGATGACAAGCCCATCTGGTGCCACATACACTTCTTCGACAAATGCAAACTCTGATGGTACCTATACGATATTATTTTCAACAACATCATCATATCAAACTGGAAACTGGAACGTAAATGTAAGTAACTTGGGCCAATCAAAGACAATCTACTTTACACTGGGAACTGGCAGTAGCTCTGGCTCGTCAACATTTACTGCACAAACTAGCAAGTCAACCTATAGCAGGGGAGATCTGGTACAGGTAGCAGGAAATGCACCTGCAGGAAGCACGGTATCAGCTACGTTTGTCAGTCCGTCTCAATCAAATTATCCTACTACTTCAGCTACCTCAAACTCTAATGGCAATTACGTCTTGTTCTTTTCAACAACTGGCTCTTATCCAACTGGAACATGGTACATCAATGTCTCAAACAATGGTCAATCAAAAATACTTACTTTTACCTTGCAGTAATCATAAACTAGTTACATTGAATCAATGGAACAATTTCAAATGATTAAAAAATAAAAAAAAGTAGGAGATTTGATGGGGGAGTTATCTCCTACTTGTTTCAGAAAATATCTTCTGCAACTTTGATGCAAACTCTTTTTTCCCTTCAGATTGCAATTGCATTGATTGCCACATCTTGCCAAATGATTCTATTGCAGCATCGGCAGATTTGTCAATGGTTGGTCCCCACGCAGTTTCAATTCTTTTCTTTAATTTCTCTACGTGTACCTCATGCATTGCCTGAAAGAATGCCTTGTGCCACATCCTCATAGATATCTCTATTGGATCCATTTCACAACCGCAACATTCTTCGTAGGGCTTGTTAGAGCCACATGCACATGTTGCATGTCCTTCCATTCTACATGATTCGTCTGTGCATTCCATATTACTTTCTTATACCAACTATAGAAAGGTAAGTATATAAATTGGAAAGTAACTGTATCGAAAGTAGATGAGGTTTTGGTAAGTTGACGCCACAAGAGCTCAAAATGATATCAGACAAGATGAAATCTTGCCCTATTGATAACTCGTTTAAAATCATTGGCAAAAAATTCACAATTCATATACTACGTAACATGATTTTGTTAAACCAAACACGATTCAATCAATTTCTTGATTCAGTTGAAGGAATTAATCCAAAGACACTCTCTGTCAGGCTGCGTGAGATGGAAAAAAATGGTCTTATACAAAGAAATGTTGAAGCAGGCACACCAGTAAAAATTGAATATGCTGTAACAGAAAAGGGCAATGCACTAAAATCAATTATGATGCAAATGGCAGAGTTTTCCATGAAATACTGTGCAAAAGATGTGTTCAAAGATGGCAAACCACGAACAGTTGAGCAGGTATTTGAGAAATCAATGAAAAAATAAAATTTGTAAAAAAGTGGGTTTATGGAACAAGTCTTGATCTCATATTCTCTATCTGTCTTGCGCGTACAACAAAGGCTACAAAGATTCCTCCAAATATTCCGCCTGTGATTAATGTTGCTCCTATGACACCATATGGAGAAAGGTATGGAGTTCCAGAACCCTGTCCTGGATGTGCCTTTACTAAATCAATGCGCTTTTTTGCAAGATCAATTTCTTGTTCCAAAGTCATGGGGCTTGTGGGCCCTCCCCCATAATCCAATGCAAAGGCCATCTGTGGCAACACGGCCAAGACGAGGACGGCAAGAGGAGGACCGTATGCAAGAGACTTCATGATATGTGATACCACAAATTTGGATATAGCGTTTGATGAAAGTAGAATTTCATCAAAAGTTTTACATATTATCGACGACCTATTATATTCCTCAACCATGGCACAAGACAAATCAAGACAACCAGTTGCAGAAAAGATTGGCATCTATGATACCGACGATCAAAGGCTAAGGGCGCTTGGGGAGGTTCTCATAACAGATGCAAGTAGAACCATATTGAAATTATTATTTGATTCAACCCTTACAGCAAATGAAATTTCTCAGAGAACACAATTCTCACTACAACTTGTCAGGTATCATCTAAAGAAGATGCAAGATGTGGGCCTAGTTGAGATATCAAAGATTGGCAAGAACACAAAATCTCATGACATGAAATATTATACTGCCACAAAATTTGCTATTGTTATTGTTCCTTCCAAATTTTCTGAAAAGGCCAAGTCAAGCAAGTCGTTGTTCAAATCGTTTAATTCTATCTATAGATTTGGAGCAATCGCAGTTGCTGCAATTGGTTCGTGGTTTGCAACTGTAACACTTCAGCCAGTGGGAAGATTTCTTCCATCGGATATTCAAACAACACAGCCTATACCAAATGATGCAGGTTCAACTAGCTACAACCCATTTTACAATGGAGTAGGTGGGCCATATTCAGGTGACGGAGGCATAGGCTCTGGTGCAACACTAGAAGAGATGCTCAAGCTTGCAAGGGAGAAGGTACAACTTGCCACTCAAAACCCTCACCTGGGTTCTGGCACTCCATTTTTTAGCAGTTCTACTCCAGAGTTTTTCTGGCCAATGATAATTGCACTCTCAGTACTTGCATTTGGATTATCAGTTGAGATAATCCTGAGAGTGTTAAAGGTCAAAAAAGAAAATACTTTGAACTGAATACAAAATAAAAAGTGTGGGTTTTATTGCAATCTTAGGGAGTCATGTCCAAAACTCTTGTACACTCGTAGTACCCACAAACTACCAAAAAAACTAACGATTCCATATTGATAAGCTCATGGTATGTTTGTTCTATAAGATTAATTTTGAAATATCATCTATTTTTAATTGCAAATCTATAGTTTCAGTATTTTTTGAAAAACCATATGGTACAAGTTATTGGTTTCTATTCTGCAAGCTTGAGCGTATCTGATGCAGTAATTATTCCAACAATCTTACTATGCTTTGAAACCAGGACGCATTTTGAGTATCGTATCAGAGAAACCAATGTCTTCACTGGTGTGTTGTAATCTACAATGGGTGGCCGTGAATCCATTATCTCTGATAGCTTGATCTTTTTTCTCTGCATCTCATCGCTGTCTAGCAGGTGTTTTACTATGCCGTCTTCTGTGACAAGACCCACTACCTCGGCACCATCAAAAACAGGAACCTGGCTAATTGACATGTCTTGCATCTTCTTTATTGCATCATGTAGCGTATCTGTTGTCTTGAGTTTTACAACCTCTTTGCTACAAATGTCTCCTGCCTTCATCGATGACTGGCTTTCAAGTGACCACAATACCTCAAAGATCTTCCTTGCAGTGGCATAGCTAGGCTGGCACCTGCCTGACTCTATTTGGTTTATCATTGAGGTGCTTACCCCTGTAAGGGATGCAAGTTTTTGCTGTGTTAGTCCTATCTTTAATCTAGCTTGTTTGATTGATTCCAGTCTTGGCAGCATTGCGTATATTTATTCACAGTCGATATTTCAGTCCTTTGTTGACAAGTTACAATTTCTTGGCAGAACAAAGAAGACCATATAGTTAATAGTTTGATCCGGTAAATTCATCTTGTGTTAAAAGGGGTTGCCATTGCAATTATCATTGGAACTACAATAATGGGAATTTACTATGTTGGTCTTCCACAATTTACCAAAACAACCCCCCAAGACCAATTATCACAGGCACTCGACCAAATTCAAAGCGGTCTTACATATGATAAATTTGTCAACATGGCAAGCTCAGAAAGAGACGCAATTGTATCAAAAATGGACCAAAAGACAATTGATCTTGTAGTTCAAGATGCAAAGAAATTTCCAACTACTGTATCAGAGACCATGCAACAAATGGAATCGCAGATATCATCTGGCGCTCAAACAGTAGTGTACTCAAAACAGGGGCAATTTGTTGGTCTCAAAGGAAACGATGCATCAGGCAAGGCCTTTGTGATATCGCTTGGCAAGATTGCATTTTTGCGTTTTGAAAATTTCACAGTCACTAATGGTCCAAATCTACATGTATACATGACTGAAGCAGGAGACATTACCACTGGCATTGATTTGGGTCCACTGAAGGGCAGCACAGGTGACCAAAATTATGCACTAAACGGTATTGACACCAAAACATATGATACTGTTGTGATATACAGCCAACCGTTTCACATCTATTATGCTGAAGCAAAACTGGCTTGATCTTATCTTTGGCGCTTTTTGGCACTAGGTTTGGTCGTCTTCTCAATTGCTGCCTGCGCTGCAGCAAGAATTGCTATTGGCACTCTGTGAGCGGAAGCACTAACATATGTCAATCCAGCCTTGTGGCAAAACTTGATTGATTTTGGGTCGCCTCCATGCTCGCCACAAATTCCAATCTCGAGGTTTGGTTTTACACTTCGGCCCTTTGATATGGCAATCTCCATTAGTCCGCCTACACCATTTGCATCAAGTGACTGGAACGGGTTTTCTGTCATTACCTCTTTTTCAAAATATTCTGGAAGGAACTTGCCTTCGGCGTCTTCCCTGCTGAAGCTAAAGACTGCCTGTGTGAGATCATTTGTTCCAAAGCTAAAGAACTCGGCAGTCTGTGCCAATTCGTCTGCAGTTATACAAGCACGGACGACTTCCATCATTGTACCAAAATTCATCTTAAGCTTTACACCTGATTTTGACTCTACATCTGATTTAATCGAATCGTAAATTTTTTTGATGTGGTTTAACTCACTTGCACTTCCAACCTGTGGAATCATTATTTGCGGATGAATCTTTTTCTTTTCTTTGACAAGCTCAGCCGATGCTTCACAAATTGCTCTAATTTGCATTTCATATATTTCAGGAAATGTAATGCCTACTCTTACTCCACGGTGGCCCATCATTGGGTTGATTTCTGCAAGCTCCTTTGCCCTTTGGAGTAACTTTTTGGTATTTTCAAGCTCAGATGATGCACCTTGTTTTTCAAGTGAATAAATCCTGTTTATTAGCTCCTCAGTATTTGGCAAAAACTCGTGCAATGGTGGGTCCAAAAGACGAATTGTTACATGGTATCCTTCCATCACATCAAGTATTTCCCTGAAATCATTTTTTTGCAATACACGTAATTTTTCTAGTACCATTTTTCTCTCATCTAGCGTTTTTGAAAGTATCATTTCTACAAAGACTGCAAGCCTGTCTTTGGCATTGAACATCCTCTCTGTTCTGCACAATCCAATGCCTTTTGCGCCATATGTTCGTGCAAGCTTGGCTGATTGAGGCGTATCAGCATTTGCCCTTATTCCTAATTTCTTGAATTTTTCTGACCATTCAAGTATTGTTTTAAATTCATTTGTTAGCTTGGGCTCGACAGTTGGCAGCTCACCAGAATAGATATTTCCTGTACTGCCATCAATTGTAATTGATGCTCCCTCTCCTATTGCTTTGCCGTTGGCAAAAAATTGTCGTGTAGAATAGTCGATTCGAATATCGGTACATCCAACAATGCATGGCTTGCCCATTCCCCTTGCGACAACAGCTGCATGCGATGTCTTGCCGCCACGGCTTGTTAAAATTCCAACTGATGTAAAAAATGCTGGAACGTCTTCTGGTTTGGTCTCTTCTCTGACAAGTATTACTTTGGTTCCATTTTCTCCAACACTTACGGCTTTTTTGACATCAAAGATTACAACACCTGTTGCAGCCCCTGGAGACGCTGGAATTCCTTTTGCAATGACATCAAATCTTTTGGCAGCCTCGCTGTCTATGGTCTTATGGAGTAGCTGGTCAAGCTCTTCTGGTTTTAATCGTAAAATGGCTTGCTCTTTTTTGATTAGCTTTTCTTTTACCATGTCTACCGAAGTTCTTATCATGGAAACTGTATTCATTTTGGCAGAGCGTGTCTGCAAAAGGTAGAACTTGCCTCTCTCTACTGTAAACTCGATATCCTGTGGTTCTCTGAAATGTTTTTCAAGTTTTGAGCAAGTTGCAAGCAATTGTTTGTATGTTGATGGTAATTCCTTTGGCATGTGGTCTATTGTCTTGGGGGTTCGAATGCCTGCTACTACGTCTTCGCCCTGTGCGTTAACAAGATACTCGCCAAATATTCTCTTTGAACCATCTGAGGGGTCACGTGTAAAGACCACGCCTGTAGCGCTGTCATCTCCCATGTTGCCAAATACCATTGTGACCACATTTACTGCAGTGCCACTTGCGATATCTTTTGTAATTTTGTACCTTTCCCGGTATACTACAGCGCGCTCGCCCATCCAGCTTCTAAATACTGCCTCTATTGCAAGCTCGATTTGCTTGAAAGGATCTTCAGGAAATGGTTTTCCAGTGTGTTCCTGGCAGATGGTTTTGTACTGTCCTACTATTTTTTTCAGTGACTCTTCGCTGAGCTCATAGTCTTGGTGTACGTTTTGCTCGTGTTTTACTGCATCCAAAACATGTTCGAATTTTTTATCATCAATACAAAATACAACCTTGCCAAACAGCTGGACAAATCTTCGATAAGAGTCCCAGGCAAATCTTGGGTTTTTGCTTGCATTTGCTAGTCCAATTACAGTTTTCTCGTTTAACCCCAGATTGAGTATGGTATCCATCATGCCAGGCATTGATATTGCAGCGCCAGACCTTACTGATACAAGTAACGGGTTTTTCTCAGAGCCAAACTTTTTGCCAACTTTTTTTTCAATTTTTTGTATGTTGCGCTTGACCTCTCCCATGAGATTTTTGGGTAGTTTCTTGTTATTTTCATAATACTTGTTGCACACTTCGGTTGTAATTGTAAAGCCTGGGGGTACTGGGAGTCCAAGCCTGGTCATCTCAATTAGGCCTGCACCCTTGCCGCCAAAGAGTTTCTTGTTCTTGCCGTCGCCTTCGTTAAAAAAATAGATTTGTTTCATATATACAAGCCCTCTGTTAAATGCCCGATATCAAACCTTTCTGTTCTTTTTGAACGCTTGGGCAAATTCTTTTATTGTATCTTGCCAGTTTTTTGCCTTGACTATGCCGCTTGCCACAAGAATGCCTTTGGCTCCAAGCTCAAGTGCTCTTGCTACATCCTCACCTGAGACAATGCCTGCGCCGCACAACAACTGGGTGGAATTGTTTGCCCTTGCTACTGCCCTAACTGAATCTGTTATGGCCTCTGGTCTTTCTTTTGAGACTGCCTTGCCTGTTCCAATAAGCTCAGGTGGCTCTATTGCAATATAATCGGGATTTAATTTTGAATATTTTTCTGCTTCATCTACGTCTTTTACGCAGACAATCGATATCATATCTAGTGCCTTGAGCCTTGATACTAATTCTTTGATATCCTCGCTTGGTATTCTGTGCTCGCTGTGGTTTATCAGCGCGCCTGATATCTTGGATTTTTTTACAAGCTCCGGTATGACGTATCCTGTTGTGCCTCCTATCTTTGATGTATCCAAGTGTTGTGCTAGTGTGATAACAGAAAGTTTTGCCACCTCTGATAATAGATGCTGGGGTGGGCATACTGCAATTTTTAGCTTGTATTTTTTAGAAACACTAGAGGCAACTTTTGCAAGCCGCAATGAATCGGCGCCAGAAACTTCTTCATAATTTTTAAAGTTTATGACAAACAAGACGATTTCAGCAGAGATTGTTATTTCCCTCTATATCAAGAGTTCCCTGTGTTGTATCACATTTAAAATTCTTATAGGCAATTTGATCAAGAATTGGTATGATGAAATCTGAATCTGTTGCATTGCTCAATCAAATCAAGAGTCTTGCTTTGAATGATTCACTTGATTCTGCAAGTGAGGATCAAGTCAAGACCGCATTTAGGAAAATTCTAGAGAGTGGAGATACTTTTAACATCACGGAACTGGAAAATTGGTTTTTGCAAGGTAGCACTAACCAATCTGTCATTGACAGGATAATCAATATCGCACATTACCAGAAAACAAAGTTTGATGCTTCCAATAAATTTAAGATAGTTTCAGATGGCTGTGGATGCAGCCACTAGCTACTTTTTGATTCCAAGTGTTCTGTTCTTTAGTCTAAGATAGGTATTGTGACACTTGCGACATCTTGTTGCTGCCATTGGGTTTTTTGCACCGCATGAAAAACAGACCTTAAAGTAGAGTCTTGCTTTCTGAGCAATTTGTTTTTTTAGCGGATCTGTAATTGGCATTCTTTATCTCTCCTATTTACCTGCTATTTGTTTCTACCCTTTAGTTTACCTGCTAAAAGCATTGGCACCTCGGCAGGTCTTTTGGCAACTGGAACATTTGCTTTGGCATACATGGATACTTTTGATTCAGCAGAGCCATAATTTCCATATACGATCGCACCTGCATGACCCATTCTCTTTTCCTTTGGTGCTGCTCTGCCTGCAATGTATGCAACAACTGGCTTGTCAAACTTTGTATTGATGATGTGTTGTGCCAACATCTCTTCGGCGTCTCCGCCTATTTCTCCAACTACGACAACACCGTCAATGTTTGCACCGTTTCTAATCCTGTCAAATGCCTCAATAAGTGGTGTACCGTTGATGGGGTCGCCTCCTATTCCAAGACAGATACTCTGGCCAAAGTTTGCATGGGATAAATTGTAAGAGACTTCGTACATCAGGGTGCCACTTCTTGAAAGCACTGCTATTCTTCCTTCCTTGAAGGGAGATGCTGGCATGATTCCTATCTTGATTAGTCCAGGAATTATTATTCCAGGGGTATTTGGGCCTATTACAATTGCATCTTTTCGTTTTGCCAACTCGACTATTGTCAGGGCATCTTTTACTGGAACATGCTCTGGGATTGCAATTAATAGTTTGATTCCAGCTTCAAGTGCTTCAACTGCTGCACTCAAAAAGAATTTTGCAGGAACAAATACAATTGAGATTTTGGCACCAGTCTTGTCAACTGCTTCCTTGACTGTTTCATAGATTGGAACACCTTCTAGCTTCTGTCCACCCTTGCCTGGTGTGACACCTGCCACTACATTGGTACCATATGCTAACATTTGTTGCGTATGAAATGAACCAAACTTGCCTGTAATTCCTTGAACAATTACTCCTTTTTTCTTGTAATCGTTTTCGCCTTCTTTACCAATGAGAAGCTCGAAAAGATCAGCCATTTTTGTTTACCTCAATTACTGCAGCATTAATTGCTTCTTCAATTGTATCAAACATCTTTGTCCTGGAACCTTTGAGCATCTCTTTTGACTTGTCTGCCTCTGCTCCAGACATTCTTGCAAAGACTGGAACATCAATTATCTTGTTCTCGTATGCTTTGATAAATGCAGTGGCAACAGTTGTTGTTTTTACAATACCGCCATAAAGATTTACAAGTATCCCCTTTACTTTTTTCATTTTACTAATCAGCGTTAACGCTTCATATACAGTATCAGTTGTTGCACCACCGCCAACATCAAGAAAACATGCAGGCTTGCCTCCGTTGTCTGATAGCATGTCTAGTGTTGACATGACTAGTCCTGCACCATTTCCAACTACAGCGATGTTTCCGTCAAGCTCTACTAGTGAAAAGCCACTTTTTTCTGCCCTCTCTTCAAGCTCTGATACCTCTTGGTACTTGCGTAACTCGTCGTGTCTGAACATGGAATTGTCATCAATTATGACCTTGCCATCTAGTGCAACTAGGTTCTCGTCTTTGAGTACAGCAAGAGGATTTATTTCAGCAAGCTCTGCCTCTTTTTCAACTGTAAGCCTTGATAATTTCTGTAAAATATCAACAAACTGGCTCAAGGACTTGTCTTTGAGTCCCATCTCTTTTCCAATTTCTTCTGCAGTTGTGGTCTCAACATCCCCCAGTCCAACCTCGTGAATTATCTGGTTTTTCACAGACTCGATTTCCACTCCGCCTTCGGGTGATGCAATGATAGTATAGCACCTCTTGCTTCGATTCAAAAATAATGAAAGGTAAAGCTCTTTTTTGATGTCTGCCATTTTCTCAAGTAAGATTGCTCTTGTCTTTTCTCCCTTGACCACCTTTTGCATGATCTCAGGATATTTTAGTGAAAACTCGTCAGCGTTTTGACACTTTTGGATGGCTCCTGCTTTTCCTCGCCCGCCCACTGCCATCTGAGCTTTTATGACAAAAGGAAAACCAAGTCTTTCTGCATCCTTTCTTCCTTGTTCAATATCTGTTGAAGTATATCCCTGTGGAATTGGAATTTTATAATCTGAAAATAGTGACTTTGCTTGATACTCTAGTAAACGCATGAAAAGATTTCATTTTTATGGTCTTTATAATCTGTTAGCTCTAATTGATTTTAAAACCCTTGATAGATTAAGATGATAACAATATTGTTAGATTTAACAGAGTGACATTTCGTATAATGGAAATTTGTCAGCGTCGCCAAGTCCGGAAATGGCGAGGTTCTGAAAAAACCTGACTGGGTTGACCTCAGTCCTTGGGTTCAAATCCCAACGCCGACGGGTTTGTTATGCTATTGTTTTACGAGTTTAATTAAAGTGTCGTTTTTAATTCCAATTATCTCATGTT
>CAYUTC010000028.1:10590-18462 GCA_964447595.1 uncultured Nitrosopumilaceae archaeon
GAGATTCGAATCTTTTGACCATCGATGTCGTCGTCTTTGTAACTTTTTGCTGTATCAGAGAACTCGATTTTCTTTACCCTGACAAGAAACACAAGTTCTGATTGCTTTTCTTTTACCATTTCAAGTGATTCATCGTCCAGTCCTAGTACATAGGCTGCGTCAAGAACATCGGTTGGATTGTATCCGCGCTCCTTTCGCAATACCTGCAGTCTTCTTGCAATATCACGAACTAGTCCGCGTGCCATCATTTCACGGTTTCTTGATGTGCTGACAAGTACAATGAAGGAATCACGTCTTGCCATGGCATAGCCCTCTTGTTCTGCAAAATCAATAACAAAGTCATCTTTGTCAAGCTCTATCTTGGCACCTGACAAATCAAAGACAAAACTTCCTTTATTTAACAACTGTTCAACAATTGCTTTTGGTACTGTTTCTGAAAACTTGGACACCAATCTTCCCATATCTTGCTTTGCCTTGGGACCAATTTTTTTGCGATCTAGTTCAACTTTGGGTATGACTGGCAAGTCTGATTTTAAAAGATTTGAGAGAAGTTCTAGTCCTTCGGATTTTGGTATCTCGATAACATGATATTTTTCTACATTAAGCTGAGAAAGCAATAGGTTTGAGAGGGATTCTATCTTTTTCTTCTGTGAGGGTTCTACGCAAATTATTGCCTCATCTAGGGGCCATCTTCGCTTCAGCTTGCCCTTCATTCTTGCAGCAGCAGAAACAGAGACTGTCTCTTTCATCAAATCAAATGCCTCTTCTATGGTGTCATTGACTAGCGATTTTTGTACAACAGGAAAGCTCTCCAAGAGTATGTTTGCTTTTTCCTTGAACAATCCATCATACAGGTACTGCGTTGTAAAGGGGCAAATTGGGTGCAACAAGATATCTAGTGTCCGTAGAATTTCTCCAAGTGTTGCATAAATTGCCAGCCTGCGCTCAATCTGGGTGTCATCTTCTGCCCATAACTCTTCGCGCGTGATTGGGATGTAAACTTGGCTTACTGAATTTATTATAAAATCATCTATTGCTCTTGCTGACTCGTGAAATCTGCACTTGTCCTGTGATTCAATTACTGATGAAATTAATTTTTGCAGCTTGGATAAAACCCAGATCTCTGGCTCCTTTAGGAGATTTTTGTTTTTTGCCCACTGGATTGTAAATGATTTTTCATACTTGTCATATTCGCTATTTTGTTTGAAATAAATGTGCAAGTGATATAATGTACTTAGAATCTGATATGGTCTTGACACCAATTCATCTGTGCTAAAATTGAGTGGCTCAATTGGACTTGATTTCCACATAAAATACAGTCTTATCAGGTCAACTGGATATTTTCCAAGCAATTCTATTGCATCAATTACATTTCCAAGACTCTTGCTCATCTTGTTGCCGTTTTTATCCAAGACATGTCCTTGAAACAAAAATGACTTGAATGGAGCAACAGGCGCGTTATTGAATATGACATTTTCTATGAGAAGCGTATAGGCCCAGCCTCTTGTCTGGTCTATTCCCTCTGTTAAAAATACAGCCGGAATGTATTGGCTGTATTCAGTATCAGTAAGAGAGGAATATGGCGCAGCACCGCTATTGTGCCAAGTGTCCAAAACAAACTGCTCTCTTTCCATTTTTGATTTACACTTGTCGCACTGGATTGTAACGTTATCAATCCAGGGCTTGTGCAGCTCAAAGTTTGGTCCATCTGGAAGATCTGATGCGGCCTTTACAATCTCATCCCTTGAGAAAAACCACTTCTGATTGCCGCAATTTTTGCAGCTCCACAGAGGAAGTGGGCATCCCCAAATGCGTTCCCGTGAAATGCACCAAGGGTGCTTGTCCTTGATTATCTCAACAAACCTGTTTCTTGGTGGCTCGAAAAAATACTCGACACTTTCCGCTGCTTGTACTGCCTTATCGCCAAGCCTGTCAAGAAAGTAAAAAAATCCCCTTCTTGCAAGCCATAAAAGCTTGTGCTGTGACCTCCAGCACAGCGGATATTGGTGTTTTATCTTTCCAATTCTAACTAGTGCTCCCTTTTCTTTCAAAGATGAAACTATTTTTTCATCAGCATCTCGCACAAAAAGACCTGAATACACTCCTGCATCTTTTGTAAATTTTGCCTCGTCATTTATTGGATTAAAAATTGGAATGGACCTCTTTGTTGCAATATCAAAATCTTCCTCACCGTTTGCAGGTGACAAGTGTACCAGTCCACTTCCTGTCTGAATATCAACAAAATTTTCTGCTACAACAGTATGAAACTTGGCAAGTGATGCGCGCTCTTTGAGCCCTGGAATCTCATCTAAGAGTGGATGGATGTATTTTTTCCCTTCAAGCTCAGAGCCCTTTACTGTTTGTATGGTACCGAGGTTTTCAACTCGCGCCTCTTTTAGAAATTCTTCCAGTCTTTTTTCTCCAACAAGCCAGGTCTCCCTATCTACTTTTATTTTGACATAATTTTCTTCTGGGTTTACTCCAACCATGGTATCTGTAACAAGTGTAAATGGCATTGTGGTCCACACAATGAGATACATGTCTTCATCTTGCAGCTTTACCTTGTAGTAAAGTGAAGGGTCTTGCACCGTATCATATCCTTGATTTACTTCTGCATGGCTAAGTGAGGTCTGACAGCTAGGACAGTACGCAACAACTTTGTAGGCCTCAGATAAAATTCCGTTTTCGTGAGCTTTTCTCAGATACTTCCATTCTCGCTCGATGTATTCGTCTTTGTAAGTCCAGTATGCCTTGTTTTGGTTAAATGACATGCCAAGAAGTTTGTCCGCTTCAACCCATTTTTCATTAAACTGATGAACAATTTTTTTGCACTCTGATACAATCTTTTCAACACCAGCTGCCTCCATAACCTGGGATTTGCTTCCAGTAATTCCTAGCTCTTTTTCTGCTTGCAGTTCAACTGGAAGGCCCTGAGTATCCCAGCCGGCATTAAATATCACCTTGTTTCCACGAAGGGTCATGTATCGATACCAAAGGTCTTTCATCACACGGCCACGCAGGTGACCTGCATGGGGAGTGCCGTTCATGGTGGGCGGTCCCTCTATGAAGGCAACTTTTTTTGTCTTGTCTTGTGACTCGAAAATTAGTTTCTCTAAATCGATGCCTGATAATTGCTGCTTGACTTCCTCTTCAATCCTTTTTGGGTCAAACTCACTAGAGAGTGGCATTTACAAGTGATAAATTTGTTGATTTTATAAAGGTAGTATCTAGGACTTTTTATCTAAACTGTAACAGAATACGTTTTTGGTAAATTGACTCTAGGCCCAGATTCTAATTGAACCCTTTTTGTACTTGTCATATAGTTTTAGTCTGTACAACTTTGCTTCCAATTCTTTTTTGAGATTTTTTGGTACCGCAATATGCAATGGAATGTCTTTTCCACTCATTTCCCTGTTTGTAAATGCCTTGAGCTGCGAGTCTAAATTGGGATCTTTGATGTCTGTTTTAACTTCACCCAAATGTCTCAGGGCGCCTCTCATTCCTTCTAGGTCAGGTACATGTCCATCCCGCTCTATTGGTTTTGGCAACTCTCTGTACTTGTCATCAAATAGTTCAGGAGTTTCTGCAGTGTCAATATGTGTTATGGTAATTCCTTCTGCTTCTAATGCATTGGCAAGTGAATTTAACAATTTTTGATGCTCTTCTGATGTCATGGCAACTTCTTGTGTATTGTACTACAATAAATCTGATATTTTATTTATGTGAAATATCTTGTATACAAAAAAACATCAACAGTAAAAACTGGGAAAGGAAAAAGTCATCATCTGCTTTTTCCTTTTTTTCTACGTGGCTCTGAAGATTAGAGCTACGTATCCTATCAATACTGCAGCTACCATGATGCCAGCTGATTCAAAGAACAACGTAGGATTGTTTCCACCGCCGTAACCACCTGCCTCTGGATTGAGCACAAAGATAGTTACAAAGGAGGCCGCCAGCATTATGGCTACTGCAATTGGTATGTATCCATCATGTCGTTGTCTTTGTCGAACTGTCCCAGACGTGTCATATGATGACATGGTCATAGATATGGTGTTCATAAATATAGAGATATGGTACAAAATCAATACAATTGTTCATAATAATACTTTAATAATGCACAAATGTCCATTATGCTGTGACACTTGACGATCTTGATAGGTACATACTAAAAGAGCTGCTGCACAATTCGAATCGTTCCTTTCGCCAGCTTGCAGATGAGCTCAATGTAGCCCCAGGAACTGTTCTAAAAAGAATCAAAGACATGGAGGCCCAAGGAATAATTAAAAATTATTCCATAGTTGTTGATCACAAAAAACTTGGCTCACAAATTACTGCAATAATCGAGATAACAACATCGGGTGGAAAACTAGACGAGATGGAGCGCAAGATCTCTCGCATGCCAAACATCTATGGGGTGTATAACACCACTGGATCTCCTGACGCAATCATCATTGGCACATTCAAGGATACTGATGATCTTGGGCAATTCACAAAGAGTCTGTTAGGTATGCATTTTGTTGGAACAACAAACACTCATGTTGTACTAAAAAAAGTCAAGGAAGATTTTAGACTGCCTGTGTAATACAAAACTGTCTTTTTTGTACCAGAACTAGTTTAGCGGTATCTTGGAATCTACCTTGATGTGTATCTTCTCGCCACCGCTTTGCTGGCGATCGCTGTAGATCATCTTGGTCTTGATTCCCTTTTTGTTCAGGTATCCCTCAAGTAATAATGCCCATGGTATGGAGTGTCCGCTGTTGGCTTTGGATTCAATTACAAAGTGGTTGCCCTGTGCCTCATAGTGAAGATGACCAGAGCATGTAATATCTAACGTAGAATCAACAAGTGTTATTATTTCATCCAGTGTTTTTGCTTCTAAATCTAGCCCGCATTTCTCTAATAACATCAAGATGTCAACATTCTTGTTCTTTGAATTTAGCATAGAATTGAGAACAAACCCAAGTCCGTTCTCGTTTATGAACTGGATTGTCTTGAGGGTTTCCTGGGCATCAGTCTTTGTCATCTCTGCAAGGTTGTTTATTTTGATACCGGTTCGCCAGGCTTGCTCAAATGCCTTTACCTGATTGGTACCAAGGACATCTGTTGACAAAAATATGGCACCCTTGCCGTTGCTGCTATTTATCATCAAAATCTCTGCATCATCGAACAAGATGACATTTTGCGCAATGTCTGATGTTTTCAGTTTGATTCCAGCTGGGAGGCTATGAAATGTTTCTGTACCTACAAGGCTTGATGGAATTACTATCTTGACATCGATATTCTTTCTTAATGCATGAATTAGTGCTTCCTTGCATTGGGATAACAAGTTTAGTCCCCATGAATCAACCAACACATGAATTGATGTCTTGGAGCCTTCTATCATGGATTGTAACTGTTTGAAGACATAGTTTTGGGCAAGATGAAAGTATCTTTTTTCTTCAGAACCTCTTGCCTTTTTGCTGTCCTCGCTTAGCTGCTTTAATTTTGTAATCAAGCTGTTCATTGCGTTTACGCGGTTTATCTGCTTGTGAATTATTTCATCAAAAGCATCTTCTGGTGCAATGGCGGTGCACATTATGGGCTTGCTTTTTGATATGATTGCAATCTTCTTTTTTTCAAGTTTTAACAAAGTGGGATAGACTTTGGTCCTAGGCAAATTGGAATAATATGCAAGCTCACCTGCAGAGATGGTTCCCTTTGTAATTAGTGTGACATAGGCTTGGGCCTCATATTTTGATAGTCCAAATTCTTCCAAGCTTACTGCTAAATCCTGTCCCTTTGCCATGGCAGCAATTATCTAGTTGAAAGGTAAGCCTAATAGCTAAAATAGTTCCACAAAGGCTAGAAAAAATACTATGTTGTACCTGGTACCAACGTTACTGTAGTTACAAAAGTTGCCGTAACAAGGATTTGATAAATAAAATATATCGTTTTTAATTGAAAATGAAAACCTGGTCAAAATGGGTAATCGAAGACGAGACAAAGAACCAAAAAGTTAGGGCTGGTACCATAAAACCAAGAATAGACTATGCTGCTGAGATTGTTGATACCGCATTGGATACATTGGGCCAAAAAAGATTGGATCTTGCCAAGTCAAATCTTGAACTATACAAAAAAAGTGATGGAGACAAGGATTCCATCAAAACACTTGCAGCCCAAGTAAGACTAGAGCTTGAAATTGCTTATGCTGTAGAATCGTTACGGCAGGTAAGGCGAAGCATCGATTCGATTGTTGGACTAGGTAACCTTCCCGCAGTTTTATCGCCTACGATATCAATTGTTAGAACCATCAGGTCAAGGCTGTTTTTGCTCATGCCAGCACTTGATTTTCAACTAGGAGATCTCTCACTATTATTGTCTGGGATAATAATTGATTCAGCACAGCTTGCAAGCTCTAGTCTTGATTTTGGAACAGCAAATGAGGTGTCAGCCAAGTTACTAGATGAAGCTAAGTTGATTGCCGACTCTAAAATATACAAGCAATTTCCTAATCTAGACTTACCGTAAGGCAATCGCATGTTAAATTTTTCAAAAGACGAAATTGAAGGAGACGTCTCTGCACCTCTTTTGCGAATCCGAGGACTGTCAACTAGAATTGAACACAAACTAGCGCAAAAAAATACCAAAGATGATGGTTTTGTTGAGACACTCTCTGTTGAAGAGCTAAAGGATTTACGACAGGTAATTTTAGCCTCTGAATACCTGCTGACAAAATATCAGGATAAAAAAGACATCAAGAGTTTTCTTGAAGAGTTTATTGGTATAATCATGCATGCTGCAAATTCAGTTAACGTATTAAAAGACGAGCTAGAAGACTTGGTCATATCAGCCGAAGTGGCCTTGCAACAGATACAATCCTTACACGATGAGGTAACCCAAAACCTCACACTAGGCAAGGGAATACAGACAAAACTTGATGATTACAAGATATACCTCACAAAAAAAGATGAGGCCAAGACCCAAGAAGTAAAATCTGAGCCAAGTTCAATTAATTTAACAAATTCTGCTAGTCAAGTTCACACTAATGATTACCTTACAAAAACCGCAGTTGAGATCTAGATAGTGAGATTATGAGCCTAGCCCCGCAAGAATTGGAAAATAGTGCAAGCAAGTTTGCCGCCGAGGCAATCAAGATGGACTCGCAAGGGGCACGAGGTATGGCAATTACTAACTATCAGCAAGCAATCGCTTCGCTAGTAAAACTAATCCAGCTATACCCTGACAACAAGCTAAACCGCGTATATCAAGAACGCATGGCAGCATACCAGAACCGCATCAAGGCACTCCAGATGAATAACGTTGAAGTGGAGCCAGTTGTAGATGCCAAGGCAACACCAGAGCAACAAAAGCAATCTCTTGCAAAAAATGACTTTGATTCATTGATTATGAAGGAAAAACCAAACGTCAGCTGGACCGAAGTAGTAGGTCTTGATGATGCAAAGGATGCACTACGTGAATCTATTGTATATCCAGCTAAACGAGCAGACCTCTTTCCACTTGGATGGCCAAGAGGAATTTTACTTTATGGACCACCAGGATGTGGCAAGACAATACTTGCTGCAGCAACTGCAAGTGAGATTGAAGGTTATTTTATCAACGTAGATGCGGCATCCATGATGAGCAAGTGGCTAGGAGAAGCAGAGAAAAACGTTTCAAAACTTTTTACCATGGCCCGAGGCATGGCAGAAAAAGAAGGACTACCAGTAATATTGTTTATTGACGAGGTTGATTCGTTACTTGGAAACAGAAACAGCGAAATTGGCGGAGAGATACGAGTAAAGAATCAATTTCTAACCGAAATGGATGGAATAAACGGCAAAGGAAAAGATCTCAAACTCTATGTCATTGGTGCTACAAACAAACCATGGAGTC
>CAYUTC010000029.1:0-17776 GCA_964447595.1 uncultured Nitrosopumilaceae archaeon
GGTGTCAGACTGATCAAGACAAATCTAAATGAAAAAGATGTTAGACCAAAACTCAAGGATCTGGTACTTGAGCTTTTCAAATCAATTCCTTCCGGAGTGGGCTCAAAGGGAGCAGTAAAGCTAAGCGCATCTGATCTAGATGAGGTTCTGGTAAGAGGTGTACGATGGGCAATTGATCATGGATATGGCTCAAACGATGATGCAGATGTATGTGAGGAAAATGGCCAAATAAAAAATGCAGATCCTGCCAAAGTGTCCCCAACAGCTTGCAAGCGTGGCTCGCCGCAGCTAGGTAGTCTAGGTTCAGGTAACCACTTTCTTGAGGTTCAGCGAGTTGATCAGATTCACGATAAAGAAGCAGCAAAGAGGATGGGAATTTTCAATGAAGGACAAATTACAATATTGATCCATTGTGGTTCCAGAGGATTTGGGCACCAAGTTTGCAGTGATTATCTTAGAATTTCTGAACAAGTGCTTCAAAAATACAAGATAAATCTGGTAGACAGAGAACTTGCATGTGTGCCAAACTCTTCTGAAGAAGGAGAGTCGTACAGAAAGGCCATGTTTGCAGCACTAAATTTTGCATGGAGTAACAGGCAAATGATTACTCATTGGACAAGAAAGGCGTTTGAGCGTGTATTCAAACAATCAGAAAGTGATCTAGACATGAAATTAATCTACGATGTAGCTCACAACATTGCAAAGGTTGAAAAGCACAAAATAGGTGGCGAGCTAAAATCTGTTGTTGTACACAGAAAGGGAGCAACAAGAGCATTTCCAAAAGGTAGGGACGAGATACCGCAAAAATATCGTGATATAGGACAACCCGTTTTCATTCCTGGATCAATGGGAACAGCAAGCTGGATCCTTTTGGGCAAACCAAGTTCCATGGATTTAAGCTTTGGCTCTACAGCACATGGTGCAGGCAGAATGATGTCGCGTTCAGCAGCAAGACGAAATTTCACTGAAAACCAAGTTCAAAAATCTCTTGGGGACAAGGGAATTTTCATTAAAGCACTAACAAGGGAGGGTGTTGTAGAAGAAACGCCTGAAGCATACAAAGATGTAGATGCAGTGGCAAACGTATCTCACGAACTGGGAATAGCTACAAAAGTAGCCAAACTGGTTCCTATAGGTGTAATCAAAGGATGACAGAAGAAGACAAGGAACTAGAGCTCTTAAAGGCAAAGCGTTTACTTGAAATGCAAAAAAATATCTCCCAAAAGCAAAGACTAGAGGGCATAAAATCAACTGATTCCAAGGCGCCACCAGTTTCTCCCAGAGATATTGTAGTAAAGCAATTAGGATATCGAGGCTTGGAGGTTCTTGAAAATGCCGAAGCACAATTTCCAGAGGAAACAAGACTTGTAATTGCAAAACTTGCAGAACTGATACAATCTGGAGAGGTAGCTGAAATCATTGATGGTGGTAAACTACTTACACTTTTCCGGTCAATAGGAATTCGTGTAAGGGTACAAACTACCATCAAAGTAGAAGAAGAAGGAAAATTGGTATCATGGTCTGACAAGCTAAAAGGAACGCATGAATCTAGTACCGATGATTCTCCACCGCCAGAAAATCTCTAGTAGGAGTTCCTCTAAATGTATGGCAAACCAACCATCTTAGAAATCGCAACTGCAAAATATGAAACAGACAAAGAGTTGGTTTCCCAAGCTATGGATTCATTACAAACTCTTTGCGGAGTCAAGGATGGTTTTCTGATGAGCAATCCAATGGAAAGATTTGGCTGGGCATTCTTTAAGGTCTTGATAAAATCTGAATTGTTATCTGCCATGAATCTAAAACTAGCAAATCAAATTGCAGCTTCAGACGGTAAAAAGATTGAAGAAAAATTTGTAAGCTTTATGACTGAATTCTTTGAGGACAAAAATGCCAAAGTTAAAGTAAAACTGATAGACGACTAGACCCGTCTTCCCCTCTTGCCGCCCTTTTTGCGGGTTGTGTCATGAGGAATGGGAGTAACATCATCAATTCTTCCGATTTTAAAACCGCCTCTTGCCAAAGCTCTAATTGCTGCCTGTGCTCCAGGTCCTGGAACTCTAGAGCCAACACCACCTACTGCTCTGACTCGAATATGCAATCCTGTGAAGCCTTTGTCATGTGCAGCTTCAACTACAGCTGCAGTAGATTTCATTGCAGCATAAGGAGAAGACTCGTATCTGTCTGCGTTTACATGTCTTCCACCTGAGCTTATTGCAACAGTTTCTGCGCCGGACAAGTCTGTGATATGAACAATAGTATTGTTATAACTACTGTAAATGTGGGCAACACCCCATTTTTCCTTGGTTTCTTGTTCGGACAACATTTCAAAACTCTATAACGGGTTTAAAAAACATTAGGAAATTGACAGACACGGGTTTAATAGCACTCTGTGGTATTATATTCATGGAAAATAATCATTAGTATTTGAGAAGTACTGTAGGTCCAATGCTACAAAGGAGCATTACAACTATTGGCTTAATTTCTTATTTTAGAAGAATTATCTTCCATGCAGGATGGATCTCATTCCACCCATGTGGAGTATCGGTTACCCATGCCCCAACTGCTTGAATCCTATCATTTTCTTTTGGAATGTAAACATCTGAGGAATTTTGATCCTTTGGTATTATTTCGACTACAAGCATTCCGTTTACCTGATTATTGTTTGCATCATTTAGGAACCTTTTGTTCTGCGAATCCACATCTACGTTGAATTGATAATCCCCATCATCTTGTTTTGACATGTCATGTACAATACCTGTGATAGTTTCACAGGTTGAAAGAACTTTGAATCTTGCCTGCCTGTCTACACCATCAAAAATGTTGCCTTGTCTACAGTTTGGATCTGAGTTGGTCTGCATTACTGTTTGTGGACCAAAGTAATCATAATATCCATAGATTCCAATGAATCCAGCAACTATAACTGCTATTAGCCCCAAGTATTTTTTCTTCAGAAATCTTCCCTTCAAAAAGACTCAATGTTGAGCAATAAAAACTTCATCTTCCTTTTCCAAAAGTTAAGCTTTAACAAAGCATTCATCATCTTAATCCCTCTTTAAATAATCTATTTGTTCTGGTTTTAATTTGTAGACGGCCAACAATAATCCTTGAAGTAATGCCTCTGGTCTTGGGGGGCATCCTGGAATGTAAACATCAACAGGTACAACCACTTTACATGTTCTAATATCTTGAATGATGTCAAAACTTGGGATTTGGAGTATTGATCTTAAAGGAAAATCATCATTCTTCTAAAACTAGCTGATCCCATTATATAGAATGATGTTCTAAGGCAAATAGGGTGTGATGGAATTTGTTCTCAAAGGAAAGCGCTTCTACTGAGATTGAAGAGATAGCAAGAAAATTCTTCCAGTTTAATTTTACTTCTTGTAATATAGTAAAGGCAACTCTTGAGGATAACAGATGGTATGTAAAAGCAAGTGTAACATTATATGAAAAGCAATCAAGTAGAACACTGGTAATCGACTCTAAAACTGGTAGAATTATCAGCAGTAAAAGAAACTTAGAAAGTTAAATCCGTAACATAACAAAGACAAGAAAATTGTCAAAATCGATCTTGCCAATAATATTTCTAAGACTATTTATTAAATTGATGCCGAGATTTGCGCAGACATTACAGAACGATGCAATAATGGATAACCTTAATACAAAATTTAGCTTATAATTTAGAGTTGGCAAAATATCTAGTTGGAAAAGTTGCAATTGTGACTGGTGCTTCACATAACATGGGCAAAGCTTTTGCTGAAATGTTTGGAAAGGAGGGAGCATCTGTTGTAGTTCATTATAATAGTGCAAAAAATAAGCAAGCAGCTGAGCAAGTAGCTGCCAATATCTCTAAAGAGGATTCCAAAGCAATAGTAGAACAAGCGGATCTGACTAAAACTTCCGAAGTCAAAAAACTGTTTGACAGAGCCACCAAAGAGTTTGGCAGACTAGATATTTTGGTAAATACCGCAGGCATGGTTCTCAAAAAGCCTTTTGTAGATATTACAGAAGCTGAATATGACAAGATGTTTGCAATCAATGCAAAGGCTGCCTTTTTTTGTATGCAAGAGGCTGCAAAGTGCATGTCTGAAAACGGTCGAATCATAAATCTTGGAACGTCTTTGCTTGGGGCTACTACAGGATATTACTCAGTTTATGGTGGAAGCAAAGCGCCATTAGAGGATTTTACCCGAGCCTTGGCAAAAGAGATTGGCTCTCGCGGCATTACTGTAAATACTATAGCTCCCGGTCCTATTGATACTCCATTTTTTCATGGTCAAGAAACACCACAATCAACAGAATTTTTCAAAAGTATGAGTGTTAATGGTAGACTAGGCGAAGTCAGAGATATTATTCCCTTAGTGAAGTTTCTAGCTTCGCCTGACGCAAATTGGGTAACAGCACAAACAATTTTCATTAATGGTGGCTTTGTCGCAAGATAGGAAGTTAACTGATGGGCTTAACAATCCTACGGTAAAAGCTGCCATAGATGCATTGCAGAGAGATGACCGTAATGCTTGGTCTGCTCTCTTCGAGTCTGATGCCGCACTTTATGATGACGGAAATCCTCGCAGTCTGGATAAGTTTACAAAAGATGCACTGGGACATGAGAGATTCACTTCCATAGAAAGCGTCAATAACAATGGACTCGATATAGTTGGTGGGTTTCATTCTGATCAGTGGGGTGATTTTCGAACTTATTTTCGATTTCAACTCTCTTCGTCAGGCAAGATAAAGCGCCTGGATATTGGACAAGCATGAAATGATTATGTCATCTTACATAGATTACGAAGTGATTGATCAAAGCTCTGATACTTTTTTGAGAATTATCGTGATATCATAACAAAGCTCAAAAACGATATCTGCTCAACCACAAAGCTCAGATAGAGCTTACCAAGCACAAAACTCAAAAATATCAAAAGTTGGCTAGAGAAAAAAGCTCGCAAAAAGCTCAGGTTTGTATCAAGAAGCTCCTCATGAGATTTTTAATATTCTACTTTGTAATCCTAGTACAGAATACGCATGTATGATGTTAAAAATAAAGAAAAAATGAGTAACAGATTTTCACACTGGATTTAGTTCCATGTGCAAGATTTGACTACAAAGCATTAGGATTTGAGATGAACCCATCCGCATCTCTTGACTATTTTCTCTCTCTTCTTATCCACTAGGACAACATTTTTGCCGCTTGTAACATAACCTATCTCGTGGTATGAAATCCCAAGTTTCTTTGCAATATTTCTGACAGCACCTAGATTTTTTGGAGATATTGTAGCAACCATCTCGTACTCTTCTCCTCCACAAAAAACCAAATCTTGAAGATTGATTCTATTTTTTTTTGCAAACTCGACAACATCATTTCTCACGGGAAGTCTTGTAATTACAAATCTCTTCTGACTTTGCTTGCTCATGTCATTGAGTGTTATGGATAAACCGTCACTAGAATCCATAGACGAAGAAAAATACTTGTATGCCCTCAGCCCAAGCTCTAGCTTGGGTACTGGTATGAAGACACTTTTTTTACACTTTTTTACAAATTGGGCATTTCCTTTGCGATTGTGTAAAATTATTTCCAAACCAGAAGAGCAATAACCAAATGGACCTGAAGTAATTATCCTGTCTCCATTTTTTGCTCCACCCCTGCCTATTATTTTATCTCCAACGCCAAACATGGAGACATTTATGACAACTTCTTTTCCCTCATTAACGTCGCCACCTACTATTTTTACCCCAAACTCCTTTGATGCATCAGCAAAACCATTTGCCAGTTCCTTGACTTTTGGTCTAGTAAACCCCCTTGGAAGAGCTAATGAGATTATGGCATATCTTGGTCTTGCACCCTTGCATGCAAAGTCGCTTACGCACGAAATCATGCTTTTTCTTGCTGCATCTCTCCATTTCATGCCAGGTGGTACGTCAGTTCCCTGAACTAGCATGTCAGATTTTACAATAAAACCTGACCCAGACATTTTCAAGTGTTCTAGATCATTTGCTACAAAGCTAGACTTTCTACCAAATCTATTTTGGAATATCTTAATGATTTCTAACTCGTCTGGCTTCTTCATAGCTTTGTTTAACCAATTTGGTGACCTTCTTTTCTATGGCTATAGCTTTGTCCAAATCATTTGATTCAGTAGAAATTCTTATGATGTGTTCAGTATTAGATTGTCTGACCAGAGTCCAACTGTCTTCATCTATTATTGCTTTCATTCCATCAATGGTAACAATCTCGCCAAATTTCTTTTTCATTTTATCAGAAAGTATCTCAATTGTCTTTTTGTGAAATTGTGATTCTACATCAAGCTTGGTGCGTTTTTGAAAATATCCTTCCATGAATTTGATAACTTCTTCAAATCTGCTTGTTCCTAGCATCGATGCTATAAGACCGCTTGTAAGCAAACCGTCTCTGCACATGTTAAACTCTGGCAAGATAAATCCAGCACTACTTCCCTCGCCTCCTGCCTGTGACTTTGTCTTTAACATCAAGTCTACGACATTTGCCTCACCAACTTTGGACCTCTGTACTTTTCCTCCCTCTTCTTTGATCAATTTTTCAACTGATACACTGGTATCAACGCTTAGAACAAATCGTTTGTAGCCTATATCTAATGCTTTTGCAATTCCAAGCCCCAAAGTTACATCAGGTGTCTGTTTTTTGCCATCCTTTACAACAACTAGTCTGTCCCCGTCCAAATCAAACGCAAACGCAATGTCTGATCTTTGTGATAATTTTACCAAGTCTTGCAATTTATCATAGGTGGGATCTGGCCCGCGTGTAGATTTGCCAGGGTTTCTATTGATTATCTTTACCTGACATCCAATCTCTTTGAGTAGTTTAGGCGCTACTTCAAAGGCAGCGCCTCCGCCTACATCAACTGCAACCTTTGGCTTTCCTTTTACATTGCCGATTAATTTCCTGGCATCACGTATGTAACCAGAATTAATTTCTGATTCAGTACTGATTTTTTCTTTTACAAATTTTTTTTCCTTGGTTAATTGTTTTAATTCTGATTCATTTATACCTCTACCATCAATGATAAATTTCATCCCATTCCAGTCCAACGGATTGTGCGAGGATGTTATTATCAGGCCACTACCATATCGTCTTGATTCTCTGAATACTACAGGTGTTGGAGCTATTCCTAGATTATACACTGAGATACCTCTTTCCATCAATGAGGCAGAGGCAACATAGGACAGTATCTCACTTGAGGGTCTGGTATCGCGTCCCAGTACACATTTTTTTGTTTTAATTAGAGTTGAAAAATTTCTGCAAAAGTTAATGACATCTTTGAGATTAAGATCATTTCCATAAATTCCGCGTACTCCAGAAATTGTGACCTTCAACAAATCCAAAGCACAAAGGCTTTTTATAAACTCTGATGACATTGCGAACCAATGCCTCGATAGCTCAGCCTGGTAGAGCGAACGCCTCGTAAGCGTTAGGCCGCGGGATCGAATCCCGCTCGAGGCTTCAAAAAATTAAATTGCTAAAACGTAATACAAAACTGATATTTTATTACAGAAAATTAAAATGAATTCAAAATTTATTTTTGTCTAACCTTTTGCTCGCCAAGAGTTTCAATGTCCAACTCCAGCTCCTTTGCCAATCCCTTCCACCATACTAATGCCTCTGTCATGCCTACTCCCCTTCTACATAAACATACCACGCCTTTATAGATCTGTCGGTTGTTTTATTCTAGTTTCAGTTTAATTGGAAATTTTTTCAATTAATCAATTGTTAAAAAATTTACTTAGAGTTCTAGACCAAAGGAATCTGCCAGACTCTGGAATGTTGTGTATGTTTCCAGATACTGCTTGCCTTTTGGTGTGATGACAAAGGTGTTTTTACCATCAAATTCTATTCTGTTTATCAGGCCTGCTCCAGTAAGATTTTCTAGAAATTTTGAAAGTCTAGAATGTGATAAATTAGCTTTTGTTAAAAGTGCTGTTACATTAATGCCATTTACGCCACTTTCATCTGTGACTACAAGTAGATCTCTTACTATCTGCATACTAGTCCTATACGATACCATATTCAGTGAATATGACTGCGTGGTGATATAAGGGTATTACTCTTTTCTCATACTTACATATCGTCTACTAAATACTTGCCACGAAACGAATTTTATTCCTTTTTGGTATCATACAGATGACATTGGATTTTTCCTGTATACAAGATTGCTCCAAGTGCTGTATAGAACGAGAGTATTATCCGACAAAAAAATTCGGCAAAGTAGGTGTACTGATCTTACCTGATGAAAAAAAGAAAATAGAGCTACTTGCAGAAAAACACAAAATCAAGGTAACCATACTTCCTAGGATTGGTACATCAGAGCAAAAAACCAATGAACCCAGCCAAGTTCTTGCATACCAGCTAATGGGAAAAGAGCCCAACGGAAACACATGCCCATTTCTTGATACGGAAAGCAAGGAGAGGTCACCCCATGGCGGATACAAATGCAAAATATATCAAGACAGGCCCATTGCATGTAGGGCATATCCACTAATAGAATCGTCCCCTGTTGTACTAGACAAGAAATGCAAATTTTGTGAAACCTGTCAAAGCCCGACTGGAAATTTAAATTCAGAGCTAGACTCGCTTGCTAAAATAAAAGACAACATGGAAACAAAAGCACCCTATCTATGGAGATATGCTACCGGTATAGGTGAAAAAGAAGATGCAGACAAGATCAAAGTCGGCTGGTTCCTAGTTTGATTTGTTTACTCGCTCATGAGTCCCAGGATAATACTCGGAAATTTTCTTTGAGTAACATTTGCTGCACAACAACCCTTTGATGTCCCATGCTTCCATAGGTTTGTAGACATGATCTAAAGTGCTGTTACAAATTGCACACTTGTTAGTTTCTTCCAAGTTGTTAATTTGCATTTTTTTTCGTTATAAAAATCATGTTAAATACTGCTGTATCATACAATAAAACAGCGGTAGACTGGATGGCTTGATGCGGACCTCCTGCAAGAGACCTATCGGTCAGCCATCTGCCGCTACTTGTTTTCAAAGAAACTTAGAAAAGATCCTGAACTATTTTCTGGATAGTTGAGATCTCATCGTCTTCTTGTTTTATCTTCTTATCAATTACTCGTATCATAGAATCCTGCCAAACATGATGCGAGAAAAAGTTGTGATAGGTGTTTGCAGCCACCATTTCATCATCAACTACAGTATCTTCTAGGAATTTTGTCACTATGGTATCAGTAAGTTTTAAAATTCTTTGGTTTAACTTGACGCTCTTGAATATTGGCTCTAGTTTTGATATGTCTTCCTTAAAATCCCCTTTGCTGTACAAAATCTTTTCATGTAAAATTTTAAAGTAAACTGCTACAAAAAATAATGTAGCATATCTTTTTGTCTTGTGTCCTCCCTTCTTTCCATAACTTAGATTCCTTTTTGCATGCTCTTTTACAAGATAGGGATACAACAACAATCTGTAATCGTCTTTGAGTTTTTCATTGAATACTTCATCATACTTGCTTCCTCTAGGCAAGAATTGAGCAGGAGAACTGTAGGCTTCAGTAGGTCTTTGTTCAGTGCCTGCCACAAAGGCCTGTATGGCATCTTTTGCAACAATTACCTTCTTGTGATTGTCAGGAAGATACTTGTTGTATGTTGCATCTCCGATAAATTCAGCCTGCTGCGATTTTGTCTTGCTGTCAAACGAACCCGCCTGAATTTCATAAAAGTACCTGAAATTCTCCATTTGAGATTTTATTGACTTGTGAAAGTCCATCAAGGAAACCAAGTCTTTTCCTCTTACGGCATTCTGTGAGTTTCTATACTTTGTAATGTTGTTCTGGTCCATCTCGTCTGCTGCCTTGATTATTGTTACAGTTATGCTGCCCTCTAGATTGTGGGTTCTTTTTGCGTGGTCCAGTACAGAGTTTGAAGTCTGTGCACCATTGACTATCTGTGGCGAATGCAACAGTATTGCATTGTCCTCATGCTCCTCAAAATCGCTTACAACTATGGTTATGCCGTTGTTATAGTAAAAGAACTTCTGAGGCGATTCCTGCAGGGTCTCTCGCAAGCCCTTGTTTACTGTAGTCTTGAACTGCATCCATTGTCTTATGTTTGATTCAAAGACATAATCTCTGTTCTTTGTAACAAAATTAGTCAACTCTCTTAATTTTAAAATTCCAAGAAGAGTATTTTGATATCTTAACTTGGACTCAAGTTGTATTGTAGCCTTTTTTCCTACCGCGGGCTTTTTTATCCTATCCCATAGCCTTCGAACAATTGCATCAATGTCATAGATCTCAACTGACTCGTAATTGCCTTCCTCTGCCTTTTGGTCGGTAACATAGACACATTCAATTTTTAGGTTCTTTTCACGAATTTGTGTCACTAGATGGGCAAGCTCTGGCCGCATCTTGGTAATGTCCTTGTTTTGTAGATTCTTTACATCTTCTCTGAACTTGATTATTGCATCAGTAGAGTGTGCTGTTCCATACTTTGACTGGAAAAGATAGATCTTGTCTTCTGAAAAGTCTACTGGAAGGTATGCATCTATGCCTAGATCGTTTGGGCCATCTACTATTGCATCTGTTGCGTCATCTTCTGTTGCTTCAAAAACCCTTGTGAGCACCCACTGGAGAAAATTGTGTCCTTTTTCCACTTCATTCTGTGCATCTTCGGCATATTCTCTTATACTGTCTCTGATGTTTTGCACAAACCCTTCCAGTGGATAACCATTGGATGTTACCTGTAGGAGAGGGCGGGCACCTGGTATGTATTCTAGTAACCCATTACTTCTTTCTGCCAACCTGTGTTGGATAGAAACTGGTGTATTTAGTAAAGTAGGTTATTATGATATCAAAGGTGAGGAAGGGATTCGAACCCCTATAGATTCGCTCTGCAGGCGAACGCATAGCCGCTCTGCCACCTCACCGCAATCAAAAAGGTTTTCAACAAACAATTAAATCTTTAAGATTAGAATTTTGAAAACTGTTTTGCAGCTAGTCTAATATCCTCTGCTTTGATTGTCTTCCTTCCTGCATGAACTGACATCTCTACTGCATTTTTGGCAATAGCGATGCCTACCTCTTCGAGTATTCTTCTTAGCTCGTTTGCAGATTCATCACTGACCCTTTCCGCACCAGCTTTTTTCAAGATTCTATACATTACGGATAGACCAAATTCAGATGTTGTCATGTCCTAACTGTAAAAACTGATGATAAAAGACTTCGAGTAGAAAAAAGACTACGTATGGATCGATTTATACACACTATTTTGCGGTTATAGTTGTAATTGGTTACCAATTGGCTCACTGATGCACACATCCACCTGTCAGATGACGAATTCAAACCAGACTTGCAGTTTACACTTGTTGCAATGAACAAAATGAAGATAAAGGCATGCTGTGTATCTGTTGATTATCCAAGCTCACAGACTACGCTAGAACTAGCAAGGAAAAGCCCACTTGTTCTTCCTTTCATTGGTATACATCCAGAAAAAGCTACGGACGATTTGCAACAAATGGCAGACCTGATAGAAAAAAATTCAAAACAAATATCAGGAATTGGAGAAATTGGTATTGACAAGACATATGTTTCTGACGAGGGCGGTTTTATCAGACAAACACAGGTTTTTCAAAAAATGTTGTCACTTGCAGAAAAGCTGCAAAAACCCGTGTCTATTCATTCAAGAAGAACACTGGATGAGATATTTTCTATTTTATCGTCATATCGTCTCAGTGGAGTCTTGCTTCACTGGTTTGCAGGAAGCAAGGCGCAATTAAAACGTGCAATGGAACTTGGCTGTTTTGTCTCCTATGGCCCTGCAATGGTTTACTCTCAAGACAAGCAGATTCTTCTTTCTCAAACAAACACTGATAAAATTTTGTTTGAGACTGATGGGCCAGTAAAATTTTCAAGATGTTTTGGATTCAAGACTGCACAGATAACTTTTCTTCCAAGTGTTGTGTTCCAAGCATCAAACACTCTTGGCATGACGTATGATGAGATGCTTGTCACTGCTGAGACAAACACAAGGTCCTACCTAGGTGTATAGGTATAAAAAACCCCTGATTGCAATCGAAGATGTGAATAGAGTCAGACGAATTTCAACAGAGCTGTTAGCCGCCCATAAAGAGAAATTTGGTACTGACTTTAGACAAAACAAGAAGGTAATAGACGAAATTGCAATAGTTAGATCCAAGGGATTAAAAAATGAAATTGCAGGTTTCATAACTGCCCATCTGCGACGAGAACTTGAGGAACAAAAAGAAAAAGAATCTCAAGCAGTTGCCCAAACCCATCCTGTTGAAAGGTCTGCAGAGATGGAAGAGCAGATTCTAAGTTAATCCTATTTTAGAACGCAATCAAAAATCCCATATTGAACTGGCTAATTTTGTATCATGTGATAACTGTAAAACTTTTCGGAGGCGCAAAAAGGCCGTTTTCATCCGATAAACTAGAAATTAACAAGGAAGCAATGACAGTTGCATCTTTGCTTGATTATCTTCAAAGCTTGATTGCAAAAAACATGCCCCCACTTGATGTCAAAAATATCCTAATTGCTGTCAATGGCATTGATTCGTCTGCACTAAACGGTTACAATACTGAACTCAAAGACAAAGATGTTATCAGCATAATTCCGGTTGTTCATGGAGGAAACCCAAGAAGGGTTAATTTTAGAAGTGGAAGAAGTCACATAGAACTAGTTAGATTACAAAAAACCAGCGACGACCCAGTTAATTTTCTTGAAACACTACGAAGCCAATATACTGATCTTGTCATTCAGGGCATTCAATCCAGGTACATTCTAAGCCCAAATCATGCAAAAAAAGTTGTCAACATCTCTCTTGTAGCAAAAAAAACAGACATGCTGCTCTCTAATAAAATTGAGACTGACATTCTAATGAGATTTGCAATTACAAGACAGATTAATGATGCCATAAACAAAGTAGGATTAAAGAAAGGCCAAGATTCCATTCTTGTAATTATTGGAAAAAAATCATCCGTCAACAAACTCTTAAAGCAACTAGGTCACTTGATAGAACCATTTGAATCCTTAGACAATTCAAATTTCATCAAGAAAGAATATTCTATAACTAAAAAACAACTTGATTGTATCATTTCAAAAAATCCACTTGAAGACTTGATGCTAGAAAAGTCTGCAGTCTTATTCCATTAAATCGCGTTTTACTTTCAGAGTGCTTACAATGTCTTGCTCTTTTAGAATTGAAATGCCAGATACTTTGCCCAAAACTTCAACGATGACATTCCAGTCAAACTCTTCAAGTGAGACTTTATTGTGAATGTTCTGTGCAATTGCGCTAATCAGTTCTGAAGATGACAAATCTGATCCTCGTTTTTCTATAGTAATTCTGTACAAATCAGTAGGTTTCATGACATTGACATGTTTTTGAACTGCATTTACAATGTCATCAAGCATTGATTTTACAGTCTCTTGAATTGGTATGAACCTGTGGCAGTACCTTACGCTCCAGGGTTCATCAAGAATTTTCTTTCGTATGTTATCTATAACCTCAAAAGGATTCAGTGAGGTATCAGCAGTAACAATTCCTGAAAATTCAGAGATTTCTACCTTTGGCGTAGTATCGCCTAGCGCCTCAAGAAATCTTGAAATCTCCTCTGCTGCCTCTTCTTCAAAGTGTCTACTGCAAGTTACGATTAGATTCAAAGTAGAGCACGTAGCTCCTTTTCGCTAATTTTTCCATGTCGTATTATTTTTAATTGATTCCTGTCAACTTCAACAATGGTAGACTCTACAGAATTTGTAATTGCTCCGCCATCTAAGAGTATGTCATAGCCTTCCAATCTTCCCTCAATGTCTTTTGCATCCTTGAAGGGAGGCAGACCAGAGCGATTGGCACTAGTGCCTACCAAAAGTTTGCACTCTTTTAGTAATGAGGTCATACAAGGATGATCTGGGACACGCACTGCAATTTTGTCTGCTAGACCAAGTGATCTTGCAATGGTAGAGTCCTTGATCCCAAGTACTAGAGTAAGAGGTCCGGGCCAAAATTTCTCTGCGATTTTTTTTGATGTTTCATCAAATAAAGCAATTTTTGAAATCTCTGTTATAGAATAACCCAAGACAGGAAGACGTTTTGATTCATCCCTGCCTTTAATTTTGTAAATTTTTTGTACTGCATCAGGATTTCGTGGATCGCACCCTAAACCGTATACCGTATCAGTTGGAAAGATGACAGTTCCTCCCTTTTTTACTATGGCAACAGCTCTTCTAATTCCATCTTCATCACAGGTTGCTATCATGAACTGGATGAAATTTCTAGTAAATTATTTCTTGTTGTAAAAACGATATAAGGTTGGTCGCCGTATGGTATATCATGGAAGACGAGATATCTAGATGTGAATGTCCACCAGGCGGAGAAACATATGTTGACGAGGATGGGATGAACATCTGTGTTTCTTGTGGCGGTTGGGTTGGGCCTGCCATATAGCTAGATACAAAAAACATTGGTACGTTGAAGTCTTTTATAGTAAAATCTCTTCTCTACAATCATGTCTGATGAATTTGAAAATGACTTTGAGGATGAGTTCGAAGATGATGATATCGAAGATGAAGCCGATGAACCTGCAGACAATGATAAAGATGACTAAATTCTTAATCCAAACGAGTCAGCAAATTCTCTAAAACCGCGATAGGCCTGTAAGAATTCTCTTCCTCTCTCACTGATTCTGTATTTGCATGCTCGCTCTGATGTGGTCTGCTCAAGAAGGCCCTGCTGGACCAGAGTCTCTAAAATTTTTGCCAGTCTGCCATATGAGACATTTGCTCTTCGTATGAGATATGTTACACTTGCGCCAGATGAATCAGGAATCTCATCTCTAGTGGTTGCAAGAATGTCGCCTATGATGCTCATGTGAGTTCTATACGTTGCCGCCAAGTTTCATACCTCCTCTGAGGGGAACCTGTGAGATTGGCACAAACAATGCACCCAAGCCTGCTACTTTTGTTGAGACGGAGACAAAGTATAGCACTGATTTTGGAAATATTGTGGAATACCACCCAAGAAATTCTCCTAGGGCAAGCAATCCCAATCCTGCAGCAACAAAAATAGTGCTGCTCTTACGGTTCTCCATATACGACATAATTGTCTCTATTGTCCCATATACCAGTAGGATAAAAGAAATTGACCTTATAATATGCTCAATTGAATTGCCAGGGATGATGAAAAGAGGAAATACAATTGATTTGAAATATCTTGATTTGGGGAAAAACGATTTTATGCCATGTGAAAACGCGATGAAAAAGTATCCTACTGTCTGAATTCCTATCCCAAGTGTTTGAATCCAGCTGTCAATTTGGGAGTAATTTAGTACAAGAGATTCTACCATGTACCCAAATCCAACCACGCCAAACCCTATGCCAATGGAAAAAAAAGCAATGTTTAGTCTGAACAGCGTGGGACTACCTGTGTTCTTAAATCCGATATAGGCAAAAATTCCTAATGCAAGCCCTACTACAAATCCCAGCAAGTTAAGAGCTGTTTCAAGGACAAATTCCAATTATGCGCACTATCATCTTGAAATTAATTAAGTCTTATAGTTGCTTTTTTTCTACCAGTCATCAAGAGTTCCTGCAGTACTATCAGTATCGGTGGTATAATCACCCAAAACGTCTGAATATCTTGCATCTTTGTATGCTATGAGCTTGACATATTCTCCATAGGTTACATCAAGCGAGCAATGTGAACACTTGACATAGGAAAAATCATCTCCAAGCTCTGCTATTTCATCACACTTGGGACACTTGATCTTCATGTTCTTTTTAGTACTGTTTCCCTAATATCTCTTCTAGCCATGTTGGAATCATATGTAGTTCTTAAGAAATAAATTGCTACATTTTATTGGTCCACTTATGACAAGAAACTGTACCAAATGTAAAAAGGAAGTAGCTGACTCTGTAGAGCTTGATCCTATAGCATCTACCTATCCATGCTGCAATGAATGTTGGGCAGAATGGAAACAGTATAGGGTTATGGTTATGAATGAAATGAGGCTGGACATGTCCATGCCTGATCACCGAAAGGTGTTAAAACGATACGAAAAGGTCTTCGTAGGGGTTATGACGCCTGAGGGAGATGTAGTTAATTTTGCAGATGAGAATAAGAGAAAGCCTGACAAACCATCCTAGATACCTATCTCCTTTCTTGCTTTCTCAGAAATGATAAGTTGAAGCCTTTTTTTGGAATTATCATTTAGCAAACTAGTGATTTTTTTTATCGTACCAGACAGTATGTTTCTTTGCTCTTGATTTAACGACAAGTAAATTTCCAAAATTCCATCTAGATTAAACATGATAATTTTTTGTGGATTGTTTACGATCTCAGTTATATATGTTGTAAACATTATTGTTCTTTGTTCTTCTGAAAAATTGCATAGGATTTCAAGCCATGTCTTGAACAAAGTTGAAAACTTGTCAAATTGAATTGCAGGTCCTGCTTCTAGTGCATTGTTTATAATCTCTTTTTTGTCATCATCTGACATGGAAAAAAACTCTATCAATCTTTTTTGCAGTATCGGTTTTCGAAGAAATTCAGGAAGATTTGCCAAATTTACAATAATATTTCCTGCATAATTTGGTTGAGCCATGTAACAACTCGAAGCCTAACTTTACTAAAATTGTATTGCTAAGATTTGGCTACACCGTTATTTTTAGTATAATTAAGCAATCTTAACCGAACAAACGACCAAAAAGACTTTTTAAAGTATGCTTTTTGCGGTTTAAAATCCTAAAATTATTGTTATGCCAATACTTTTCAATCCCAAAACAATCTAAATCTTATCCATGAATGTGAACATATTCAGTGTATCTGAATGGTACATTGTCCACAATTCCGCTGATAATAATTGGATATTCTAATTGCGTTTGAAATCCTCCTCCAATCAGAGTTTCAGTATCAGATGTGTAGCTATCTGGTGTAAGCGGTAAGGAGTATGTCACATCTTTAAAATAAAATGTATAATTATTATTCAACTGAAGCACTGCTTTGAGGCTAGTTACAGGTTTTATTCCAGTATTCTGCAAGTACATTAGAATGGTTGGTCCTCCGGGATTATACGGTGGAATCATTTTGATTGAAGCTACACTTACATTTTGGATTGAATCTAGATGAGATTCAACTGGTTCTTTTGCCCATCCTCGTTCTATCAACTTTTGAGCAGTATCAGGTTTTACACAAGCTGGAGAACCATCCTCTGCTTTTACAACTAATTGAAGATCATTTTCACATTTTACATCCTTTGCGAGTGTTCCTAATTTGAATTGTTTTAGCGGTGGTAGATCTGAAGGGATATGAAGTGTCATAATACTTACTCCATGAGTGTTTACCATTATTTCTTTAACCCAATTACCTTCATCACTTTTTGCAACAATATACCAGCCCCCACCTATTACATGCGATGGTATACCTAGGTTAGCATGAAAGGAACCAGAGTAGTCACTCTTTACCTGAGTTGAATTTTCAATATTGCCATAATTATCTACTAAAAAGATGTTTATCATTGAATTTGGTATGGTGTGCCCACTGATTGGAATTATTTCTCCGTCCACAAAGGCAATCTTTGATGTAGAAAAATCGATTGCAGGACCAGCAGGCAGAAGTTGAGCAAATATCGTATTAAAAGGAAAAAGTATTGTTATTAGCAAAATTGCAATTATTGCAAGATGTAGAGTTTTCAAAATATATTTCATTCAATCTTCAAACCTTAAAAAAATGACGTGGCATTGTTCTAGATTTTCTCTAAGATTTGGCTTAAATAT
>CAYUTC010000030.1:0-17708 GCA_964447595.1 uncultured Nitrosopumilaceae archaeon
GATGCAGAAGCTACGACATTTTCAATGCTCACAAATGGTTTTGAGCGGAGCATGTGCAGAATCTAAGGTTCTATAATATATATTGTGGAGCAAAATTGCGGATCAAGGATTTTAAAATTACAAGTTAGAATTTTTTCTAGAAGAAAGTTCTAGTATTTTCATTTTGTGACATACAGCTGAGATTTTAATTTTATAAAAAATTATCAATGATCGCTTTTTGTAGATATCAAACAACATAAACAAAAAACTTACGAGAATATGTTCTATAGATCTTGTATGTGATCATAGAAAACATACGCCATTCTTAAATAATGTGCAGTACACAAAAAAAAATGCGATGATAGCCAATAAGAAAGAATTCAAACCAAACCCACAAGTACTTGCACGTATGGCAGAAGCATTTTTCCAGAATGGTACCATTAAAAAAACACATCTACATTTTGCCTCAAGAACAGACTGGAATTCATTTGAAAATTATCTTGACTGGATGCATGACAAGAATTACATTGAATACCGTGATTCTAGACATGAATATCAATTGACTTCTAGTGGAAGAGAAATGTTTGGTATGATTTTAAAATTCCACGAACACGTTCAAACTGCCAAAGTTTTTGTCCATAAAGCAAATCCATACACATTAAAGATTTGACTAAATTTAGAATAACAAATTTACGAGACAAGAAATTTTTTGAATTTAAACATTACTCAGTCTGACTAGCTAGTCCGACTGAGCACGGCTTATTAACTATTTCCAAGATTGGAAATGTCAATGACAAAAATTAACTTCAAAAACTCAAAACTATTAGCATCTTTGCTAGTTTGTGCTACTCTAATGATGAGTATGACACCGATTTCATTTGCACAGACAACCGGAGGAGACAAAATACTAGATCCGTCGTTGCCAGAAGATGCTGCTTGTTTAGACAAAATAGAACAAGATATGCAATTACAAGGATCAAAGATAGATTCTGTAAAAGCGATCTCACAAGTTTCGGGAAATGAGGAATTAAAGTCTAAATTGCAGGGATATAATTCTGCATTTAATAGCATATTCGGCAACTGGAACTTTGATACAACTAGCTGTACTGCTGCATTGCAAAACGTGAATATAGTTTATTCTCTCAGCAGGAACAATGTCTATGTAAAGAACGTTGTAGCAACTCTAGATCCTGCTCTTACGAAGATTAGTAGCGTATCTGAACACGTAGGATCATTTAATTTCAATAGTACAACATCGACTAATTGGTCCGGCTATGAATTTGTCGGTGCCAGCCCAAATCCGCCCATTGTTTATGAAGCAAAAGCTACCTGGACAGTTCCTTCTGTTAGTGAACCATGGTCTGGAGCGTGCTTCTTTACGCACTGTGATCTAGCAATATGGTCAGGATTGGAAGATACTCTAGGTGCCACGAATAAACATCTTGCACAAGCAGGGACTGATTCAGGAGTTTACTGTACATCAGGATGTTCTTATTTCTATAATTCATGGTATGAATTTTTACCAAATGCCTCAGTGCAATGTACAGGCAAAGAACCTAGTCCTTCTGACTCTATGAGAGTAACAATAACCAATCAAGCAAAAAATGGTGGTAGTCAATCACAATACACTGCGTTAATTGAGGATCTTACAAAAAGTACAGCTTGTGGTGTTGTAAATTATGACTATCCATCTATGACAACACCTCATTATGCACCTTTCATTAATGAAAGACCAATTGTGGGCGGTAGTACAGCTAGATTGCCACAATTCAGCTCAGACACTGTGACTGGTTATATGTACTATAGTGGATCTGAACCAACAATATACACGCCATTTAACGCAGGTTTGTATACCAAAAGTACAATGATCAATGGTGGAAATACCAACATTGTTATAAGTGGTGTGAATACAAGCGGTCAATATACTTCAACTTGGCACACAAGCAATGGCACATAAGATTAACGAAAGAAATGTGGGAACAACACTCCTCCTTAATTTTTTAATTCTAGAAAAATTTTACAATGACTTTATTATGGTCATTTAGACAATTGTACTTGTAAATATGACGAGAATAACAAGAGAACGGATTCTTATAATTTTAGGATCAGCAATATTCCTAATTGGATTTATTTATGGTTCATGGATGATGTTTAGTTGCCCATCCAATGGTTGTGGTGATATTTTGGATAAACAAATTAACTATCCGATTCGCTATCCGTTAATGATAGCTGGAATCGCTATAATAATTTGTGGGATAGTGATGTGGTTGAAGACGAGATCTACAACAATAAAAGTTTAAGGATTTGATGTCTTCGCAAACTGGGCATTAAGAATATAATCTGGATCTCCACTAGATGTAGTTCTTTAGTCTACCCTGAAATTAGTTCATCCTCTAGCTAGTACTATAAGATCACTATTCGTATGGTCCAGAGGCAAGCCAATCAGGTACCAAAATTGAAACCATATCAAAAACTTTCTCATTTCCTATATATGACAATGGTAATTCGACCATTTTAACGGACAATACGCCAGCGCAGGACAGCCAATCCCATTCTTCAATAATAAGGAACGATTCAAATTTTACACCACTCCAAAATGCTTCCTCTCCAGAATTTCCGTTAGCGATTCCAATTTTCTTTGCCAGTATCGCATCATTAATTATCTTTTACAGAATAAAATTCAGATAAGGGTAACATTCATTCTTGTTACAAGAGTTTATTTGAAATATAATTATCTTTTATCCATGAAGCACTCTGACAATATTGCCCTTACAGTCTCAGGAACAGTCTCTATCATGCGCCTCTTCATCTCCTTTTCAAGCCTTCTCTTTGTGGATTCTATCTTGGCAGTATAATTGTATATCAAGTCGCTATTCATTCTACTTGCAATTCTTTGGTTGGGCTTTAAGGAGGGTTTGTGATTTTGTTCATTCAGCACCATACTAGAATATGTATGCGGTCGCCGGGATTTGAACCCGGGTAACGGGCTTGGAAGGCCAGTGTACTAACCAAACTATACTACGACCGCTCACACTGCCAATCTTATGCCTACATAATAATTCTTTTTTCGTATTCGTATAATAGTCTTGAAATAATTATGTGAGCTTCAAGTGGATTTTTATCGACTGACATTATTTTGTCAAAATGTTTTTTGATATCATTAGAAAATTGTCCTTTTGCAAATCCACCTACTACAATACAGGTGTCATTATACATTTCCTTTGAAACTTCTTGATATGATGACAAGTGCCCTTTGTGTGATAGTCCCAATGTTTTCTTTGGATTAATTTCTTCAATTAGAGTTGCAAAATTCATTTCTTTTAATTCAAGAAGTTTCTTGTTGTTCTCTTCAATCTGTCCAATAGAATACAATTTCTCAATTAGGCCTGCAAATCTATGGTACGATTTGGGCATTCTGATACCTTTTCCAACAAATATTACTCTGTCATCGATGGTATGTACAAAAACTCTGATCTTGTCTTCAAAATAAAGCGGTATGCTGCATGCTTCAAGGAGGCAAAAATGTATCAAGTCTGGCCTGCCTCGTTTTATTTCATTTTTTATTCCCTTCATAGCGGCAAAATGCCATGATACATCAAGCAGAATCTCTGAGGGTTTTTTGCTAAATCTTCTTGCCGATGCAAGAACAGAATTATGATTTTGAAGCTCTTCAGGTACCAATTCCAGTGCAGATTCGGCTATTACAAGTGAGAGCAATATTGTATTTTAAGGGTAAGTGGTTTTAATTAAACGTGAAAGCGGCACTACGGGATCTGATCATGGAGAGGATGCAAATTCTAATTGAGAATGCTGTGACTAATGCAAAATCAAATCCAGATCTTGCTCAAAGACAAGCAAGTCTTGCAAAAAGATTGAGCACAAAATATCGTGTCAGAATGCCTTATGAATTGAGAATGAATTTCTGTAAAAAGTGTAAGCAGTTTATTGTACCTGGATTCACATCCAGAATCAGATTGGGAAGGTCCTCAGTCAAATCAATACGAATAACCTGCAGGTTTTGTAATCATACATACAGAAAAATCATAAAAAAACAAAATCGAAAGGTCAATGATTTATAAGACGAACTTTGAATTTCGGATTTTATGGCAAAAGCATATGACGTACCAGCAGACTTGTTGATTAATAGATTATCGGTGATTCTAAAAAACGAAGAAATTACTCCGCCAAGCTGGATTCCATTTGTTAAGACTGGCTCTCATGCAGTAAAACCTCCACAACAAAGTGATTGGTACTATACAAGATGCGCATCACTTTTACGAAAAATATATCTTCACGGTCCTATTGGTCTACGAGATCTAAGAACAATGTATGGTGGAACGAAACCTGTGGGATATGGAGGTGCACATCACCGAGATGCAGGTGGTGCTATAATTAGAACTGCAGTCCATAACTTGGAAAAGCTGGGTTATCTTGACAAGGTTGAGGGAAAAGGAAGAACCATCTCGCATGAGGGAATGAAGAAGATAGATCGTGTCTCAACAGAAATACTAAACGAACTGGTTACAAAGAATCCAAATCTAAAGAAATATTCCTAGTGGTCCTATGAGCTCTCAGAATCCAAATGACGAGACAAAACCCAGTGATGCTGAAGTTCAAGCCTTAAAAGAACAAGCACTCCGAAGCCTTCTTAGTCCTGAGGCCAGATTAAGGCTCAATAATGTAAAGATGGTCAAGCCGGAACTTGCAGCGATGGTTGAAAACTATCTACTTGGAATGGCATCACAAGGTCGCCTAAACAGGCAGATATCAGACGATCAGCTAAAACAAATCTTGCTTTCTATACAACAACCCAAACGGGAATTTAAAATAAACAGAAAGTAAACCCTAGCGAAAATATATTAGGGGTAAATTGATCGGATCCATCAATGAAAGCAGTTGTCTATGAAAAATATGCTCCAAATGATGATTACAAATCAATTCTAAAAGTAAAGGACGTAGACGATCCAAAACCAAAACCAAACGAGGTTGTCTTTAAAGTAAAAGCAGCAGCTCTGAATTATAACGATATTTGGGGAATGAGAGGTGTACCAGTACCAGTACCTTTGCCGCATGTTTCAGGTTCTGATGCTGCAGGCGAAGTTATTGCAGTAGGAGAAGATGTTACTAATTTCAAAGTAGGTGACAGAGTTGTTTCTCACTCTAATATGTCATGCCGTGTATGCACTGCATGCACTGATGGTCGAGAATATGATTGTGTCAAGAGAACCATTTGGGGATTTCAGACAGGTCCACTCTGGGGAGCATTTTCAGAAATTACTCATCTGCCAGAGGTAAATGTATCCAAGATTCCTGATGGTGTAAGCTTTGATGATGCAGCAGCAGCCTCAATGACACTGCTAACTGCATGGCACATGCTTGTTGGAAGAGCAAAGATTCGCCCAGGACAAAATGTACTAATCATGGGAGGGGGTTCTGGTGTTGGAAGTTTTGGAATCCAGATAGCAAAACTCTACAACTGTACTGTAATTGCAACTGCAAGTCCTGATAAACTTGACAAGCTAAAGGAACTGGGAGCAGATTATGCTGTAGACCACAGAAAAGAAGATTGGAGCAAGCAGGTCAGAGAAATACTAAAACCATTGGGGGGTCTTGACATTTCATTTGATCACATAGGCCAGACACACTTTAATGCTCAACTAACATTGCTGAAATATGGTGGAACATTGGTATCCTGTGGAGCAACAACAGGATATGATGCAAAGGTTGATCTAAGACACATATTCTTCAAGGGAACAAATGTCTTGGGTTCAACACAGGGCACCAAGGCAGAGCTAGAACAGGGTCTGTTCTGGATGGGCAAAAAGAAGATAAAATCTGTAGTTGATTCTGTCTACAGCTTTGAAAATGCAGCCGAGGCACACACAAAGATGTTAACTGGCAAGGGGCTTTTCGGCAAAATCTTAATGAAACCATAGTCCAACCAATTTTATGGCAAGACTCTTGCGCAGTCTTATCTTCGTACCTGGTAACAATCCTAGATTTTTAGAAAAAGCTAAAACCTTATCAGCTGACATAGTATGCTTTGATCTTGAGGATTCTGTCCCCCTTGAAGAAAAGCAATCTGCGAGGAGTCTCATTAAAGGAGCCTTGGCAAAACGTTCAGAATATAGATCAGAGGTTTATGTGAGGACCAACTCACCTCAATCTGGACTAGTCAAAGATGATCTAAAAGAAATTTTACAAAAAGGAATTGATGGTATTGTAATACCCAAAGTCAATAATGTGACCGAAATCAAAAAAATAGAAAAAACAATGGTTACAATAGAAAAGAAAAGAAAATTAAAACCAGTGGAGCTTATGCCATCAATTGAATCTGCAGAAGGTGTAGTCAATGCTTATGCCATTGCATCTGCAAGCAAAAGAGTATCTGCACTAGTCTTTGGAGTTTTTGATCTGCTCAATGACTTGGGTGTAGAATACACAAAACAAGCAGAGGGAGCAAAATATGCAAGGGCCAAGATTCCACTAGATGCAAGAGCAGCAGGCAAATATGCTATAGATGCAATTTGGCAGGACCTAAATGACGGATCAGGTCTTGCACAAGACTGTAAGATAGCAAAAAGTCTTGGATATGCAGGAAAAAGCATCATTCACCCAAATCAGATACAAACGACTCATCACATATTCCATCCTGCCTCAGGTGAAATAGAATGGGCAACAAAGGTAATTGGGGCATATGAGACGGCAAGAGAAAAGAAAAAGGGTGCCACAAAGGTAGAGGGAAAAATGATAGACGAGGTTCACTTTAAGAGAGCAAAAGCCCTGCTTGAATCTGTAAAAACCTCCTGATATTACTTCTATCTACAACGATTAGCATAAATCATGATAGAACAGATAAAACGACGTTGAATGATGTTTACTGGAATCATTGAAGGATTGGGCAAAATAGTGAAATTTGATAAAAAGACAACAAATCGAAGCGCAGCAAAAATGAAAATAAGTTTAGGAAAACTTGCAAAAGGACTCAAGGTGGGAGACAGTGTGGCAATCAACGGTGTTTGTCTTACTGCTGTTAACATAGCAAGAGATATTGCAGAATTTGAAATGGTGGGAGAGACAATCAAGAAAACTAATCTTGGTTCTCTAGAACATGGAAACAAGGTAAACATAGAGCGCAGCCTTAGGGTGGGTGACAGGCTGGAAGGGCATTTTGTACTTGGACATGTTGATGGTAGCGGAATAATTACAAAGATAGAAAAACAATCAAATCAAATAAAAATCTGGGTTGAGCTGCCAAAAAAATTATCAAAACATGTAACAAGAAAAGGCTCCATAACAGTAGATGGAATCAGTCTAACTGTAGTTGATAAATCAAAAAACAAATTTTCTGTTTCCATAATTCCTCATACGATGAAGATCACAAATCTTTCATCAAAGAAAATTGGTGATAAAGTTAATATTGAAACCGACATACTTGGAAAATACATTTTATCTGAAAGCTAGCTCATTACCATTTTTCTAGTAATAACCAATTTTGTAGTAAGATTTATAATCAAAACATCGAGCTGGTAATTTATGTCTCTTGAGGAAGCGCTTTCTGCATTGAGAAGGGGTAATTTTGTCCTACTTCATGACGGCAACAGGCGTGAAAATGAAGTTGATATGGTTGTTGCAGCGGATTTCATTACTCCAGAGCATATTGCACGCATGAGACAGGACGCTGGCGGCCTAATATGCCTCTCAATTAATCATGGCTTTGCAAAAAACCTAGGCTTAAGCTACATGCATGACATCCTTTCCAATTCACATAATGTAGACATGGAATCAAAAAAAATGATCATAGGAACTGCACCATATGGTGACAGACCATCATTTTCAATTTCAATCAATCATACTGGCACATATACTGGTGTGACAGACAGAGACAGATCATTGACAATATCTGAAATGGCTAATCTTTACAAAAATTCTAATAAAAACAAGAAAGAACTCTTTACTTCTGTTTTCAAAACCCCAGGTCATGTCCCAGTTCTTATTGCATCTGAAGGACTATTATCAGATAGACTAGGTCACACAGAGATGTCAGTTTATTTGACAGGTCGTGCTGGTCTATCGCCAGTTGCTGTTATATGCGAAATGTTAGATTCTCAAACATATGGAGCACTTTCTACAGAAAAGGCTCAAAAATATGCAAAGCAAAATACCATATCATATTTTGATGTCAGCGAACTTGTAAAATTCGCCAAGGAGCACTAGTTTTGAATATTGCAATTGTCGTTGCGGAGTTCAACCTTGAAGTAACTTCAAAAATGTTTGAAATTGCAGTTGACAAGGCAAAATCTCTTGGCATTACCATAAAGCACAGCTGCAAGGTACCTGGAGTCTTTGATATGCCAATTGTTATAGACGCCTTGCTAAAAAAGAAGGAAATTGATGCGATAGTAACTCTAGGTGCTGTGATAAAAGGCCATACTAAACATGACGAGCTTATTGCAAATGTTGCTGTAAAAACGCTGGCTGAATTATCATTGAGATACCAAAAACCAGTCACCCTTGGTATAACCGGTCCTGGCATGAGTGATAGGCAAGCTCATCAAAGAATAAGGCCTGTTGCTGAGAGAGCAGTAGAGGCTGCCCACAAATTAGTTGAAGAACTAAGCAAGATCTAGTATGATTCAACTCACCATAATCAAAATCACAGGCTATGGACCATGGACTCTAACCCTAGGCAGTGACAGAGAGCATAAGCTTCAGATTCTCCAGTCTTCTTTATACAAAGAAATTCAGAATATTTTTTCAGAGAAGAACTGTACTGTATTTCCAAACAGATTCGATGAAATTTTTGTAATTACAAACGGCCTTACAGTTCAAGACCATGTAACAATTCAAAAAAAGCTAGCAGAGTCATTTGAGCTGGGGTTATCTATGTCCATAGGACAAGGCACTAGTCCATTTGAAGCAAACTTGAATGCAGACAAGGCACGAAGAACCAAACTTTTTTTGGACAAGGAACACAACATCTTTGGTCTGCCTTTGCAAAAAGGTAATGACAAAGTGCAAATAATTCACATGGATGTAGATGGTTCTACATCTATTTCTGCAACCAAATCGCCATATGAAGTGTCATCACTGATTGTAAAACTATATTCTGACATGTCAGAATTTTTCTTGTCAAAAAATGCTCTTGCGTTTTTCATGGGTGGAGACAACTTTATGATTGTCAGTCCTATGATAGATGAAAATAACATAAGCCAATTCCTAGAACTTGTCAAAAAACGACATGGTATTTCATTTAATTGTGGAATAGGAACAGCAAAGACAGGAAGAGAAGCAGCAAAACTGGCAACCAAGTCACTTGATCGCATAAGGGAACTCCGTGATTCTGGAAAGGATGAAAAGAGAATTCTTGAGCTCTCATGTTAATAAAAAATGTTAGTTTGTTACATGGTAGAGAATTAGATTATATTCTCAATACCAAAGTTCGTATCTCTGCAAATCGTATAGCTGCAATAGGAAAAGATCTGGTACCAAAGAAGGGCGAGGAAATTATAGAGTGTGAAGGTCTTTTAATGATGCCAGGTCTAGTAAATTCACATACTCATATTGGAGACTCGATAGGAAAGGATGTAGGTATTGACTCTGATGTAGAGTCAAAAATTCATCCAGTAACTGGTTTTAAGCAAAAAATACTAGAAAAATCCCAAGTCTCTCATCTTTCAAGCTTTATTCGAAATTCTTGTGTTTCTATGCTCAAAAAAGGCATTACTACTTTTATTGATTTTCGTGAGGGAGGGCTGGATGGAGTTGGCCTTTTAAAAAACTCGATACATGGAATTCCAATACGTGCTGTTATTTTAGGAAGAATCAACTATTATCAGGATTTAAAATCCATTAAAAACAACACTTCTCTTCCTGTAAAACAAAAGGCTGAGCTTCAAAGACTACTCAAAAGCTGTGATGGACTTGGAATTAGTGGACCAAACGAGTTTGGTGATTCAGTTCTACAACACTTTTCAAAACAAAAAAAGATACGAGCTATTCATTCAGCCGAGACACGCAAAAGCGAGATTATATCAAATAAAATAACTGGCAAAACCGAGACTCGAAGAGCACTGCTTGTCAAACCAGATTTTTTAGTACACATGACTTATGCATCAAAAAAAGATCTTCAGCTAGCATCTAAAAATAAAATCAGTATCGCGGTCTGTCCGCGTGCAAATGGAGTGCTTGCAGAAGGAATTCCTAATGTAAATACAATGATGGAAACTGGCTGTAATGTTGTGATTGGAACTGATAATGTTATGGTGAATTCACCTGACATGTTCCGGGAAATGGATTATCTCTGGAAGGCTTCAATGGGTCTGAATACAAAAAGAATATCTCCTAAATCAATTCTAAAGATGGCAACATCTAACGTATCTAGTATACTTGATAACAAAATAGGAATGATTCAAACCAATGGTATAGCAGATTGCATCTTCATAGAAAAACATGCAATTGACATAGAACCAATGTACAATCCTTATGCAGCAATAGTACATCGTGCCTCTGAAAATTCCATAAGAGCAGTCATGTATGGAGGAAAAATAGTTCATGGCAAGATCTAAACCATACGTAACACTTAGTGCTGCAATGAGTATTGATGGAAAGATAGCAACACGAACAGGCCAATCCAAACTTTCATCAAAAACTGATCTAGTGCGGGTTCATAGGCTTCGTGGTGCAGTTGACGCTATACTCGTAGGAAAAAATACAGTCTTTGCAGATGATCCTACTCTTACTGTCAGATATGCAAAGGGGAAAAATCCAGTTCGTGTAATCATAGACCCAAAAGCAAGCATAACACTTGATTCACAAATCATTAAAACTGCAAAGAAAATTTGCACAATAGTTGTAGTTTTACAAGGGGCGTCAAAAAAGCGTATATCAGAACTTGAAGAAAAAGGGGTAAACGTGATTGTATCTGGCAGAAATAAAATTGATCTAAAAAAATTGCTAGCAATGTTACAAAAAAGAGGACTAAACAAAATACTGCTTGAAGGAGGGGGGGTAACCAACTGGTATTTTCTAAAAGAGAGGTTGGTTGATGAAATTATACTGACCATAACACCCTATGTTCTAGGAGGTAAAGATGCTGTCTCTCTAGTGGAAGGTTTTGGTTTTAATAAAGTTTCAAAATCTCCTTTTTTTAGATTAAAGAAAATTGAAAAGATGAAAAACGAGGTGGTTTTGCACTATCTTAGTGCTTGAGGTCTCCACGTAGTTGATCAATCTTGCTTTGCAATGATTTTTTGAGTTTGTCATTTTTTGAAAGATTGACCAGCTTGCCACATGTAGGACACTTGAAAGAGAGGTCCAAGGCTTTTTCAAAGGTAAGTTTCTGGCAGTCAGCATTTCCACAATGGTAAAAATCTGCAGAATTTTCATATTCCAGTCTCTGCTGTAGTCTCTCTACGATCTTTTTCTTTTGATTCTCTATAAAATTGTCCACCTCATCCTTTCTTGCTCTCCATCTGTAGACAAACCACCCTTTCTTCTCATCTTTTACCCTTATGCCGGTTATCAGAGCCTTTCCAAATAGGTCATACAATACTTTTCTTACTATGTTGATTCTAAGTCCAGTAGAGCTTGCAATTTCCTCATCAGTTGCATCCTCTGTATTGAGTAAGGAACGGGCAACCTTGAGATATTCGTCTCCACCGATTAAAGCAGCTATCTTAACAAAAGGATCTTCATGTTCAACATTCATGTTCGAATCTACCTTTTCTCCATATTTAATCAGTGGTTTAAACCTGGGGTTTTAAATATAATAACCAGAAAAAAAGGGAAAAGGTACGCGTTTTAGCCTATGAAACACGCTATCGTTTTATCGCGTATCGCATTGCAGCAAAACCTCCACCTAACAAAACAACAATGATAATGCTTCCTATAACCCAGGAGTAATTAGGCGAATTATTTCCACTTGGAGGTGATTGATTTGTTACTTGTGGTAAAGAACTGCCAGATGGTTGCGACAATACCGGAATGTTTGTGGGTGATACAATATTTTGTTCTGTTAGCTGAGCTGTAACGGTAACTAGATGATTTATCAAAATATGTCCACGGGTTGCAACAAGCAAACCACTATTCTGTGCAATTCCTTCACAAACTCCATTATAGCTTACCCGATTAGTTCCATAACACCCATTCCCTTGGTAATATTGGAATTGTTGGTTATTGACATAATTGTTGTATTCAGACTGGGATGGAACTACATACACATCAAAAGCATCATCCTGTCTGCTTAAACTAATACTATAGGAGATAGAAGTAACACTTTTAGTCGTACATATAGGAATAAACCAAACATAACCAGTGTCCAGGTTCTTCTGCCAAGTTATTGTTCCATATTGAACGTTTGTTGTTGGGTACATAATGTCATTTGGATTAGAGCTATGCCCAAGGCCCAAAAAATGACCGATCTCTTGTTCTGCTATCTGAGTAACAGTCCCAGAAGAATAGGGCTGCCAAGAACCATTACAATTACTACCTCCTAAACCCACAAAAATTGTCTGACCATTTATTTCCTCACCTATTTTACCACTTACGCTTCCAAAATCTTTTACCCATTGAACATACAAATCAGCTTGGGAGGGACCTTGAGCTTGATAGAATTTGATGTTGGGATTTACTGCAGTCCACGCATTTGTAGCATCATAAATCACATTAGAAGCATAACTTGTAGCATAATCAGGAAGAGGTTCAACATAAACACGGTATACTTGTTGTTGTTGAGCTGATGCATTTTGAGACATAATTATTCCAACCATGAAAGATATCAAGATTAGAGCATAGACAATTTTCAATAGAAGCAGATAAGCATTGTTTTAGATAAAGATGATACTTAACGATTAGTTTGTTTATTATTTCACTAACATTATTAGGAAAATGAAAATGGCAATAATAATACCAAACTGTAATTAGAGTACCTTAGTTAATTCAGACATTAATCCTATTACACTAGCAGTGTACATATCTATCCATGCCCGTTTTTCAGTAAATGGATGATTAGTTAACTTCATACATAATTTTGTTATCTCACTATCATCTGGTTTGAAGCTATGTGCAAATTGGTTTCTTATGTTGTTGATGTTTTTTAGATCTTCATACTGTACATCTCCTATTATATTCAAAGAATATACCAGTTGTAATTTTTGTAGATAGCTTGGTCTTCCTTGTAATACTTTATCAGCTTTATCCCATTTATTTTTAAGAAGTAATTCAAAAACATGTTCTAGATAAATATGCATTAAAGGAACAATGACCCTAGGAGACTTTGAAGTTGCTAAATCTTTTCTCATTTCTTCCATCAATGTGTTACCTATAGATCCTCCCACAAAACCACTTCCAGATGGTATTCTTTTTTGCATGATTAAACATGTAATGTGTGAGTAATTACTCTTTATCGGATAACCATTCATCAATACTAGAAAATGTGGCGTATCAAAAACCATGAAGAGCATTAATCATATTCAATACTGCGTAATCCTAGTATAGATTACGAAGCTAATTCATGTCTATTAGCTGTTAGAAATAAGAGTTGTTGTAATTAGTATAAATTTCTTATATGGACTCCATTTACGCATTAATGAAAGCTAGTACTAGCTACTTCAGCTAAATCATGCCTAACATTAGCTAGATAGTAAATAGCTAACACACATGAATAAACACCATATGGTATCTAATTTAGCTAATTCATTAGCTAAACAGGTAGCTGTATTAGCTAATTAGCTATTAGGAGCTAAAAATTGCTTCATAATCCTACATGTAAAATGTGAAATGTTTAGTTATCCTCTTTGAAGGTTAGAAACGGTTCTACCTTGTCGTATTGTTCCCTTAATGCATTGGGCGAATAGTCAGTGTAGTGTTTGGCTATCATGCCATGTGAGATCCTACCGCAGAATGCATTGATGTATTTGTCTTTGATACCAGCTTTGGTACACTTTTCTGCAAATATGGTTCTCAAAAGATGAGGAGTTACGTTAAGACCTAGTTTTTCCGAAGTCTTCTTGAAAGCTTGCTGTAAAGCACGGGCGGAGATTGAAAATATTGGTACCTCTTCAAACTCTGGTATTTAATTAGATTCCAAGTATTGTTTCAACCATCCTGCAGCTTGGCTTGTAATGAAGCTAATCCACGAAGATTTGGTTTGTCCCTTGTGAAGATCTGAAACATCAATCATGTTGGTCCCAAAATCCAAATTGCCTACCTTCAAGCTTAAGACCTCGCCCTCTCTTAGGCCAGAGTTGTAAAGAATCAGAAAGACCATCTGTTCTTGTTCTGGTAATTCATTAAAGAATAGAATTAGCTCCTTGTTAGTGGGAAGACCTTTCTGTATCTTAGCCCTGGCCTTCTCGAATTTGAAGTCGTTAATCCAGTTACCAAGCTTTAGGAAATCCCTGGTGTATCTTCGTAAAGCTTTTAGCTGGTTGGCCTTCCAGGAAGATGAATTGTTAGAATCAAAGTAAGCCTTTACAGTCTCTTTGTTTATTATACCCCTTGAGTGCTTTAGAAAGCTCCTGATAACTGAGATCTGATTCTCTATAGTGATTTCTTCTAGCTTAAGGTCGGCTTTGGCATAATCCTTGTAATCTATCAAGCTTGAATCAGGTCGTAGAAAGGTTGAATGGTGTTCTACGGGACAGAGAAAGAGTGATGCATGGTTTAGACCATGCTGATTCGGCACAGAAGACCATAGATGCCTTTAGGATTCATTATAATTTTATTCGTGAGCATGGAAGCCTTAAAAAAACTCCTGCAGAGGAGGCAGGCATCAAGCTACCATTAGGAAAGAATAAAATCGAGGATTTGATCAAATTAGCATCAAAGACTGGCGATAATTATAATTAGCGGATATGAAGGATTGAATCAGATCTCGTATGTCAAAATTAGCTGAAGAATTTGAATTGCTTCAAATGCTTGAAAACACTGCTACTTATGAAGAAAAAAATGTCAAGATTTGGTGCCATAATTCGGTAATAAATAATGAACCTTCACCTATATTTTATAATGAAATCGGAGAGGGACCACAACTAAATATAATATTTCAAAAAGATAGGGAAATAATTTTAACCGAAGATGAAGACCGTGCAAAAAAGAAGCTTCTAAAGTTATTCGAATGGGAGGATAGACTCTCAAATAACTACGTCAGAATGTGTGGCAAATTCGAAATAGAGAGAAAAGCATTCAAGTTGATTCTAGGACCAACTCTTTGGACTTATGCCAAACTGAGGGAATCGTTACTTACCAATACAAACCTAGACAGTCTCAAAAATTATTCCAAAGAAATAGAAATTCTTCGGAGAATATCAAACAAATATCTTTTGAACGCATTAGGAGTGAGAGTTTTACTTGTAACAAAAGATGGTCAGATCGTCTTGCAACGAAGGTCTAGCAGAAATAACACCTTCCCGAGTTATTTAGATCTAACCGCAAGTGGTTATATAGATAGTGAAAAGCATTCTTACCTAGGAAATATTAGCTTACACAAAGCAATGATGATGGAGATCATAGAAGAGTTTGGTTTAGCAGAGGATACTGGTCCTGATTATTTTACTTTTGAGGGTTATGAGTTGGTGGGGTTGTCAAGGTATATTGATACTGGGCAAGTTGACATATTTGGATTCTGGCGAATAAACAAGACCGCTGAAGAATTGGAAGAGATCAGAAAATCTGAGAATCTCCCATCATCAAGGGTAGATACTCACATGTGGTTTAAGGCAGATGAATCGAAGCTTCAGCAAATAATGAATAGCGATCAATGGGTTCCACATGCATTAATCCCCTTGAAGTTAATGCTTCCATTCATAAAAGCAGAACACAATGTAAAAGCAAATGACATTGATGCTAAAGAGAAAAAGAAGGGAAAAATACAAAAGTTTAGTTTTCCACATATTGATGTAGAGAAGTAATATTCATGGAAGAAAGTCATCATTATGATCTTTTATCATCCACGGTAATCGCAACATCGTCTACCATGTTGACATTAATTGCCACGATAGGCATTTCAAACAAGGCTTTATTGGCAAGTGTAATTATGCGATATTTATTAGCTATAGATCTTTCAGTTTTAGGGGTAGCATTATTATTTGGGGTTCATTCGTTATTGAAAAAAACAAGTGTTAACGAAGAAACTATGAAAATAGGATATGATGAAAAACGCAAAAAAGATCGGTATAAAGTAAATGTAACCTTAAGCAAGAAAAAGAGTTCTGCGATCAGGGGAACACTCTTCTTAATTGGAGGTAGTTTTATTCTCATTGTCATATCCATGTACGCTATTCTGACTGCATGAAACTATGCTTCTTAATTTCTTAATTATACAAATTCAAGTAGCACAATAGATGCATCATCGTGTTTTTTTATACGTGGTAATTTCAAACATTCAGGATCATCTAATTCAAAATTTCGTATTCGTTCCAAAATAGACTTAATACCATTTGAACGAATATCATCTAGTATCATGTTCCAATTATTGTAAATCTTTGAAGTTCCGACAAGATCATTTATCCCATCTGACGATAGAAGAACAGCAGTTTTTCTTTTGAGAGAAAAATCTCCATTCAATGAATGGTCTACAGCGGACTCGTCAAAGGATAAGGTCCAATAACCTTCTTTTTTGTTCATCGTAGATCGGTTCCGCATTAAATCTTGCTGAACCATTTTGAACGCCTCATAATGAGTGTAACCTTTCTTTTGGATGGTTTTCATTCTTTCTATTACTTTTCTATCTAGATCTTTCAAAGCATTATCTGAATATAATTTAAAATTTGAATCATGAAAAACGGCAATTTCGCAATCGCCAAGTATCAGATATTCTAGGCGGGTTTCATCTCTGTTCCATCGTGCTATACAGAGTGAACATGAAGGAACTTCAAAGGATGAAAGAATTTTTTCCTCCCTAAACTCATCAAATTGTGAACGTAGTGTTATTATTGCGTGCTTTGTTATTGTAAGTAAGTCGGGATTACTACTTCCATCAAATTTCAATAATATTTCATGCAGATTTTTAACAAGCCATACTGCATCGCTTGAATTTTTTGTATAATTTGTATTTGTAAGTGGTGTTGCTCCATCTAGTATCCATGCCATGTTTTTCCCAACATATGCTAGATCCTCATTATATGATGAATCAGGACTTTTTCCTGAGATAAAATCAAATTTCATGTATATGTCATAATCAAGCAAGTTACAAAAAGTCTACGAAGAAGGACAAAAAATGGCAAAGATATTTGTACTAAACCCCGAAACTTAGCACGGAGAAAAATTATATGACAAACCCCGTCATCTTAGCAGAAGTTGAATCGTTAACGGATCATTTCTTCCCCTTTGGGCTTCTTACTATGTTGGTACTAGCTTGTACTAAATATCCTTTCAGTTATCACATCTATGTACAATTCTTGCATAGGATTACGCAAAAGTTGCTATCAATAGCTGGAATTAGCTTCAGTCCTAAACAAGCTACCTATAGCTCTAATGTAGAAGCTACTATTGTGGTACTATGAAATCTACGTATAGCTCTAACATAAGGAGCTACGAATAATTTTGTAGGATTTCAATAACGCTAATGACCGCTATTCCTAGAGCTAATCGGAGCTATTCCTAGATCTACTAAAATCTACTAATGGAATAATATTACGAGTAGCTAGTAAAGTTACTATAAAGCTAGTATTCTATTCGTAGCTTTATAGCTATCCTACTTCGTAATCCTAGTTAAGATTACGCAAGAA
>CAYUTC010000031.1:0-17205 GCA_964447595.1 uncultured Nitrosopumilaceae archaeon
TAGTGCCACCGGCGGGACTTGAACGCGCGACAGCTCGGTCTTCAGCCGAGTGCTCTCCCGGGCTGAGCTACGGTGGCACATTCGAATATCCAATTCTTGGGGAATTAAAGTGTGTCTGTTTTATTTTTTCCAAGCAATGTCTTTGATCTTACTTCTTTTATTTATCACTCTGGCAATTACAAAAAGAAGATCAGAAAGTCGGTTAATGTAAATCTGACAAGTTTTGTTGATTTGTTCAGATTCTGAAAGGCTTGCAATACTTGTTTCCGCCCTCCTACAAATTGCTCTTGCAAGATGTAACCAAGATGCTACCTGGTTACCTCCTGGAAGTATGAAATAAGCTATAGGTAAAAGTTCACTTTCAAAATTGTCTATATATTTTTCAAGAAATGTAACCATATCTATTGAAACCCTATTCGTGGCATCACTTAGTTTTGGATTTGCAAGGTCAGCACCCACAACAAAGAGTTGATTTTGTATTTGCGTGAGAAGTTCACTAATGTCTGAATCCAAAGAGGAAGAAAGTACTATTCCAATAGAAGAATTCAATTCATCTATTGCGCCATATGCAATTATACGAAGATTTGATTTTTTCACACGTTTTCCTCCAACCAATCCAGTAGTTCCATCATCACCAGTTTTGGTATAAATTTTTACCATCAAATATTCGACAGTTTTGTTATTTTTATCTTGTTCGGATAGTCAGTGTTCAATATATGTATGACTAAAACAAAAACCTAAAACCTCGTATCATATGATATACAAGGGCATAATGTTGTTTGATTTTTTTTACCTTGTATTAGAGCTAAAGAAAATTCCTCGCATGGGTTGGAAGAAAAAAGTTGGCATAGACAAGCCCGAATCAGTGGCTGACCATTCCTTTGGCACCGCAATTATGTCTATGGTCTTCTCAGATACCATGAATTTAGATACAGAAAAAATCCTAAAAATGGCACTTCTTCATGATCTTGCAGAGTCAATCACAGGAGATTTTACACCAAATGAGATTTCAAAGGAGCACAAAAAAATTATTGAGAATGAAGCTATGAATGAAATTCTTTTGAGACTTTCACCAAATATAGCAAATTCATATAATGACTTGTGGAAAGAATTTCAAGATGAAAAAACCAAAGAGTCGTTGTTATTACATGAAATTGATCGTTTAGAAATGTCATTACAGGCATCAAAGTATCTTTCAGAGGGACATTCAAAAGAGAAACTACAAGAATTTATTGAATCCACAAGAAAAGAAATAAAATCAAAAGAACTTTTAGAAATTCTCGACTCACTATCATATAAATAACATAACTAATAATTTTTTAGTATGCAGTATTTTACTGCTCTTAAGATAGGAGAAAAAAGAGTCAAAGAAGCTAGGGAATATCTCAATAAAATAACAAACGGTCAAGCAATGCCGGCGTTAGCGTTAAAGGACAATAAGAACAACATATGGGAACCAGTAGGCGAGGAAAACATGTATGCAATACTAAATGATGCAGGTGGGTATGTACTGACAGATGATACTGGCTACATGATAATTCTTTGTGATAAAAATGGAATATCAAAAGCACTAGTGCGAAGTGTCGATGCAGAACGTAAAGATGCCATTGTAAAACTATTGCAATCTGACAATATGACCGAATACAAAGGTACTGTCTCTTTGCCCGTATAGAAAACAAAATTTTCAGTATAAAACGTTAAATTAGTACAATCACTGATCTGAACAAATGGCCAAGAAATTTCAGCATGTAATTGAGGTAAGAGGGCACCTAATAGACTCTATGATACTTACTAAAATTTTTGACAGCATAATGGACCTTCAAGGAGAATTTCAGGTACAAAAATTCATTGTAGGAAAACGTAAAAAAGATGAAAGTTATGCCAAACTTCTCATTCAAGGTAGGTCTCAAGAACACCTAAATCAAATTCTAGAAACAATTTATCGTGAAGGCGCAACTTCTAAAATACAACAAGAAATTAGCCTGAAATCATCTCCAAAAGACATGGTGATGCCTGAAGATTTCTACAGTACAACAAATAATCATACAGAAATTTTTCATAATGGAAAATGGATAAAAGTAGAAAACATGATGATGGACAAGTGTATTGTAGTCAAGGGAAAACGAGCATTTTGCACCCCAATTCGTGATGTTAGAAAAGGCGACATGATAATAGTTGGAGAACATGGCATAAGAATCACACCGCCTGAAAGACCTCGTGAAGGAGTAAATCTATTTCAGTTCATGGGAAGCGGGAGCTCAAGTGAACGACCAACCCAGCATATCGCAAGAAGGGTTGCAGAAGACATTTACAAGACAAAAAAATCGGGTGGAAAAATAGTTTTGGTAGGTGGTCCTGCAATTGTTCACACTGGAGCATCAGATTCTATTGCAAATTTGATAAAACTTGGATTCATTGATGCTGTTTTGGCAGGAAACGCACTTGCGGTTCACGATATTGAATATTCCACACTTGGAACTTCTCTTGGAATGAACGTGCGTGATGGGACACTTGCTATCAGAGGCCATAGAAATCACATGCAAGCAATAAACTCGGTATTCAAAGCTGGTACCATTTCAAAGATGGTTGAGACAAGAAAGTTAACAAAAGGCATCATGTATGAGTGTGTGAAAAACAACATTCCATTCATACTAGCTGGTTCTCTACGCGATGACGGACCGTTACCGGATGTCATAACTGATATGACATTAGCACAGCGAAGATACAAAGAGATTCTTAAAGATGCGAAGATGGTCATAATGATTGCAACCATGCTTCACTCAATTGCCACAGGAAACATGCTTCCAGCTGATGTCAAAGTAATTGTAGTTGACATCAATCAACCTACAGTCACGAAGCTCATGGACAGAGGAACATGGCAGGCACTAGGTATCGTGACAGATGTGGGAGCATTCTTACCCCTAGTTACACAAGAAATTCAAAAGATTATCAAAAGATCTTAAGAATCGCACCTAAACAATCAAAACTACATTCCAATAAAAATAATACCTAATCTTATCTGCTTTACCATTAAAGCGAGGTTTTTTAACGCGGAATACGATTACCAAATTGAAAACTCGTGAGATTAAAAGATAAAGTTGCAATAGTTACTGGTGCCTCAAGCGATATTGGATTGGAAATCTGCAAAAGGTTTGTTGAAGAAGGTGCCAATGTTGTGTTATTGGGAAGGGATGTGAAAAAACTTGAGAAGGCCCGTGAAACCATAAAAAACTATGCAACGCGTACGGTAGCTATTTCATGCGATATTACCAACGAATCACAAGTAAGACAGACGGTTGAGCAAGTATCTGACCATTATGGAAAGATAGATGTTCTTGTAAACAATGCAGGTGTAATTAATGATCCAATTCATTTTCATGAAATGTCTGAATCAGATTGGATGGAGTTAGTTAATACAAACATGTTTGGAACCTTCAAGATTACAAAATCGGTTCTAGTTAAGATGTTAGACAACAAGAATGGTTGCATCATCAACCTAGGCTCGATATCAAGTGAGAGAGCCATTCCCAAAGTACACCTGACAGTTTATTGTGCTACAAAAGCAGCGATCAACATGTTTACCAAAGGAATTGCTATCGAATATGCAAGGCGTAACATACGTTGTAACTGCATAAATCCTGGAATAATCAATGCGGGAATGATAAAGCCATATCTTGAATATCCTGAAGCCAGGAAAGTATTGGAAGACAGACAACCACTAAATAAAATAGGAGAGCCAATTGATATTGCAAATGCTGCAGTATATCTTGCATCTGATGAAGCAAGTTGGGTAACAGGAGCAATACTAGACATAGATGGTGGAAAATCAGCCTCTGAAGGATGATAAACAGACATCATACATTGTATCAGAATAGCAAATGTATCTATGTTTATTCTAGTCTTTTGTATATTGCTTTGAAATCTTCTGAAATCCTATAGGCAACATTTTGTAGTTTTGTAACCTCGGTCATGTTTGGTTTTCCTAATGCAATTTGTCTCATCATGGTATTACACTTGTGTACTTGCATATGATCTGATGGAACATTTTTGTCAGACCATGCCGTAAAGCAATCACTAAAATCAAGACAAAAATTCAAAATGATCAGTTCCCAATTTTTTCCGTGTGTTGGATAACCCATACCATTTGCAAGTTCGCGAAATTCATTGCTTCTATCTATGAGTAACATCTTCAGTGCTTCATTTGCTTTGTTTGTATCATATCTGTCCAATGCACTTGAGCCTTGCATGAGTTGGATTTACGTATATGCTATTTTAATATGACTGCCTTTTTCAGATTTGATAAAAACCAATCACGCTATACAAAATAGGTTCAATATTTAGATTAAACTTGTGCAATTCTAATAAAGCGAGAATCTTAAATAAGAATAAATCTTGTGTTAGCTGTTGAAAACTTCCGCAATAACAGCATTAATTCTCACTCTCATAATATCATCGGCAATACCTGCATTTGGTCAAACATCAAGTTCTTTACCAATTACTGTAATGACTGACAAATCATCATATTCTGATGGAGACCAAATAACCATATCAGGTACAGTCAGTTCTCAGTTGAACGTTCCCGTATCCATTGTCATCAAGGGTCCATCACAAAATCCTGTTACAATTGGGCAAGTGACTGTCAATTCAGATAACACATATTCAACACAGGTCACTGCTGGCGGGAAATTGTGGACTGCCACAGGCACTTATGAAGTAGATGTAACCTATGGAAGTAAAGACAATACTGCAAAAACGACATTTGAATTCAATGCTACTGGAGTGTCTGGTAACATGACAGGAACTGGAGGAAACAAGACAGTACCAGAATTTGGATCTATGGCTGCCATAATACTGATAATTTCCATGACAGCACTTGTTCTTGTTATGAGAAGACAATCTAATTTTAGAATATCATAAGACGTGTTTTGACATATTTACTCTACGCCAAACATTAGGTACAATCATTATCACAATCACAGAAATCACCAATACAAATGAAGACACGTTACCAAATTCAGGAACTATTTGAGTGCCTACAAGTTGGATGGTGGAATCATATGAAAGAAGTTTATAGTTACGTTTCTTGAGACGATGCTGTCTTGTTCTAGTACCGAGTCAATCTCTGTGTTACCTACAAGTACGATGAATTTTTCATCAGAGCCATCCATTTTTTTAGCATCCATGAATTGTCTTGGAATATCTAATTGAATAGAGCCGTCTGTTGTAGCATCAGTAGACAAATCAAGCGTGTATAACGGAAAATCTATTGTCACATCGTTTACTGTTCCTCCACGTATTGTATATGGAATATCATAACTTCCTTGACTTCCTGTATTGATGTGGAACGTTTGTTTCAATGGTTTTGATAATTCGACATAGTCGAAAGTTGTTTGTGTACCAACATGATGAAAACCATATTGGACACGTATGATGTAAGAGCCATAGTTTGTCCAAAGGTTTCCACCAATATTAACTGGAATTGTATAGGTACCATCTTGTGCCAAATCTGTTTGTGCTATATGGACTAGGTTTTGTTCACTATCAAATATTTGCAATGTCAATGGTGTCTTTGCCGTAGAGGATCGTATTGCACCTGAAACTATCATAGTATCACCCTCTACATACTCTCGTTTATCAGTCAAGACTGTAATTGCTACGCCTTGCGCATCAGCAGAATTGTATGCATACGGACCTAGGTATTAATTGACAATACAGCCAACAAAGGAATCAGGAACAAGAAATAACGCAATAAAAACTGGATAATTTTTTCATATATCATCTTTACTTATAAAATGTCCATACAATTAGTAATTTTAAAAAATTGCATATAACGTAAATTTCGTACGATAAAATGATCGAAAAATATAGCGTATCAATAAATATGGCCAAAAATTACGACATACATGCCAAGTATGAAATGCATATCATGTGGAATTGGGTTCTTCTCACCTACAGGTGCAGAAAAGTGTTCTAGATGCCTCGGCAAGGAAACACAAGAAGCCCATGGTCATGATTCTTGTGGTTGCGGACATCATCACTAAGAATCTACTTTTCACAAAATATGCAAAAATCTAGAAAGCTCTTTTAATAAGCAATATAAGATAATTGGTTAATCGGTGATTTTGTAATGCCTGATGCTAGCTCACTAAGACATTGCGAGTGCGGCATATGCAACCATGCAACTGAAAAAGAATGTATCGAGAAGGAATGCAAATGCTGTTTAAATTTCCATCTTCGTTCTGGTCCTAGGAACAAAAAATAACAATTACTCTAGTTTTTTTCTTATGATTTCAAGTGTGGTTGTTGGATCTGCCTTGCCTTTTGTTTTCCTCATAACTTTACCTACTATGTAATTTACTGCATCAGGATTTTGTTTAGCTTCTAAAAAGGCACTTTTTTCTTCGTTGAATACTTCATCAACAATTTTCTCAAGAGATGATACGTCATTTACATGACCCAAGTCAAGAGAGTCTACAATTTGTGATAGCGATTTGCCTGTCTTTATCATTTCTTGCAGTGCTGTCTTGCCTGAATTTCTTGTTACTTTGTTGTTTACAATTGCATCCGCAAGGTCAGCAATATGCTTGGGGCTAATTTTTAACTCCAATTTTTTTTCTCGCGTATCTGCAAAGCCCATCAAGTCAGTAGTTATAATATTGGCAACTTCTTTGGCATTAGTTTGATTATGCGCTCTTTCAAATAGCTCTGAATAAAACTTGTCTGATGATAAAACTTCGGCAACCTGCGAAGGTATACCATATTTTGTCACATAGCGTTCTTTTTTTGCCACTATGCTTTCTGGCATTTGTTTTCGAAGAACTTCCAATATGTCTTGGTTTATTTGAACAAGGGGAATATCTGCTTCAGGTAGGTATCTGTAGTCTTGTTCCTCTTCTTTTGATCTAGAAGAAACTGTGATTTTCCTAGCTTCATCCCAATGTCTTGTTTCTGCAGGTATAGGTATGTTTCTTTCAGCTAGGCTTTGTTGTCGTGTTATCTCAAAATGGAGAGCCTTTTCAACATCTCGAAAAGAACCAACATTTTTAATTTCAACTCTATTGCCTTTTTCAACTGAGACGTTTCCATCCACCCTCATTGCACCTTCAAGATAAGGATCGGCAACTCCAAGATTTTCAACAAGGTCTGCAAGAACATTTAGAAAGATACGTACATGACGTGGGTTTTCAAAGTCAGGTTCGGTAACTATCTCCACCAGAGGAGTTCCAGCTCGGTTATAATCAACCAGTGTTATCTGAGTTTTTTCAGAACTGCCTTCATAAACAAGTCGCCCAGGATCTTCTTCAAGCTGAATTCTTCTAATTCTGATTTTTTTCCCTTCAATTTCCACCTGTCCTTCTGAGCCTATACTGGTAGGACCATACGCATTGTATTGTGTTATTTGAAAGTTTTTTGGAAGATCAGGGTAAAAGTAATTTTTCCTAAAAAAGCCAATTTTTTGAGGAGTTTTGCATCCAAGTGCAAGTGAGATCATTGCTGCCTTTTCTACTGCACTTTTGTTTAACAGTGGTAAAGAACCTGGTAATCCAATACAAACTGGACAAATATTGGAATTTGGCTTAGAATTTCTATAATCTGCTTTACATCGACAAAAGAGCTTACTTTGAAGTTTTGTTAGCTGGCAGTGAATTTCAAGGCCTATTTTTGTCAAATTGGTACCTCCGGCAACGTAGTCATTCCTTGTAGTGCATATGCAGCTTGGAGTAATTTTTTTTCTTCAAATGAATTTGCAAATAATTGAATTCCTATTGGCAACCCTCTACTGGATACTGAAAATGGCACTGAAATTGCTGGTATCCCTGTAAGATTTGCAGTGATGGTATTGATGTCAAGCAAATACAAGGTTAATGGATCGTTGATTTTTTCCCCTATTTTGAACGGAAGTATAGGCATTGTAGGAGCAATGAGAAGATCAACCTTCTTGAAAATCTCATCAATCTGCGATTTCATCATGGTTCTAACCTTTTGCGCTTTAAGATAGTATTTTCCATAATAGCCTGCAGACAAGACAAATGCACCAAGCAACATTCTACGCGTAACTTCAGGGCCAAAATTTCCACGCATTTTTGCCACGTATGCCTTAAATTCAAAGCCTTCAGTACCAAAATCAAATCCATATCGAAGATTGTCATATCGAGCCAAGTTACTACTTGCCTCTGCTGATGCAATGGTATAATACGCAGCGACCGAATTTTCAACAGAATCAAGCGATACTGAAATACATTGTGCACCTTTGTCTTGCAATTTTGAAATTGCCTTGTTTGTGGCATCTGCAACCTCTTTATCAAGACCATTGCCAGTCATCTGTTCAATTATGCCAATTTTCTTTCCAGCAATTCCAGCATCCAGGTCTTTTGTATAATCAGTCTTGTTTACCTGAATAGTTGTATTGTCATATTCATCATATCCAGATATGATATTCAAAATAAATGCAATATCTTCCACTTTTCTTGCTACAGGACCAATCTGTTCTATGCTGTTTGAATAAGAGACCAAGCCATATCGGCTCACAAGACCATATGTTGGTTTTAACCCAACTACAGAACAGAAGCTTGCTGGACTTCGAACAGAGCCTCCGGTATCTGAACCTAGCGAGACAAGACATTCAAGGGAGCTGACAGACGCACCACTTCCCCCAGATGATCCTCCTGGTACATATTGAGTATTCCACGGATTTCTTGTTGGGCCAAAATAGCTAAATTCAGTTGTGGAGCCCATTGCAAATTCATCCAAGTTTACTTTTCCCAGTACAATAGCATCTTCTGTTTTTAATCTGGACACAACTGTAGCATCATATGGGGCTACAAAATTCTCGAGCATTTTAGAAGCACATGTAGTCCTCAATCCCAAAGTGCAAATGTTATCCTTTATTGAAATTGGCATCCCAAGGCATGAACCAACTTTCTCCTTTGTTCGTATCTTTTTATCTATCTTTTTTGCTTTTTCTACCGCATTTTTTTCATCAACGGTTATGAAAGCATGTATATCATTTTCAACTCTATGAATTCTATCTATTGTCTTTGAAACAAATTCTTCGACTGAAATCAATCCGTCTCGTATTTGTGAGATATACTGTGTTGCAGATATACCAAGATTCATTCAGATCATCTTTGGGGCACGGATAAAATTTCTATTATCTTTTTTCAATTTTTCAATAAGAGGTATTCCTTCGGTCAAAAATGGTTCATGTTTATCTTCTCGCAAATTATCAAATGTTATCTCTTTTTTAATAATCTGATCTGAATTAAAATTCACTTTATCAAGTCTTTCAAAATAATTTAGTATTTGTTCTACTTGTTTTACATATTTTTCTGGATCTTGTAGTTCAACTTTAACCAAATCACCAAGGTGTTCAATATCTTTTCTTTCTACCATGTAGCTCACTATGGTGTCAGTCTATCAACATCTCTTGGATAAAATGTAGTATCCCTTATGTTTTCAGTGCCAGTTAGTGCCATCATCAGTCTTTCAAGACCTATGCCACATCCTGCATGAGGTGGAACACCATAATCAAAAACGCGCAGATGATAATCAAAGGCATCTAATTTGAAACCTTTATTCTTCATTCTTTCTTCAAGTTCTGCTCTTTTCTCAATTCTGGTACTTCCGGATGATAATTCCAAGTCGCCAAACATTAAATCAAACGACTCGGAAATTTTTGAATCGCTCTTGTTAGCTTTGACATAGAATGGTTTTGGCCCCAATGGCCAATCTTTTATGAAATAGAAACCATTGAGGTTTATCTTTTTTAATTGAGATGGATACAGATCATCTCCCCATTCTGTTTTTGCGCCAGCGTTTTTGAGTTTATCTACCAAATCAGAATAGGAATATTGTGGTATCGAACTTGGAGCTTCTGGAACTTGATATTCTATTCCTTGTAATGAACTTGTATAATTTTTAACAACATTGATTGATCGAATTATAATATTTTCTATGTGTTTCATGATATCATTGTAATCCACAAATGCTTCCTCAAGGTCTATTGAAATTGCCTCTGACAAATGTCTATTAGTTCGTGATGATTCAGCCCTAAAGATTGGTGCAATCTCAAAGACTTTTTCAAAACTTAATGTCAATTGCTCTTTGTAAAGCTGTGGACTTTGGGCAAGAAATGCTTCCTTGTTATAATAAAAAATTGGAAACAGTGCTGCACCTCCTTCGGTTGCAGTTGCAATCATTTTTGGAGTGTTTATTTCATCAAATCCTTTTTCGTAGAGATATTCACGAATGGATTTGAGTACCAAGCTTCTCATTTTGAATATGTGTTGCAAGACATTTCTACGCAGATCTATTGCACGAATTTCTAATCTAGTATCAATATTTGCAACAGATTTTGTTTGCCATGTAAATGGAGCAATTTTGTCTACACTAGAAAATATTTTCAATTCCAGAGGCATGATTTCAGCCTCATGAGGTGCCTTGTTTGACGGTTTTATCATGCCTTTGACTGCAATGGTCGATTGCTCTTTTAATTTAACCAGAGCTGCTCTGATTTCATCACTACACACGCCAGCCTTTGCAGTGATTTGCATCTCACCTTCCTTATCGTTTAACATGACAAAGACTAGATTGCCATGATCACGCACACTTGAAATCCATCCCATTACAATCACTTCTTTTCCATCTAGTGACGGACTTAGTTGATTAGAATAGATCGTTCTGCGCCAGCTTCCAAGCTCTGTATCTATCATCGTTTTCATCAAATGTGTCCTATTTAGTGTTAATTTATGTATCGATATACACGATACAAGTTTTATCCTAAGCTTTGATGACTTGTTCTTTTAGAAGATATGGCACAACAGATTCTGAGCCAGTTTTCTTAATACTTTGTTGTATGGCATAAGAAAGATCTTTTCCTGTATCAGTAATAGATTTTTTTGAGTGGATTATTTTTTGGCGCATTATTTTTAAAACTGCGTTTATACTTTCTTTGTTAATCTTTGCTCTAATTATAACGTCATTTTTTACTATATTAATTTCCAGATTGTTAAAAAGTGAAACATATTTTATAACAGTTTTTCCATATTTCATTGACACCTGACTTTCAGGTATTAAAAGTCCATTTCCAATCAATGAATTTATTTTCCTATATGTTGATGTTTGTGGCAATTTACACATATCAATAATGTCAAGAATTATTTTTGGTTTTTCTGCAGCAGCAAGAATTTTTTTCTTATCGGGATCTGCGTAAGATTGTAGTATTAACAATATCAGAGATTTGTCCTTAATTGCAATCCATTTTGATCCAGACTTAGTTTCAGATGTCATGCATTGGTGCCTACATACATCAGATATATAATCATATTTTCCTGTCATTTCAATATTTCCACGGATGGAAATCAATTTAATCGAATAACAGGCATTATGCGATTTGAAAAGAAACGATTTATAATATTTTTACAAATTTAATTTGGATCAAATTCTAAAGTAAATCCCAAATCTCCGTTAACATGGTTCCAAGTTGAGGAGATGCCCATAGACACTGTATCGTTACCCGCACCAACCACAACTGAATGTAATATGTCACTACATGTGGACGGTACAGAAGTACCTGTTTGACAAGAAAGTGATTTTTTGATACCATTTTTGTATAACGTAAAAGTAATTTGATCACTTCCCATTCCCTTACTTGCATACAAATTCTTGAACGTACCCGCAATTGGTATTGTTATGCTTTTTATGTTAAATGTCTTGCTTAGAGTGGTATCACCAGTTAATCGTATGAAAAATTGAGTGTTATTTGATATTGTGCCAGTTGTGAACCCACCGGCCAATACACTTTTGACAGTAGGGATTCCTTGAATTGAAGTAATTGTAACATTTCTTGAAATAAAATTTCCAAGATATCCATTTTGAAGTGATGCTGTAAAGTTTACCTTTTGTCCCGGATTTCCTGTTATTTGATAAACCCATTTGAAATATGCTGTATCCCCTTGTGCCAAAAACGGATAAAGCTGTGGTTCAGGACCCGATACCAAGATTGCCGAAGCACCTAACGGTGTAACTGCAAGATTTGGTTTTAGGTTTGACAGTCCTCCATTGTTTGACATGTTATTTGTTACTGCAAAAAGTAGTGTTGTATCAAAACCAGTTGGTACTGTGTCTGGAAGGACAGAAAGTTGTAATGTTAATGGTTTTACACTTGCAGAATTTACCAATGTAACTTCTGAATTTCCTCGATCTGTAACTAATGTCAGACCATAAGCCTGAGTTGGTTTTGCTGAAAGATATAATGTTTGACCTATCTGGGATAGACTTTGTCCCGGTGTGACGATTTGGTTAACAGAATATTTGGAGATAGGCCATGTTGGATCAGTTTCGTTCTGTACCCACAGTCTTGTTATGTTAATTGGAATCATTCCTGTATTTTGGACAGTTATATTGAATTTGTTGTTAGATAAAGTTACACTTGTTATTTGAAAGCTCTCTTGCAGTTTGTTTCTGTCTTGTTGATTTTTTGCAATTATTGCCTGGCTAAATGTATCCAATTGATTCATGCTGTATACAATATAGCTTGCACCAGTTACCAGTATTATTATAAAGAAAACTGCCCCTATTACAGAGCTTATTCCCCGTCGATTTATTATATTATTTTTCTTGCCTATGGTATGATTTATCATGTTAAGCCTCAATGACTATTAGTAAAAGTGCAAGTTGTTGTTCCTTTGGGTACTGTTACAGTAATCTCCGTAGCATTGACAAGTGTGTAACCGTTGGTACATTGTTCATTTAGGAGAGACCATCCAGAAGGAACAATTTCATTTATGTTGTATTTTCCTGGGTTAACAAAAAATGCAGCAGTATTTCCCACTCCGTTATTTTGTAGTTGAATTGATGTAGTCATTGTCATGTCTGACTGGGTCGTATGGCGTTCAGCATAAAAAAAGTCGAAATTGTAGCTATTACCCTTGATCAATCCCAATGAATCTAGACTTATCGATTTTGTGATGGCGCTGTGTACACCTCCTATATCGACAACAAGTTTGTGATTAATAAAAAGCCACACATCATCATCTCCTGTGAACGTAAAAGTTTCACCACCCATATATGTAAATGAATTATGAATTTCATATGTGAAACTAAAATTATGCCATTTCCCGCTTTGACCCAACGAGTCATAACCACAACAGTTCCAAAGTTGATTATCTATTGGAAAAAAACTTGTACTAGTAAACTTCCATGTTGGAGGAGAATTGCCAATTTTGGTAAGATTAAGACTCAAAGGTTCGCTTATGTTTATAGTTGAGTTATCATGGTACCACTGGTAAAATTGTTTAAAACCATGATTAAAGGCATAGTTAGTTGAATTATTGTATACTGGTTTTTCATCTGATCCTAAATCTGGTAGAACAATCCCGTCATATTCTCCAAATGGGCAATCACCTGAATTAATACAAGGCTTTTCAAAATCAGGATGACTTCCTTTTGGATAATGCCAACCTAGATCCTTATCCTGATATCCAGTACCATTAAAATCACGAATAGTACCACTCAAAATTAGATCTCCTTGTGAATCAAGACCTGCGTTTGGAACATAACCTGTAGTTGTTACATTAAATTTGCCAAGATCTCCTGAAAAACTAAAATTTCCATTACCTAGAATCGATACTTTTTTGAGGATCAAAATACCATCAGTTGGAGCAGCAATATGAAATCTAAATATTGAACCCCTAGCAGTGGTTACAAAAACGTCTAATGGGTCACCCATCCATCCATATTGAACAGTGGCAGTGTAAGATACGCCGGGAAGAATTTGTGTAGGAGTATAGCTATAAACTTGACTGCTTGCTCCTTGAACCTGAATTTGGATTACGGTCATACCAATTTGTGCCGTGTTTTTCAGTACAATGTTTAGTTTCTGATGAGGTGTGTCATACCAAAAATTCTCCAATGACATTGATTCTTTAATCTTGTTAGTGGCTGCAGTATACTGTAACCCTAAGGACTGCTCATGGGTAGCAACAGTATTTTGTGACCAAGATACTGCCATTGTGCCCATTACAGTAAATGAACTAAGTAGAACCGCACTACTAACTATACTACTAATTCCGCGTTGTGAATAATTATCAAAATGAAAGTCATGTTTTAATTTCAAGATTGAAAAAATTAACGAATTCAATAATTTCACGCATCTTATGGTATTCATGGATGTATTGTCTGAGTTTGAAATATAGAGCCACGGGCAGTAGTAACTACTATCTGCAAGGGAACACCACTTTGCCAGTTATAGAAAATTAGTGTTGAATTTTGTGCATGCGGTATTATCCTACCATGGTTATAGGTATGATCAGATATCTGTCCTGAATTTATTATTTTAATATCTGTGACATTAAGAGTTACCAGACCAATGTTGGTCAAAGTTACATTTAGAAACTTTGACGGTGATGTTCCAAACCAAACATCTTCGATAGCTAAATCTTCATTGATTTGATTTGAGTTATTAACTGAAGTATTTGCTACTGCATTTTTATACGTATTTACACTAGAATATGACCAATTTACAACACCTGTTCCCATTATTACCGTAGCAGTAAGCAAAATAGCACCAGTCACTATCGAGCTTAGTGCCCTCCTCTTTCCAATTTTCCTCATCTAAGAAGAATAACTCTAAACTGTTATTGTAGAGTAGCTTGTATTGAATATTAGAGACACATTTCCACAAATGGAAATAACGTTATACATTTACCATAAGACTCAAATTAAAAACATGCCATGTAAAGAAACATGTCCCTTACAAACAAAGAAAAAACAGTCGTTCTCACATCACAGGCAATTTCTGTTTATTCATATAGAATACAACAAGGCAGCATCCCACCACATCAGTCGGTAATAGATTTCATTTCAAAAAACATACCTCATGAATTCAAGTCTGAATTATCTATGGAACTAATCGATGATATTTTCTCATTTGTTTCAGAACACCACATGGAACTTTCATAAATACCTCTCATTATAGGAAATTTGTATGGTATCAATAGCTACACTGGGTTCTCATTGTGCATTACAGGTACTAAAAGGTGCAAAAGATGAAGGATTTCGAACACTTTTGGTTTGTGAGAAAAAACGTGAAAATCTGTATCGTAGATTCGGGTTCATTGATGAATTGATTCTTGTAAATTCCTTCAAGGATATAGTAGAGCAACATTGTTCCTCCAAATTAAAAGAAGAAGAGACAATAATCATCCCACATGGTACACTAATATCACAAATGAATTCATCCGAAATAGAATCAATTACCACACCAATTTTTGGAAACAAGTGGATACTAAGATGGGAATCGGATAGAAAAATGAAAGAAAAACTAATGCAAGAATCACATCTTAATGTACCAGGATCTCTTTCTAGTCCAAAAGAGATCAAGGGTTTGGTAATTGCTAAAAGACATGGTGCCGCTGGGGGTAAGGGATATTTTCTGACCACAAGTGAAAAAGATTACAAAAGAAAGCGTGACAAACTAATTTCCCAAGGAATTATCAAAGGAGACGATGACCTATATTTGCAAGAATATGCCTTTGGCGTATCTGCATATTTGCAATATTTTTACTCTCCAATAAAAAACGAACTAGAATTTTTTGGTGTGGATAGAAGATATGAATCAGATATTGATGGCATGGGACGCATTCCAGCACAACAACAAATTGACATAGATTCCATACCATCTTTTAATGTAATTGGAAACAGCCCTTTAGTATTAAGAGAATCCCTTTTAGACGAAGTCTTTTCCATGGGAGAGAGATTTGTAGAGACAGCAAAAAAACTAGTGTCGCCTGGCATGAATGGCCCTTTTTGCTTGGAGGGCGTATATGATGAGAACGGTAAATTTACCACTTTTGAGTTCTCAGCAAGAATAGTAGCTGGAACTAATCTATATGTTGATGGCTCACCATACTCAAATCTCATTTACAATGAACCTATGAGTATGGGCAGAAGAATAGCAAGAGAAATCAAAAATGCAGAAAAAGAAAACCAGTTATCAAAAATAACAACTTGAATTTTTTTAATCATGCTCTGCCTATTGTAACTATTTAAATGACTGACTTGTTCTAAAAGTTTAGAACAGGTCTGATCTTGTTTAAATAGTTAGGCATGCCTAATTCAAAAAATATTGAAAAAAATTCCATTCTCACAGCTCAAAAAATATGATATAAATCAAAAGGTATTGGAAGCACTTGCAGATGCCCAGTCTAGAACTATTCTGTTTTCCATTATAAAACAAGGAAAGACAGCATTAGAATTATCTGAGAAACACAGAATTCCGCTAAGTTCTGTTTACAAGAAGATTTTAGATTTGGAAAACATTGCACTCATCAGAGTTGAGAAATGGGTCTTGTCAGAGAGTGGAAAAAAGTTCAAAGTATACAGAAGCAGAATTAGCAAGGCTGAAATCATCATTAAAAAACCCGAACCTGTAATTGCATTGACTAAAAATGAGTAGATAAAAGTCTAGTGTCTTTCATGATCTGCAATTGTGTGTAAAGCCACACTTTTTGTAGCCATTTCAGCTGTTCTTTTATTGTCTGCACTTCCTATGATTATTACATCGTTGTCTTTAGGCTCGAGTTTTTTTATTATCAGAGAATATATTTTTGGATCATTTGCAAACAAATCTTCACGTGTATTTGGCATCAAAAGTTTGCCTTGTTTGCATATCAGAGTAGTTGCGCCTATTGCACCGGATTTAATTGCAGTATCACGTTGTTCAATTCCACTTTTAATGGCGTAGGAAATGTTCTTTATTAATACAGCATAATTGAATTTTCCAAGTGCTACGGAACATTTAGGAATATCCATCTCTTTTGGTATTGAAAGATATAGTTTGGAATAAGCAGCCTTGCCCTTGTTAGTAAACCACATTCCTGCGTGAGAATTTTCTATCAACCCTAGCATTTTCATATGTTTTACAAGTGTCTTTACAGAACCCTCTCCTAGATTCAACTCTTCAACTAGCAATGATCTGCCTATTTTTTTCTCACTTTCTAGTAGCTGCATTGTTTTAAATACATGAACTAGATCAAAGCTTAACAATCTACTTGGGGCATATCTCTCTGCAACCTTTGTTAGCATATGTATAACTTGATGCATACAATATTCGAAATTTAGTAGAATTCAAATTGTATTTAAAGTAATTTCATATTTGAATAATAAACAGACCATCAACATGTGAAATAATTATGTATCTAACAC
>CAYUTC010000032.1:0-16935 GCA_964447595.1 uncultured Nitrosopumilaceae archaeon
ATGACATTTGCTTTCCGAGAATTGTGGGCTGAATTTAATCTTTTATTAGATGATTTAATCCAGTTTAAAGCCCAAATTCAGACAAGAAAATTCCATGTATTAGGACCTATGGTTTTGCTCAACTTTGAAGATCTGAAGCGTAAGTAAATCAATGGCTTTTTTCAAGTGTTCAAACTCATCGGCTAGGTGCTTTTGATTTTCAACTAGAACTTGGAGTACGCTAATCATATACTTGTCCTGTTTGTCTGTAGATGAAGCCTCTAGAGCATTCAATCTGGATTGTAAAATATCCAATTCTTTTTGTATTTTCTTGCCATGATCTGGTTTTTCCATAATCTATTATTCCGTATATTATACAGGAAGATAAAGTTAAAACATTTACAGTACAAGCAAGTTTGTGATTGAAGAAAAACTTGCCGCTCTAAATATTGTATTGCCAACTCCTCCCAAGCCAGCGGGCTCTTACATACCAATAGTCAAGACAGGAAATTTGGTGTTTGTATCAGGCCAGATTCCAATCAAGGATGGCAAGGTAGTTTTCCAGGGAAAGGTGCCAGTCAACATATCAGTAGAGGATGCACAAAAGGCAGCAAAATTGTGCATCATAAACGTGCTTGCACAGCTCAAGGCAGAACTTGGCACACTTGACAGGGTATCAAAAATTGTGAGAGTTTCGGGATTTGTCACAAGTGCACAAGACTTTGCTGAACAGCCCAAAGTTATCAATGCTGCCTCGGATTTGCTTTTTGAAATTTTTGGAGAAAAAGGCAAACACTCCAGAATTGCTGTGGGAGTTGCAAGTTTGCCTCTGAACTCTGCAGTTGAGATAGATTTGATAGCAGAGACTAGTTAAGCTTTGAATTGAACTTCTTCAAGAACTGATCAATTTTGTCTTTTGGAATAACTGCACCACATGCCTTGTCGTGTCCGCCACCTGAGCCGCCAAGCTCTGTCGCCAATGGATTTACAATTTTTCCAAGATGCACCTTGCAGGCTTTTGAGCCACGCACAGAGACAGCATAGATTCCTTGCTCTTCGCGTAGCTTGTATGACACACCAACATCTTTTCCTGACAGCCCCAAGACAAAGTTTACAACCATACTTGCCCCAGAATCTGTCACTTCCATGTAGGCTAGGTTTTTCATCTTTTTCATGTTATTTTTTACTTTAACAATTACCCCTGAAATTTTCTCAGCCTGGATTTTAGCAAACTCAAAGATGTTTGGTATTTCATGCGGATACTTTGATTCGCTTAGCTCATCTACAAGATAAAGCAGGTATTCTCCATCTTTTTGATGACTGACAATTGTAAAAGTAAGCGAAGTTGCTTCAAGTAGAACAAACTGTCTGTCAAATCTTTGCAGCAGTTTAGAGCCCAATGGCCTGTCCTCCATATAGTCAGTCACTGCAGCGCAAGCTGCAATAAAGGAACTATGATCGGTTAATTTGGACTTGAATGCATTGTAAACCTGTACAGTTGTGCATTCTTCTATTGTATGAATCAATTTTACCTTCAGAGACTGGATTTTTTTCTTAATTGTTTCATCGATATCATGGTGATCAATGTAATATACTGAGACTCGTTTTTTCCTAAGGTCTCGCAGCAAGTCAACAAACTGGTCTTGGTTTGTCTTACTTAGGCCCAGATCGCATATGTATACGGTTTTTATTGATTCGTCATTTCGTAGCTGTTCAAGCTCATTCATCAGGCCTGGATAGTCAACTAGTCTTGTTTCTCCCCCAAAGGCTTGTCTGATTAGTGAAGCCGCACCAAGCCCATCAGCATCCTCTTTATGAGAGACGCAAACTACTTTGGTTCTTGCCATCGAATTAACAAGGCAGAACCACCCTCATTTAAATTAAAGAAGCTGGGATTTTCTTCAAACTTGTATAAGTATTGAATTCTGCAACCAGGTGTCTGTGTTTGGTTTTATCTTGCAAAATTAAACAATAAAGATCATAAAATGAAATTCCAAGCAACTGTGCTTCTCTGTCTAGTTGAGATATCTCGTCTAAGATTTTAGGATCTTTGGTTTCTGTAACAAAACTATCTACTAGTCTAACAAAATCTTCTTCCAGTGGAACCATTTCTAGCAATTCATTGCAAGTTGCGCTATATGCCCCAAAGTTGTCAGATTAGACCAAGTGCTTAATTTTTTGCTCCCAGTGTAGTAATAATAAAATACGCTGATTTTGAAATAATAATAGTGCAAACAAAGAACATTGGCCTTCGCAACATCGAAGTGGCTGACACCAAGATTTGTGCAATAGATGGTGTAAATGGCAAGCTAATCTATCGAGGATATGATATACTAGACCTTGTAAAAAAATCAAGCTTTGAGGAAACTGCATGTTTGTTGCTCAACGACGACCTGCCAACACAAGAGGTTTTAGTTGATTTTTCAAAGAGACTGGTTGAGGCACGCGAGATTCCAGCAGGACTGGAAAGAGATTTGAAAAATCTTCCAAAAACAGCAAACCCAATGGATGTTCTCCAGTCTCGCATAGCAGAATTGGGAGTCTATGACAAGGAGCATGGCGATGATAGAGCGGCCAATTACAACAGAGCAACAGACCTTATTTCGAAAATTCCAATCATAGTGGCTTATTGGGACAGGATTAGAAGTGGCAAAGATGTAATTCCACCCTCAGAAAAACTTGACCATGCTGGCAATTTTCTTTATATGCTAACAGGAAAAGAGCCAGACTCGGAGATTGCTAGAATTTTTGATATTTGCCTGATTTTGCATGCAGAGCACAGCTTCAATGCCTCCACGTTTGCTGCAAGGGAGGTAGCATCAACTCGTGCACACATGTATGCTGCAGTAAGTGCAGCAGTAGGTGCGTTAAGTGGAGAATTGCATGGCGGTGCAAATTATCAAGTAATGAAGATGCTCCTTGAGATCCAGTCGGAAGACAAGGTCGAAAACTGGATAAAGGCAAAGCTTGCAAAGGGACAAAAAATCATGGGAATGGGCCATGCAGTATACAAGACATTTGATCCAAGAGCTGAGGTCTTAAGAGAACTTTCAAGGAGGTTGGCAGAAAAAACTGGACAACCATGGTACAAGATAACAAAGAAAGTGGAAGACATTACAGAAGAAGAGATGAAAAAAGTAAAGGGCTCTGACATTTTTCCAAATGTTGACCTGTACAGCGCGTCTGCATACTATATGCTTGGAATACCAATGGACCTAAACACTCCAATATTTGCAATTTCAAGAGTTGCTGGATGGACAGCACACGTAATTGAAGAAAAGTTTGCCGAAGCACAGCCAAAGCCAATGCTTTATCGACCCAAGGCAGTATACGTTGGAAAATACTGTGGGCCGTCTGGTTGTGAATATGTGCCAATAGAAAAAAGAAATCCCCAAGCCCACGCTTGAGCTGACAATCAATTTATGATTCTTATACAAGTCAGAGACACAACAATTCAATGAAGATACCATTAGGAATTATCATTTTAATTGGATGTCTGCTAATAGGGGTCTATATAATGGCTGACTTTATTATCCCAAAGGTGATTTGCAAAATTGTTCCTCGCGGCAGTGTAAAACTGTATGCAGGCCAATACAATCCAAATGTGTTTGGTGATATCTGTTCTGCGATAACCTAGTTTCTGCTGGCAAGCCAGTCCTTGGCTCTAGTGTCAACATCGTATCTGTGAAGAACATGGAAGACCATCTCATAGAAAGTTATTCCACGCTTTTGTGCTTCAGTATCAATCCATCTTAATCCCTCTGCAAGCTCTGGATCGTATTCAGAAAATTCTACCAGCTCATCGACCATGCTTGTAAAGAAAGAGTTTGCTTCCAGCACGATAGCAAATTTTTATTTTTTGTTATTCAGTTGTATATTCAAAATATATAGACAATCAACGCCTTTTTGATTGACATATGCAATACACCTATTATTTTGACGGAAATGAGAAAATGATCTCATGGATAATTGAAAATGGCAAGACAAAATTTGAGCAAACAAGAATTCAGGCCGAATACTATTATGACAAGGTATCAATTGAGCAGGCAAAATACATCTCGCTTCATGTTGGGATCTTTTGGGGCATTGGTAGATTTATCATAAAAAATGGCGATGCTGTAAAAGTTATGCTTGATCTAAATTCAATGTTTGAGCAAATGACAGAAAATAAACAACATCTCGATCATTTCATAGAATCTCGAATAAGTTTTATCAGACAACTGTTTAATCAACGAAACCTAGATGTAAGTTATCAGTTAATCAGATCAGAAAATAACCCCGCATCTGCACTTTTATCCTTGAAGCAATAAACCAATATCCATTAAATTAGTGTGCGTAGGTCCTGTCAAGATCAATCCGCCGTGCTTTTGAAAGTAAGAATGCGAATCATTTCTTGCCAAATATTTCTTGATCTCCCCTGTAGGCATATCAGATGACACCAGTGCGCCAGCTGCAGACGTGTTTCCGTCAATTCCATCAGTTCCAGTAGAGACTGCAATAAATTTCGTTTTTTTCATGGACATTTTTTGCAGTAAACGTAACATCAATTCTTGATTTCGTCCCCCTTTACCCTTTCCTTGCACTCTAACAGTAGTCTCGCCTCCAAAAATAAGACAGGATTGTGGTTTTTTAGAATACAATTTTGATATCTGTGATGCAGCATTTTGTACATTGCCTGATATAGTAAATACCATCTTGGTAGAAAATCCAAGTTTTTTTGCTTGTCTTGCCATCGCATCAAGACAGTTTTTGTTTGAAATAATAACATGATTTTGTATTTTTGGTCTCTTTGGCGTTTCAGAAATAAATCCTTTGGAACCTAGATCTATTCTTTTCCACGTATTTGGGATTTTATTTTTCAAGTTATATTTTACTAGAATGTTTTTTGCATCTTCAAAAGTAGTTTTATCACAATATGTGAGCCCAGAGCCAATAGTTGAGAGATCATCTCCTATCACATCAGAGATGACAAGTGCAATTGCATTACACCTAAGATTTTCAACTAGCTTTCCTCCCTTTACTTGAGAGAGATGTTTTCTGATACAATTAATTTCGTGTATGTCTGCACCAGATCTTAAAAGAAGACGGGTTACAGTTTGTTTTTCTCTCAGCGAGATTCCATCAGGTAGTGATACCATTGACGATGCACCCCCTGAAATTAGAAAAATGACAAGATCTGTTTTCTTTAATTTTGAGAGAAAATTCACTGTAATCTTGGCAGCCTTGACACTGTTTTTACTTGGAATTGGATGACTGCTTCGTAAAATCTTGTATTTTTTTGATTTGATTAGAGAAACAGTATTTTGAGGAATTATTACCAGTTCGCCATCAATTTTTGTTAACGAATTTACTGTTTTTGCCATCAAATCAGCTGCCTTGCCAATTGCAGCGACGAAGACTCGGTCATAGCGTTTGAGTGATATCCTGTTTCTGTTTACTTGCAAGTAATCACGTTTTACAATTTTTTTCAAAGCCAATTCTGGATTTGCCGCTTGAAAACCAGTTTCAAGTATCGATAATGCTGATTTTTTTCTGTTATCTGTGGCAATCTCTTTAAAATTTTTAATAATCATTTGTTATATTTCTACACATACAAAGAAATTACTGAATTTTTAATCTTTTTAGTTCACTAACCTGAATCAATCTTAAAAGGGATGCGTACCCTTGAAGCTGTGGGCCATCAGTGTAAGTTTTTTTAGACCCTAAAGCCCAAATCCTGGCGACCAAACCATACTCAAGGTAAATTTCATCAACAAACAAATGTAGTACAACCTCATGTTGACTACAAAGTCATTTGCAGAACAAAAAAGTATAGTATAATAATAATTGTAAATCTTATTTTGCTATGAATACCGTCCGAATTCCAAAAATAATAAACTTTGGTAAAAATTCTCTAGCAGAGACCCAATATCCAAAAAATGCCCTAGTTGTAACAACTGCCCCACCTGAAGTATCATCAAAGTGGCTTGCAAAGATGAAAATTGCAGATTATATGCTTTTTGACAAGGTGGAACCAGAACCATCTATTGAAACAGTCAATAAAGTAATTGCAGAATACAAACCAAAAAATCCATCACTAATTATTGGCCTTGGCGGAGGAAGCTCACTTGATGTTGCAAAGTATGCCAGCTCAGAGCTTAAGATACCAAAGATGCTCATTCCAACAACATTTGGCACAGGTGCAGAAATGACAACTTATTGTGTGCTCAAATTTGAAGGAAAGAAAAAACTTTTACAAGATGAAAAGTTTCTAGCAGATGCCGCAGTAATAGACCCATATTTTATGGAAGGAACCCCTGAAGCAATAGTCAAGAATTCTGTGTGTGATGCTTGTGCACAGGCAACAGAGGGATATGACAGCAAAAGAGGAAACGAGTTTACAAAAACCATGTGCAAAGCTGCATTTGACGTACTGTATGATGCAATAATCAATAACAAACCTGAAAACTATCCATATGGCTCAATGTTATCAGGAATAGGTTTTGGAAATGCATCTACAACACTAGGCCATGCACTTTCCTATGTATTCTCAAATGAGGGAGTGCCTCATGGATACTCACTTTCGTCTTGCACCACAGTAGCACATAGATTTAACAAATCTATCTTCTATGAGAAATTCAAAGAAGTAATAGAGAAGCTAAAGTTTGACAGACTCTCCTTAAAGGCTCCAATTGATCAAGCCGCAGATGTTGTCATGACAGACCGTGGCCACCTGGATCCAAATCCAATTCCTGTCACAAAAGATGATGTTATGCACCTCTTACAGGATATTGTAAACGGCAAACTGTAAGAGAACAATTCATTTTTATTTGTGCACAAAAAATTTCTATTTTTTATTGGCAAATTTCAAATTTTCATAATGTTTGATTAATCTATTTATGACACTGGGTCCTAGGAGGAGAGACGTTCATGCAAGAGCTCTACAGCACAAATCATCTAAGAAACAAAATATTAGAAATGCTACACCAGAGCGAACTTGACATACCGTGTTATTCAAAAATACTGGATTATACAATAGACCTGTTTCACCAAAAAGGACTTGGTATTGATTACTATGGGTATCACAATATCATACACGAGTTAGAGGTAACATTTGTAACACTGGCTGCATCACAGTGGGAAAGTCTGCAAAACCAAATAACAAAAGAGGACATCAAGTATCTCTTAATTGCAGCACTATTCCATGATTACGACCCACAAAAACGAGTAGACAAGCCACATGAGCCAGATGCAGTAAATTTTGTATTGACTGATAAAACACTTGAATCCCTTCTAAAAGAAGCAAATGTAGATCCAAACATAGTAGCTGCCTTGATAATGCGAACTACATATCCTTGGTCTGGCGAGAAAAAGGAAAAAGTTGAATTGATGATAGATAACTTCTATTCTTTATCTGCAGTCAAAGACAACTCTGCAATGATATCACACTACAAACAGCTAGGATGGTTTCTTTCGGTATCAGATAGAATCGGTGGATATTCGCTAGGAGATTTTTCATACGCTCTTGAGATGGCAAAAAAGAACGCTCATTCATTAGGATGGCATGCAGGCCTGATAGCTATTCGCTCAGTTTCATATTTTGAAGATATGTTAAACAACGAGTCAGAGATGTGCAACCGGATCTTGGGTGCACTTCCAAGACCAATGCGGAAAATGTTTATGGATAATGTACTCGGATTCATGAAACTTCGTCAAACTGAAATACAAAATCAGGCTGCAATCATCTATGACAGAGTAAAACTTTTGCCAACAATAGAGCCAAACAGAACAAGACAAAGCGATGAATTTGTAAATGCTCTTCTGACAATTTTCGAAGAGCTACCGCGTCCTTTACAGTTTGGCAAAGCAAATCTTGCAGAATCGATTCGCGATCCTAAGGTGATTCTCAATACGCTGCGAGTTGGCAATCAAGACGGTCCAATAGTTGGGTTTGCAAAGGGTAGTTTGCTTGAAAACTACAAGATGAGACCTGAAATCAAGGACCCGCATTTTGGAAGAGGAGATACAATATTTTTGGAGCCTATTGCGCTCAAAATGGGATATTGGGGATTAAAAGGGGGCCGCGAGATGCGATTGTTATTTTTGATGCAGGCACATGCAAAGGGATACAAGCATCTTGCAAGCTTTGCCCTACGAAATGTAATTGAAGAAAGAATGAAGAAAAATGAGAACATAGAGTTTGTAAAGCAGTTTGACCCTGAAAGATGGGACTATTATAGAGTTAGACTTTGACATAAAGTCCTGAAATTTTCTTCTTTGACGCCGATTACCGCATCTCTTACTATACTTAAATATTGCAAGTTAGGCACAGAAACAATAGGATTTCGAAAAAGATGATAAAATTTGGAATTCAGCAGGGATTGAATGTTGCAAGACTTGGATTAACTGAGGACCAAATCTTAACTGCCTGTGTCTTGGCAGACCGAATGGGATATGATTCTATTTGGTACATGGACCACAGCAATGTCCCGCAATGGAATCATGCCATAGTAAACGATCCGTGGGTCATGCTTTCTGCAATAGCATCTGTAACACAAAAAGTTGAACTTGGAACTTGTGTAACAGATGCAATTAGAAGACACCCGTCAAATATTGCTCTTGCAACAATTACACTTGACAGAGTTTCACATGGCAGAGGAACTCTTGGAATAGGTGCAGGTGAAGCACAGAACATAAAAGAGTTCAAGATACAATGGGACAAACCAGTAGGCAGATTTGAGGAGCAGCTTCAGGTAATCAAATTACTTTTTGGGTCATCACCTGATCACAGAGTTGATTTCAAAGGAGAATTTTATGAGCTAGAAAGTGCTTGCTTGCAGGCAAGACCAATTAGAAAACCACATCCACCAATCTACATGGCAGCAGGTGCTCCAAGAACTCTAGCATTGTGTGGCAAATATGGCGACGGATGGATTCCAATAGGATACACACCAGAATTATACGAAGAACATGCAAAGGCAATAAAACAATCCATGAAAGAAAACGGCAGAGACAGTTCCAACTTCCAGTTTGGGGTAGACATTGATGTTTACTTTGCCGATGACGCAGAGACAGCATGGGCAAAGATGAAAAATGCTGTTAAAGTCAGTCTCTTCAAGCCCGAGGTTCTCAAGGTTCACGGAATTAAAGACATTGCAGGATTTGATTTCAAGAAATATTTCACTGAATATTCCATGTCAAACCAAGAGTGGATAGTCAAGATGAGAGAGGCAGCACAAACAATTCCTGACCAGGTGGCGCGTTCCTCAATAGGCATGGGCACTCCAGATGACATCATTCCAGTCTTTGAGAGATTCATAAAAGCTGGTGTCAATCATTTTATTGTAAGATTTTGGGGTTCTGGATACTTTGGCTCTATTGACAAGTTTGGCTCTACTATACTGCCTTACTTTAAAGACCAGAACAACCCACGTAAATAAATTCTAAATATATCTAAAAATCGTCATTTTAGCAGAGTTTGGAAGATCTGATACTAGAGCAAAGTTGTACAGCGGGTATGACTTTTTGTATTGTTTCATAAAGCTCCATGCCACATCATGGGTCTTAAACTCACTTCGCAGTCCTTCTATGTGGCTTTCTTGGCCAAAGACATCAAAGACCTTGATGATATATCGTGTTGGCCTTTTGTGTGGTTTTGCTCTAATTAGCCAAGATATGGCAAATGCAAATACTGCAAGCATAATCAGAGCAGCTCCTATCTCTTTTAGATATACGGAAACAAACGAAGGAATGGTATCGCCAAACAAGTGATATACAAAACTTGAAAACGCTGCAACCGAAGTTCCAATGAATGTAAATGCCCTAATACTTGATACAATCTCGCCTAGTTTCATGTTATGTAATGAAACGTGCCCCCATTTAACCATTAAACCCATATACATTGGCAATTGTGTCAAACCATATACAAAAATAACAATGTGTAGAACCTTGATACATGCAATTACTTGGAAGACTTGAGATCAAATCAAAAGAAAAGATAATAGAATTTCTAAATACGCAAGAAACTGGCAGGGTTTGTAGTATAGACAAGGAGGGATATCCTCAGATAATTCCAATGAACTTTGTCTATGCAAAAGGAGCAATTTACATGCATTCTCATCCAAGGGGTGAGAAACTAGAAAATATCTCAAGAAATTCCAAAGTGGGCTTTGAGGTAGACCAGAGCCTAGAGTTTTTACCGTCATATTTTACCCATCCAACTGATGCGTCTCAGGCAGACACATTATACATCAGTGTTGTAATCAAGGGCACTGGAACCATCGTATCAGACAAAAAAGAAAAGGCCTTTGCGTTAAATGCACTGATGGCAAAGTATCAGCCAGAGGGAGGCTATCAGATGCTCTCACCAGAAATGGAAGTAGTAGAGGAAGTTGCAATAATCAAGATAGTTCCAACCACAATGCGTGGTAAATACAAGATAGGCCAGCACTTGGATAAAACAAGAAGACTAGAGCTTGCAAGACAAATTCTTGCAAGAGATTCTCCCAATGCTAAAAATACTGTTAAAGTAATGGGAATTGCAAAGACAGAAGATGGTCGCCTAACTATTGTAGAAGAACCAAGCTGGTAGACGTACCGACTTTTGTATACTGCAAACATCTAGTCATGATACAAGTGATCTCAAGGTATTTGTTAGGAATTGCATAAAATTAGATAGTTGCTTCAAAATCCAACCTTTGAGCTAGTATCAGACTTTGCCCCAACAGGAGATCAGCCAAAAGCAATTGAGATGCTATCAGACGGTATCAAAAAGAAAAAGATCCAAACTCTGCTTGGAGTAACAGGCAGCGGCAAGACATTTACTATAGCTAATGCCATCCAGAGAACTGGAAAAAACACACTTGTAATCTCGCACAACAAGACGCTTGCTGCGCAGCTGTATTCTGAGCTCAAACAGTTTTTCCCAAAAAACAATGTTGGATACTTTGTAAGCTATTATGATTATTACCAGCCTGAAAGCTATATTCCGCAAACTGATACCTATATCGAAAAAGACACTCAGATAAACGACAAGATAGAAAAGATGCGTCTTGAGGCAACTGCCATGCTGCTATCAGGCGAGCCAACCGTCATTGTTGCAACTGTCTCATGCATCTATTCGCTAGGCTCTCCAAGTGAGTGGGAACAAATGTCAATTACCATAGAAAAAAACGCAGAGATTGGACGAGGCACTCTTATCAAAAAACTAGTCAATGCAAGATATGATAGAAATGACACCGAGCTAATCCCAGGCAGGTTTAGAATCAAAGGCGATACAATAGACATCATTCCTGCATATTCTGATTCTATTGTAAGAATTTCCATGTTTGGCGACGAGATTGAAAAGATTTCCATTTGTGATCCTGTATCACTTGCAGAAAAAAAGCAAGTTCTAAAAATCAAAATTTATCCTGCAAAACATTACCTTGTTGCATCAGATGTCAGACAAAAGGCAGTTGCATCAATCAGACAAGAGCTAAAGCAACGACTTGGTGAGCTGCCAGAGCTTGAAAAACAAAGACTGGAAATGAGAACAAAATATGATCTAGAAATGGTTGAAGAGCTTGGATATTGTTCTGGAATTGAAAACTATTCAAGACATTTTGATGGCAGGCAACCAGGCGAGCCTCCATTTTGTCTGCTTGATTTCTTTGGAGACGACTTTTTACTTGTAATTGACGAATCACATGTAACGTTACCACAACTACACGGAATGCACAACGGAGACCACACTCGCAAAAAATCCCTAATAGAGTATGGATTTAGACTGCCTAGTGCATTTGACAACAGGCCGCTCAAGTTTGAAGAATTTGAAAAATACATAAAAAATACAATATTTGTTTCTGCAACGCCTGCAGAATATGAGCGAAAAAAATCCTTTCAGATAGTAGAGCAGCTTGTCAGGCCAACTGGTCTTGTAGACCCAACAGTTGAACTAAAAAAGACAGAGAACCAGATGGATGACCTTGTCCTTGAGATAAAAAAACGAGTAGAGAAAAACCAGCGGGTCTTGGTGACCACACTTACAAAGCGCATGGCTGAAGACCTTGCAGAATACCTCTCCAAGCGCCAAATCAAGGTAAGATACCTGCACTCTGAGATAGAAAACCTGCAGAGAACTGAGATAATCAGGCAGCTAAGACTGGGCGAATTTGATGTCCTAGTTGGAATAAACCTGCTAAGAGAAGGCCTTGACATCCCCGAAGTGTCCCTTGTTGCAATACTTGATGCAGACAAGGAAGGATTTCTTAGAAACGTTACCAGTTTAATTCAGACCTTTGGAAGAGCCGCAAGAAATGTAGACGGTTCGGTTATCATGTATGCAGATACCACAACAAACTCGATGCGACTTGCCATGCTTGAGACCGAGAGAAGGCGGAAAAAGCAACTCCAATACAACAAGGAGATGGAAATCACACCTACAACCATTGTCAAGGCAATACCACAGCAAACAATTCAGCTAGACGAAGTAAAACACATGTCACGCCATGACTTGGAAACATATGCCATTGAACTTGAAGCTACCATGAAGAAATATGCAGAAGACCTTGACTTTGAAAACGCAATACAATACCGCGATAAACTTGCCAAGATACAAAAAGAATTAGCAAAATGAACGACAGATTAATCATCCGTGGTGCAAGACAGCACAATTTAAAAAATATCAATGTAGACATTCCAAAAAATAAACTTGTAGTAATTACTGGACTTTCTGGCTCTGGAAAATCTACACTTGCATTTGATACCATATATGCAGAGGGACAGCGCAGATACGTAGAATCACTTTCTGCATATGCAAGACAGTTTTTAGAAATGATGGACAAGCCAGATGTTGATTCAATAGAGGGATTATCACCTGCCATATCAATCCAGCAAAAGACAACAAGCAAAAACCCAAGGTCTACTGTTGGAACCATAACTGAGATCTACGACTATCTCAGGCTGCTATATGCAAGAATTGGTATGCCACACTGCCCAAGATGTGGAAGAAAGATTTCAAATCAATCTGTTGAATCAATCTGCGAATCTGTTCTCAAGGAATCAGAGGGCAAAAAAATCTTAATTTTGGCACCACTAGTTCGAAGAAAAAAAGGAACGTATGAGAAACTATTCGAGTCTGTAAAAAAATCTGGCTATTCAAGAATCAGAATTGATGGAGATATAGTAGAGATAAATGGTCAGGCACCTGTACTTGACAAACAAAAGTGGCACAATATCGAGATTGTAGTTGACAGACTCAAGGCATCCTGGGAAGAAAAAAGCAGACTATACGAATCCATCCAGACTGCAACAAAAGCTGGACAGGGAACCGTAATGGTCCTGGATGGTGAAGAGAGAATATTTTCGCAAAGCAATGCCTGTCCACATTGTGGAATCACAGTAGGAGAACTGGAACCTAGAACATTTTCTTTCAACTCTCCGTTTGGTGCATGCAAGACTTGTCATGGGCTTGGAGTCAAGATGGAGTTTGACCCCGATCTTTTGATTCCAGACAAGACCCGATCAATCTTAGATGGCGCAATAATTCCATGGTCTGGCAGATTTTCATCATTTCGAAGACAAACCCTGCGTGATGTTGGAAAAAAGTTTGGCTTTGATCTGATGACACCAATCAATAAAATGACACCAAAGCAGCTCAATGTTATCTTGTACGGCACTGACGAGATGGTTCGATTTTCATACGAGGCCCAGACAACTGATTCGAAATGGCAGTACACCAATACGTTTAGCGGAGTAATACCTAACCTTCAGAGAAATTTTGCAGAAACAGACTCGGAATCAAAGCGAGAAGAGCTAAGCAAATTCATGCGTGAGACGCCATGCAACACATGCAAGGGCAGAAGACTAAAAGACGAGGCACTCTCTGTTTTGATAAATTCAACATCAATCATGGACGTGTGTGACTTTTCAATTGATACTTGTTACGAATTTTTCCAAAATTTGCAGCTAACAGATACTGAAAAATATATCGCAAAATCAATTCTAAAAGAGATTCTCTCACGACTGGAATTTCTAAAAAATGTGGGACTCAACTATCTCACCCTAAACAGGGTCAGTGCCACTCTATCTGGTGGCGAATCACAAAGAATAAGGCTTGCCACCCAGATTGGCTCAAATCTAACAGGTGTGTTATATGTTTTAGACGAGCCCACAATTGGTTTGCATCAAAGAGACAACTCTAAACTAATCAAAACACTTGTGAAACTACGAGATCTTGGAAATACCATACTTGTTGTAGAGCATGACGAAGAAGTCATGCGAAGCTCAGACTGGATTATTGATTTGGGTCCTGGTGCAGGCGTTCATGGGGGAAATGTGGTATATGCAGGACCTATTAGTGGAATTTTAAAAAACAATGAATCAGTTACTGGGCAGTATCTTCGAAACCATAATGCAATAAAGCTAGAAAAAAAGACACGACAGCAAAAAGGCAAGTTAATTGTAAAAGGCGCGTCAGAAAATAATCTAAAAAATATCGATGTTGAATTTCCACTTGGTTTAATGATTGCAGTAACAGGTGTCTCGGGTTCTGGAAAATCTACACTTGTAAATGATATTTTATTCAAATCACTTGCTGCACACTTTTATGGTTCTGTTGAAAGGTCTGGGCGACACAAGACAATCGTAGGCCATGAACACATTGACAAAACAATCGGAATAGACCAGTCACCAATTGGCAGAACGCCCCGCTCAAACCCAGCCACATACATTGGTGCTTTTACTCCAATTCGTGAACTATACGCAAATACCGAGCTCTCAAAGGAGCGTGGGTATGCACCAGGCCAGTTCTCGTTTAATGTGACAGATGGTAGATGTTTTGCATGTGAAGGCGACGGTGTCAAGAAAATAGAGATGCAGTTTCTGTCAGATGTCTATGTCATGTGCGACGAATGCAAAGGCAAACGATACAACTCGGAAACCTTAGCAGTACACTACAAGGGCAAGAACATCTCAGATGTTCTTTCCATGACAGTAGATGAGGCACTAGAGTTTTTTGAAAACATCCCTGCAATTGAGAGAAAACTTAGAACTATTGCAGATGTGGGTCTTGGATACATCAAGCTAGGACAGCCTGCAACTACACTATCAGGTGGAGAGGCACAACGTGTCAAGTTAGCATCGGAGCTATCAAAAAGAGATACGGGAAGAACGGTTTACATTTTAGATGAACCGACAACCGGACTGCATTTTGCAGACGTTCAAAAATTACTTGAAGTGCTAAACAGATTGGTGAATTTGGGAAATACCGTAATAATCATAGAGCACAACATGGATGTAATCAAAAACTGTGATTGGATAATTGATCTTGGTCCAGAAGGCGGAGATGGTGGGGGAACAGTAGTTGCAATTGGAACTCCTGAGCAGATAGCTAGAAACTCTCACAGTTATACTGGACAATACCTAAAAAATATAATAAAAAATGACACTTGATGTATCCACCCTGAGCATTCCACCACACTCTGGAATCTACATCATGAAAGATTCCAAGGATGATATCCTCTACATTGGAAAGGCAAAGAATCTAAAAAATCGTGTCAGGTCGTACTTTTTGAAAAACCAAAACTACAAGACCCAGAAACTTGTCGAAAAGATATCTGACATTGAATTTGTTTTAACTGACAATGAGGAAGAGGCATTTTTGCTTGAATCAAACATGATAAAGCGATACAGACCTCCTTACAATATAGAGCTAAAAGACCAGCAGCGATTCACCTACCTTAGAATTACAAATGAGACTTATCCTCGCCTTTTAGTTGCAAGACGAACCCGTACAGGTGAGTTTTTGGGGCAAGGCAAGATTTACGGCCCCTTTACTCATGGAAGCTCAAAGATGCTCTCAATTGGATTATTGCGCAAGACCTTCAAGATTAGGATTTGTAAAAAACTTCCAAAGGAAGCATGTTTAGAGTATCATCTTGGAAACTGTGAAGCACCTTGTCAGTTCAAGGAAGCCCAGAAAAAGTACGGAGAACATGTATCTGAGCTTGAATCCATTTTGGGAAGAAAGCAAAGATTAGAAGATTTTGTGCAAAAACTTGAAACCGAAATGAAACATGCCTCTGCCAGTCTTCAATATGAAAGGGCAAAAGAGATTCGCGAAACACTACAGCGTCTGCAAAATCTCAAAGTCAAACAAAAGATGGAAACTATCAAAGGTTCTGATGAAGAATACTTTGGAATCAAGATAAGAGAACAAACAGCACATGTTATGAGCTTCAGACAAACAAATGGCGTAATCAAGGACAGAAACAAATTTTCCTTTGACTTGGTTGGTGATAACTCGTTTTCAAGTTTCTTGTCTCAGTATTATTCCACAAATGCCGTTCCACGGTATATCGTTGTAAGTGAGCTGCCTGCTCAAAAAGAGATACTAGAAGAGATATTTTCGCGCTCTATTGGGCGCAAAGTCAGCATTGTAGTACCAACAAGTGGAAAACGAAAAGAGATGATAAATCTCATAATGAAAAATATTGACCTGACATTAACCAAGGGTGTAGACCCTGGATTAGTTGAACTTCAGGAGAAACTCAAGCTAGATAAAATTCCAAAAACAATAGAATGCTTTGACATATCAAATCATGGAGCAGATTACGCTGTTGGCTCAATGTCATGTCTTGTTGATGGAAGACCATTCAAGTCAGGCTATAGAAAGTTCAGGATCAAAACAGTAGAAGGAAGAGACGACTTTGCCATGATAAATGAGATAGTAAAGAGGCGCTATCTTAGATTAAAAGAGGAAAAGTCCAGAATGCCTGATTTGGTATTAATTGACGGTGGAAGGGGTCAGCTAAATGCGGCACTTGATGCGCTAAAGTATAGCGGAGTGGACATACCATGTATTTCATTGGCAAAAGAAAATGAAGAAGTGTATCATCCAAAGATCAGAGAACCAATCATCATTTCAAAAAATAATTCTTCATTGAAGATTTTGCAGTACGCCCGTGATGAAGCACACAGATTTGGTGTTGCATACAA
>CAYUTC010000033.1:0-16350 GCA_964447595.1 uncultured Nitrosopumilaceae archaeon
AGGCGCCGGGAGAGAGATTTGAACTCTCGGACCCTTGCGAGTACGCGCTTTATGGTATAACATTTCCAGGCGCGCGCCCTACCAGGCTAGGCGATCCCGGCACAAAGTTTTCGCCAATTCACGTTGTAAAATGTACCATATATTACGTTACTTGATTATGGAATCATCACTGCATTATGTTTATTGTTACAGATTTTTGTAGAATAGTACCGTTACCTGATGCACTGGAAACAATTTGATATCTCCCCTCAAAGATTTTGTTCCCGTCTGTTTTTGTTTGGTCCCAGTCAAATGTCTTTTCTTCCTTTGGATTGAGAGTTGAAATCACTTGTGCAGAGACAGGTGAATATATTGTTGTTCCATCTAGCCCCAATATTTTCAATCCGTATGAAGAATCAGAAAATGTTAGTCGTACTGTTCCAGAATTTATTATTCTAATGTTAACAGTTTCACCGGTATGATATGTAATTTTTCCAGGTATTACAGTAAGGGATGGTCCACTCTGATAAACCAAGGTCGGTACTTGATTTGATATGTTGGAAAGATACATTCCAAGTATTCCAGCACCGACTATTCCTACAATAACAAACATCACAGCCCCTTTTGGAATCAACTTGAAAAGGTGAATTTGCTTCCTTTTTAATTGTTGATTACTGCCTTTGAGCGCCAGCTCTTCGGATATGTGTTTGGCGCCATGATGATTCGCTTTATCTTGAACGCAAATCCTTTGGTGCTTTCTACAATTTCTTGCTCTGACATTATGGCCTCAGCTAGCGCCACAACCTCACCTTTCTGTGTATATATGCCAACCAAGTCTCCTCGTTGTAATCCATGTGAAATCTCCAAAATTCCAGGTATTGCAAGTTGTGCACCATGGCACAGTGCATCAACCGCAGAGTCCCGTATCACTACAGATTTTATCTCGCTTAACGCACATTCTATTGGTAGAATCATTTTTTTTAGTTTCGAATCATCATTTTTTTCTTTCCATAACGCATATGCGTCTACTAAATCGTGCATCTTTACAAGATTTGATTCCTCAGTGAACTGCGATACTCTAGTTCTTCTAAGTTCAACCATTGTAGCACCAGGACCCAGAATTTCTCCCATGTCGTAGAAAATTTTTCGAATATACGTTCCAGCTTCGCATAAAATTCGCAAAAGCAATAATCTCTCTACTTGTTCAACTACTTCGATTTCGTATACATTTCTAATTCTGGTTTGACGTGATACAGAAGATCGTTGCGGTGGTTTTTGGTATATCTTTCCGGTTAGCTGTTTTAGTACATTGTCCAACTTTTCTTTTGATGGTAAAGAATGCAGGCGACCTAAAGACTGGTATTCTTTTGGACCAAGTAATAGTACTATCATTGCCTTTGTTGCCTCTCCAAACCCTATTGGCAATACGCCAGATACTTGTGGGTCTAGTGTCCCACTATGTCCTGCTTTTTGCACACCAAGAATTTTTTTCACCCAGGCTACAGTTTCATGACTTGTTGGGCCGTTTGGTTTGTCAAGCAAGATAAATCCATAATTTAAGAGTTGTTCTACTGATCTCTTGTCATAGTAGGTACCGTAATCATCATTTGTGATATCCTGGTCTATTACCCTAAGATTGTCTAGTTGTTTGAGACGCATAGTATTTTTTCACCGCTTTTGTTGCAAGTTCTAAAACCTTCTCAGGTCCTACCCCATCTGTATTTATTATTTCATCAAATACGGACAAATCCTCACCAAAGCTAAACCCGTATAGTTTTTTGTATAGCATCTTGTTCTCTTCGTATCTTGTTCTTACTATTTTCAGGGCATCTTGGAGAGATATTCCATCCCGTGTAGTCATTCTTTTGGCGCTGTTCTCTTTGGAGCCAGCAAGCCAGATCTTGATGCCGTCCTCTACCAGCCATGGTAAGGTATAGCTTGTAATCACCACTGCCTCGTTGAGAAATATTTTTTTTAGCTTTTCATCAACTTGCTTGTCAAATTCAGAGTTGTCTTTGCGCATGTTCAAAAAATTCATGCCAGCTTTTGTATCCCAGAAATCATCCCTGTCGGTTCGAAACCCTTCCTCTTTTGCCATCTCTTTTAGAACATCACCTCCGGAAAGATACTTTAATCCAAATTCTTTTGCAAGACCTTTTGCGATTGTAGTCTTGCCTACCGCAGGAGGACCTGAAATAATTACTGACTTCAACTCAGGTTGTATCCATCGTAGTCTTGGTAAGTCTCATTATGATTCCGCTAAATGATGCAGAGGACAAGAAATACCATGCCCAGAAATAGAGATCGTTTACGTGTTTACATATTGTAGGTGCAGAAGCTACTTTTGCAGCATCACAAGTAAGCTGAAAGAAATTTCCAGGAATAAAATTCAGCGGTATTGGTGATACTGCTACCGTATACGAAAATAGTGGAGGCAACACTAGATAAAATATCAGAATAAGCGGAAGAAAAGTAATCATCATTGGCCTCATGTTTAGCTGCATTAGTTCCATGTTCATCTTGTTCATGTAAGCAGATTTTTTGTTTAGATCATCAATTTTTTCTTGGTCCTTTGCTCGAAATGCAGCCATACGTTCTTTCTGCCATGCTCTAGTTTCCTTGAGTAATCTCCGTACCTTGTCTTGGTCTACCATTTTACGTTTTATTATTGCATTAAACAGATTCAGCCCGATTGCAATCAACATGATACCAATTGCTGATGGTATCATTCCTATTACGATTGGATTTGCACTTCCAAGAGGACCACGATTTAAAATATTAGGTACCTGCAAAGATACAAAATTCAAAAATTCAAAGATGAGATTAAGTTCCATGGTTGTTAAATCCCATTGCACTTACAATTCCTTTTGCGGTTTCATCAATTTTACCTTGAGTGTTTAAAATCATCTTAATTGGTGAGCCAGATAAAATAGAACATGTGGATAGCATAGCACTGGTAACATCAAGTTCCTTCTTAATTGCATCGATTGATACGATATCACGGTTTCTTGTAGTATCCTTCATTCTACGGTTATAGATCTCCTCAGGTCTTGCTGTAATCATGATAAAACTATCAGGCATTAGTATTTCTAAAACGTTATGCGGTAGACCAGGATAGAAGCCCTCCTTTGTTGATATGAACGCGTGTGTGTCCACAATGACTGCTTCATCGGTAATTGAGGCTATCTTTCTTGCAGCCATTGACTGGAGTTCTTTTTGTTCTCTTACTGAAAGTTTGCGGAGATCGTCACGGTTTTGTATCCCCTTGGTCTTTTTTGCCTCATCAAACATTACAGTACCAAATATGAAGACGCTTACGCTGATCTGTTTTTCTTTTAACAGTTCAACCACCTTGGAAACTACAGTGGTCTTGCCGACCCCTGGGATTCCCACTATAATTACTCGTTTACTTTCTGCCAAGTAACTTACCTAGTGATGGCATTACTTCTTCGACCCGTTCTCGTACTAGTAAATTGTAATAGTTGATCAAAATATCTACTGTCAGCAACATTCCAGTTCCGGAACCAAAAGTTCCCAAGACATCAGATGTTCCAGCTAGTAATCCTAGAATAATTGAACCAATTATTGTAACAGACGGAATATACTTTTGAAGTAACGCTTCTACTGGTTGGTTTGAGCGTCTAAAACCGGGAACCTGTACCTCAGCATCAAGGAGGTTCTTGGCAGCACTCTTTGCAGACAACCCACCAAGCTCAATCCATAGTCTTCCAAATACAACTACAATGCCTACCATGAATAAAATATACAATACAGCGCGCATTGGGTCGAGTGCTACAATATCAAGACCTCTTGGTGCAGTAACGTAATACAAAATACCACCAGTTGGTGTGGATGGCGAAGTAGGATCAAACATTCCTAAAAAGTTTAGTAGCGGATTTGCATTTCTTGAATTTAGGTTGGCCCACATTATCTGGCCCAAAAATACCGCATTGGCTGTTAGTGCAGATGCCAAGATGACAGGAATGTTGGATACATACATCAGCTTGATTGGATATACTGCATTGAATCCTCGGTATTTTGTGGATACGATAGGAATCTCTACCTTGATTCCCTGTGTATATACAAGAATTAACAGTACACCTGCAGTTATCAAAAGACCAAATATACCTGGTACCTGGTTTGCCCTAAAGAACAAGTTTGAGAAGTCATGATTCAAAAATCCATACACAATATTTGCAAATACTCCTACTGGACCTCCATCTCCTGCTGGAATTGGACTAAATAGACTCCATATGACTTGCTGTGCGACACCTGCAGCAATGAACAAACTGATACCACTGCCCAGTCCCCATCCTTTTTGGACCAATTCATCCAATAGCATGATTATCACAGACGCCCCAATTAGCTGACCAATTAGGATGAAAGCAACATCCTGATTTGGAAGCCTTGGCCCGTATACTGCCATTCCATATAGTGAAGACTCGGCAACAATGACGATATACGTCACAATCTTTGTTGCTGTTTGGTATAGCTCTCTGTCCTCTGGTTTTTTAAAGTCAAGATGAAATATTTCTGAACCCTTTAAGAGCTGCATCAGCAGTCCTGCTGTTACTATAGGACCAATTCCAAGTTCTACTAGTGTTCCCTGTTGAGATGCAAAGATAACTCGAGCAAAAGCAAGAAAATCAAACGCAGGTGTTGTTGCACCATACAGAGGAGTCTGCCCCATTATCATGTAAATAAAAAGTGCCAGTCCACACCACATCAGTCGCACATGTAAAGGAATTTTCTTTTTTGGTTTTGGTACTTGTGGTATGTAGGTTGAGGCCTTGGAAATTATTGTTCGCAGAAAGCCAGTCGGTGTTCCTTCTTCTTGTTCTGTCATGCGATAGCTAACACCTCGCCACCTGATTTTTTGATCTTCTCTTCTGCTGCTGCAGAGAATCTTTCCACTTTAATGACGTAAGCATTTTTTGTTTTACCTCCTCCTAACAATTTATCATAGCCTAGTTCTGCAAGATCTATTATCTTCTTGCCGCCTTCTTGTTTGCCATGTTTTGCATAGATATCATCTAGATCTCGTACACTAGTCCATTTCCTTACTAGGTTTGGATGTGGCGGATGAGTAGAATCATGACCAAAATGACGCGGGTCAGTCAAAAGCATCTTGATAAAATGATGTTTGTGCATGCCAGATCTTCCAAGTCCACCTTTGTGTCCACTTGCCCTGTGTTGTCCAATTTGTCCCCAACCGTGGTTCCTGCCTCCCCTGTACTTTCTTGTCTTTCTTAGTCTGGTTGGCATCTTATATCATCAACCTAACTTGGGTGAGAAGTTCCTTATGGTTTCCCAGGATGCCGCCTTCACCATACATTTTCTTGGTGCTTCGCTTAAAGCCGTGTTTTGGCGGAGATAGTGCAAACCATGGTTTGAGTGGTTTTAATTTTGATAGTGATACAGAGCCCTCTGCCAATGATTTAGCTAGCTCGTCAGAATTTTTGAATCCTAGTTTTACGATATCATCGGAGGCAACTTTTCTGTATCCTTCTTTGCGTGCTCTTTTTTCCAATAATTCCTTGGTGGTAGGAGTGTCAATTTCCTGCCAGGAGACATAATGTTTTATTTTATTCAACATTCCCTTGGTATTTTCACGTTCTGGAATTATTGTTGCTCTAAATCTTTTGTCTAAATGAAGAAGATCTAGTGTTGTTCTAGCCCAATGGGGAACATTGATTGTTCCTTTCATTCTAATTACCAAAAAAGCTTTTCCCATCTCATCTCAACCCTGACTAAATGTTTGTCTCAAACAATTCAAAACTGCTTGTGATGTAGAGGTCATTGTATTTGTTGAGCCTTTACTTTTAGTCCAAGCATCTTTCAGACCTGCAAGCTTTAACAAATTTCTAATATTTCCACCAGCAACTAGTCCAAGTCCTCTTGGTCCTGGAATTAGTTCTACTGTGACACTTCCTCCTCTTCCCCGCACCTTGAATGGTACAGAATGTGGTTGATCACATCTGCACTCCCAACTTCCGCATCCAAGCTTTACTGGGCTGACATTAAGATATGCTTGGTTTGTTGCTTTTTCAATTGCAATTCTCATTTGTTTTGATTTTCCTTGACCAATACCCAACCAGCCATTTTCATCGCCAGCAGCAACCAGTGCTTTGAATCTCGTATATTCACCGTTTGTTGTCTGTTTTTGTACAATTCCAACATCGATGACTTCGGTTTTAATTCCAGGTAACAATTTTTTTATAATTCCAGCTTCTTGGATTCGATAACCGTTTTCATAAATTTCTTTCATGGTTGTAATTTTACTTGTAGCAACCATCTTACCAAGTGTAGTTCTTGGAACCCACTCTGGTTCTTGAGCCATCCTTGATTTTGATCTTTGTTCTGATCTACTCATTTAGTCTTAACCTCCCTATCTATTGCAGACTTGACCTTATCTATCTCATTTGCAACTTTTAGGTGCTTGCCAGTAAGTCTATCTGTAGATGGAAAAGTCTCCTCGTCTGCAGGTATTTCAACGCCTGCATCTATGACTCCTTTTAGTGCAGCAGCTATTCTTTGGGTATATTTTCTAGTACCTGTATACAGTACAGCATTTTGCACACCATGAGTAAGAGCTTTTTTTCCTGCAAGATAACCTGTCAAGTAAGAAGCAGAGATGCTTTTTCTTGAGCCCTTCCATCCTTTGCTTAAAAGATATCTGGAATGAGCCGATGATAGAACCTTGTCTCCTGACATTTCCGGTTTGTGAATTTGAACTAGAGTATTTTCATTTGATATCTGAACTGTGATAAAGTCTCGCCTACCCATGAGTAGATTTCTTCTTCTACCATAGTTAGTCTTTTCCTCCCGAGATCTGCGCAATATTTGCGAATATGCCATCTATACTAACCTATTTACAAAAAATTTTTGTGAAGCTCTTATAAACGTTAGACTCCCAACAAAGCAACCATAAGTGCTTTTTGAGCGTGTAGTCTATTTTCAGCTTCATCCCAAACTACTGATTTTGGTCCATCAATTACTTGACTTGTAACTTCTTGTCCTCTCTTGGCAGGTAGACAATGCATGAATATAGCGTCTGGATCTGCTTTTTTCATCAAGCTTTGATTTACCTGAAAGTCTGGCAAAAAGTCCTTTGTTCTGTCAGTAGTTTGATGGTGAATGGAAACAAAAGTATCAGTAACCACAATGTCTGCATCTTTGATCGCAGTTTCCGGATTGTTTAGTATCGTTACATCAATGAAATTTTTACATTCCTTGACAACACTTTGATTTGGCCCGTATCCTTTTGGAGTTGCAATGGTAACATCAATAGATGTTTTCGCACAGCCATAAATCATTGAATTACAGACGTTGTTGCCGTCTCCAATCCATGCCAACTTGAGTCCTGCTAATTTTTTCTTTTTTTCTTTAATTGTCATCAGGTCTGCCAGTATTTGACAGGGATGAAAAGAATCAGACAGCCCGTTTATTACAGGAATGGTTGAATTTTTTGCAAGTATTTCAACTTCTTCATGAGAATATACCCTAGCCATAATCAAGTCTACATACCGTGATAGTGTCTTGGCTGTGTCTTCGATAGTTTCACCTCGTTTAAGCTGGAGTTCATCTGAGGATAGATTTAGTGCGTGTCCTCCCAGCTGAAACATTCCAGCCTCAAAGCTTACTCTAGTTCTTGTGGAAGGCTTTTGAAAAATCATTGCAAGTGTTTTATTTTTTAAGAGAGGTTTAGTTGTGCCTTTCTTTAGTTCTTTTTTCAGTATAATGGCATTATCTATTATTCCAAGAAGTTCATTTTTGCCTAGCTCGTTTAACGTTAAGAGATCTTTTGTTTTTAATTTCATTTTTTCATCCATCCAAACATAGAACGTTTTTTCTTGGGTTTTTCATCTTCTGATACTTTAAGGTCTTCCTTTTCGTCAGTTTCTTCTTCAATAGTTTGTTCAGTTGTATCTTCTGGTTTTGGCTTTCCATCTGAGATCCATTTTCGTATCTTAGCTGCCAATCTTCTAGCATCGTTGTCATTTTCTGGAGGAGGAACATCAAAAAGGTCAGAATACTTTTCAATATCTTTTGTTGCAATTCCATCAAACGGATCTCCTGTTTCACTTGGAATTTCTTCTGTTTTTTGTTGCTTTACCTCTTGCTTTGGTTCCGGTTTTGCTACGGGTTTTAGTTCTTGTTTTGACTCCAGTTTTGGTTCTGATTTTGGTTCTGGTTTTTGTGTACTCATAACTTGCCGTGATTTCTGTGATTCAACTTTGTCAGATTCTTTTTTAGTCTCAATATTGAAAGTTTTGTTGGGTTCAGCAGGTACTGGTTTAACTTGTGCCACAACCTCCTCTTTTTCAGTCTTTATTTCTGGCTCTACTAACTTTTGTTCAGGTTTTTCTGTTACAGTTATTTTCTGAACTTCTTGCGGTATCATTTTTTGCTCTGGCATGTCCTTTGATTGTACCAACATTTCTGCAGATATCTCTTTAGGTCCAAACAAAGAAACCAAGAATGCCCCTTTATCAAATGGTTTAAGGTCCTTGTACTCTTGCCCCACACCAAGATAAAGAATCGGACTGGATGTAATTTTGACAATTGATATTGCAGCACCACCCCGTGCATCCGCGTCGCTTTTGGTAAGAATTGCACCGTCAAATTTTGTATAGTTGTGAAACTCCCTTGCCTGACTGACAGTATCGTTTCCTGCCAAGGAATCTCCAACAAATAATCGAATGTCTGGGTTTACTACTTTGTTGATTTTGGAAATCTGATCCATGAGGTTCTTGCTTGTCTGCATCCTTCCAGCAGTATCAATTAGTACACAATCTATCTTGTGAGATTTGGCATAAAGTACAGCATCACGCGCAACTGCAGCTGGATCAGAGCCATAGTTTTGAGCAATGACTTTGATGTTTAGCCTTTTGCCATGTTCTGTTATTTGTTCAATTGCACCTGCCCGATACGTATCAGCTGCAGCAATCACTGATGAGAGTTTATTCTCACGCAACAGGTTAGCAAATTTTGCAATTGTAGTAGTTTTTCCTGTTCCATTTATTCCCATAAACAGTATAATGTAGGGTTCGTTGGTTTGCTTCTTTTTTTGTATGTTTGATATGATGTCAATCTCGCCAGCTTTTTCAAACATATTTGAGATGCTTTGTCGCAAGTTTTGTTTTACTAGTTCTGGTATCGTATCCTTTTGAACTGTTGCACCAATCAGTTGTTTTTTCAGGTCAGACTTGATTGAATCAATTACTTCTGTTGCAACATCAGACTCTAGCAGGGCTATTTCAAGCTCAAATAATACTTCATCAATGTCCTTTTCCTTTAGTTCTTTTTCTCCAAGGCTCTTTACTGCTGAAGAAAAAGCATTTCGTAATTTTTCAAACATGACGTATGGCCTTATTGAGTTGAGCTACGAGTTGATTGTATAAGTTTGTTCATTTCTTGCTGGCCTTGTTCTAGTCTCATGGCCACTTCTTGCCTTTGAGCACTCAATTGCTGATAAACAATTTCTAGTTCCTTTATTCTGGATTCTATATAATTTAGGGCAGAATCTTTGTCTTGTTCAATCGAGGCACCAGCACCGATATTTAGAATCATTTTTTGATTTGGCTCCACCTTTGCCTTTACAAATGCACCTAGTCCAACTGGTACCAGAGTTTCATATTCTTTATCACCCAGTGATTTCACACATTCTACTGCGCTAGCAGCCTCTTGCAAAAGTTTCATCACGGTTTCCTCCCTTTGCATCAAGTCTGCCATGTAAGCTTCAAGTGCTTGCATTTGTTGCATCAAGGCTTGAGCTTGTTCTTCACTCATTTGCAAAAAATTCTTTTACCCGCCTATAAATGCATTCGCCAAGTGTTGAATTAAAAACAAAAAAGAAGAGGATTATGCTTTTGCCTTTGAGAGTCTCTTGTCTACTTCGTCCCAGTTGATTACATTCCACCATGCTGCTACATAATCAGCACGTCGGTTTTGGTATTTTAGATAATAGGCGTGTTCCCAAACATCTAATCCCAATAACGGTACCAAACCTTTGGTTCGTGGACTAGTCTGATTTGGCATGGTTGTAAATTCAACTTTCTTGCTTTGTGGATTGTAGGTTAACCAACCCCAGCCACTTCCTTGGATGGATATTGTATCCTTTGTGAATTTTTCTTTGAAGCTGTCATAGCTGCCAAATACCGATTTGATAGCATCAGCCAAGCTTCCTCCAGGGGTTCCACCACCGTTTGGTTTCATGTTGTTCCAGAACATTGTATGGTTGTCGTATCCACCACCATGAAAATTCACTGCACCACGAGTGCTTTCTGGGACTTTGTCTAAGCTGCCAAGTAGCTTGGTCAGCTCCATGTTTTGTATTTCGGAGCTCAGAGTCTCCAGAGCCTTGTTTAACCCATCAGTGTATGCTTGATGATGTTTTGAGTGATGAATTTCCATTGTTCTTGCATCTATGTGTGGCTCCAATGCATCATATGCATAGGGCAACTTTGGAAGTTCGTATTTTGCCATGTGTTCTTCACATAATTCTTTCAATTTATGGCTTTGGTTGCAAATGCATTTTATCTGGTTTAATTTCAGATAGATTGTGGTTAACAGGCTGCTAATTTTTTCGCTGTTTTTTGTTACATGTATGATATTGTTTTTATCACAATCAAGTGAACAGGAAACCAAAAATAATTTTCAAAAAAGTATGGAACTTGTAGGAATCAAGGCTGCTAGAGAAGACGGCTTTGATGGGCAAGGCATCAAGGTTGGCATCATTGATACGGGGATAGATTTTAGCAATCCTAATCTTTTGGGCTTTGGTCCTTCTGGAAAGGTAATTGGAGGACATGACTTTGTCAATTCAGGTGAAGATCCAATAGATACCACTGGCCATGGAACGGCGGTTGCAGGACTTGTTGCAGCCAGTGGCAACTTCACCGGAATTGCTCCCAAATCAAAGCTGTATTCATACAAGGTCTCAAATACCGGCGAGGGTGTTTCCTCAGATTATATCGTTCAAGGAATTAAGCAAGCTATTGAAGATAATGTCAATGTCATCAACATTAGTTTAGGTATCAATAGAACAAATGATCAAATTGATACTGCAATTGAAAATGCGGTAAACAAGGGCATTGTAGTTGTTGTAGCAGCAGGAAACAACGGACCAAATGAAAATACAATTGGTAGTCCTGGCAAAGACATTGATGCAATTACAGTAGGTGCATCATACAACAACATTACATCTAGTCTTGTTGCAACACTTGAGGTAAACGATAAACAATACCAAGTCCTGCCAATGGTTGCAAGTCGAGCTTTTATTGGTCCTGTTGACGGAAATGTGGTTTATGGTAGCTATGGAAGGCTGACAGATTTACAAAATCTAAACGCCAAGGATGCAATACTTCTTGAAGAGAGGGGAAGTAACGTACCAGGAGAAAGGGTCTATTTTGCACAAAAAGAACAAAACGCAGCAAACATGGGTGCAAAAGCACTAGTTGTATTTAACAACGCAACTGGCATATTTTTTGGCGAGCTTGTGCAACCAAATAAAACATCAGGATACGTGCCAAGAATTCCAGTAATATCAATGTCAAAAGATGACGGACTGGAACTAAAATCTATGCTAACATCAGGTACCATTGGACACTTGAACATATTTTTTCATCCAGATTTTGTTGCACCATTTAGCTCAAGAGGTCCAGTTTCGCCATTTTACATCAAGCCTGACCTTGTTGCACCAGGAGTCTTTGTAAATTCCACAGTACTAGATGGAAAATACAATCTAACTAGTGGCACAAGCATAGCAGCACCTCATGTGACAGGAGCAGTAGCAATCCTTTTGCAAAGACATCCAGGATTGGACCCTAGTTCCATTGCATCTCTTATTACTACAACAACTGATCCGGTTACAGACCCCTATGGAAAACTTTTACCAGTTGAGGCAGTCGGTAGTGGAAGGTTGAATATCACAAGAGCACTGGATTCTAATTTAATAATATCGCCACACGATTTAGTTTTTACTTTATCCTTTGACAACAGAACCCAAACAAAGTCATTGCATTTACAAACACTAGATGGTTCTCCCATTCCACAGATACAGGCAAGTTTTTCCTCAAATGAACCAGGAATAGGCTTTGATTATTCAGTTACCAGTGATACCCTAAATGTCAAAATCTCAGACAATTCAGAAAAACCAGAAGACCATGATGGGTTCATAATCATAAATGATTCCAAAACAACCTATCGCATACCAGTATTGGTACATTTAACAAAGGGAACCGTTGTTGCAGATAACAGAAACGGAACATTATTTTTTTCACTTGATTATCCAAAACAATGGTCTTATGCAAAAATCACTTTGATAAAAGCTGGCTCGGATGAAAACAGGATAACATCAATTGTTCCAAATCAGATTTCATCACTTCCTGTTTATGAAAAAGGCGAATATTGGATTTTAGCACAGATAAAAACTCTAAATGAAACAGACCAAGCATATCAGATTGTATCTGTAAATCAAGTTGCACAAGAAAATATTTTTGATTTGCAGTACGTGTCCGGCATTCCTATCAAAACAATAGCTATCATTTCAGCAATTCTAGTTGTTGCAGCTATAGTGGGTCTAGTTTCTTTGTATAGAAAGTACTAGATCTGTGGTCCTGCTTCTGTTATTTCTTTAGAAACGTTACCAAATTTCTTAAAGTTCTCTACAAACATTTGAGCAAGTTTCTTAGCAGACGCGTCATATGCATCCTTCTCAGACCATGTATTACGTGGATTTAGTACTTCAGATGGAACGTCAGGACATGTGGTAGGAACATCAAAGTTGAAGATCACATCATGTCTGTACTTGACTGCATCAAGTTCTCCGGTTAGTGCTGCAGTGACCATCCTTCTTGTGTGGTGTATGTTCATTCTTTTTCCTATGCCATATGGACCACCTGACCAGCCGGTGTTGATTAGGTATACTGTTGTCTTGTGTTGTGTTATTTTTTCTCCAAGTAGTTTAGCATATACTGATGCATGTCTTGACATGAAAGGTGCGCCAAAGCATTCTGAAAACGTGGCCCGTGGTTCCGTAATTCCTCGCTCTGTTCCCGCAAGCTTGCTTGTGTAACCAGACATGAAATGATACATTGCACCTTCTTTTGTTAGTCGTGCGATTGGAGGCATTACTCCAAACGCATCAGCTGTAAGAAATACTATGACCTTTGGATTTCCACCCAAGCTTGGAGTCACCGCACCAGGGATGTAATCAAGTGGATATGCAGCTCGCGTGTTTTCTGTCAGGCTGCCATCGTTAAAGTCAGGCATCATTGTTTTATTGTCAATTACAACATTTTCTAATACTGCACCAGATCTTATCGCATCCCAAATTTGTGGTTCTGCATCTCTGTTTAGATTGATACACTTGGCATAGCATCCTCCCTCAAAATTGAAGATGCCCTTGTCAGACCATCCATGCTCATCATCTCCTATCAACATTCTGTTTGAATCTGCTGATAGTGTTGTCTTTCCAGTACCAGATAATCCAAAGAATAGAGCCGTGTCCCCATTTTTTCCAATGTTAGCAGAACAGTGCATTGGAAAAATTCCTTTTGCCGGAAGTGTATAGTTCATCACAGAAAACATGGCCTTTTTTATCTCACCTGCATATGGCGTAGCTCCGATGAGTACAATTTTCTTGGTATAATTTAGTATGATGAAAGCATCTGTTCTGGTGCCGTCTGTCTCAGGATTGGCCTTGAAATCATTTAATGCAAAAAGCGTATACTCTGGCTTGAATGACTCTAGCTCTGCAGCCGAAGGTCTAATGAATAATTGTCGCACAAACAAGTTTTGCCAGACATGGTCAGTGATTATTCGTACTGGTAGTCTTAGTTCTAGGTCTGCCCCAACAAAACCATCAAAAATGAAAATTTCCCTGTCTTGAATATGCTTTTTCATTTTTCCAAGCAAATTGTCAAACTTGGCCTCTGGAAATGGGTGATTTATCTTTCCCCAATCAACTGTGTTGTGGGTTTGCCTATCATCTACAATGAATCTGTCATCTGGAGAGCGGCCCGTATATTTTCCTGTTTTGACAGCTACAGCTCCGTTTGCTGTTAGAGTTCCCTCATTTTTTTCTACAATGAGATCGATGAGCGTCTTTACCTGCGGGTTTCTGTGTATCTTACTTGGTTTGATCCCCATTTGTTCCAATTGTGACACAACTAGACGAGTAGTTGCAGGTTCCAAATCCTCTATCATTGGATAAACCGATTCGTTATGAATTTCCTTATTATCTCTTCGGATCATGTGTTTTGCTATCGATGGTTCTAACACAAAGCGAGCTAGTTTATGATTTTTTATAATACTCTGTGTAGATTGTAATAGAAGAATTTCACTGCAAAATACAGTTAGGATAGGTTAGGGATTCAAAACTAGAGCCAACATGGTACAACCTGTCAAGAAACGTATTTATTGTAAAATTCAGGCAGAATCCCTTACATGCCTATTAATAAAGAAGCACTAGAGCTTAGAAAAAAAGTCAGTCAACACAGACCTGACTTTATCAGACAGGAGAGCTGGAGATATGTCAGGTTATCAAGCAACTGGCGAAAACCCAAGGGAATTGACAACCACCAGAGAAAACAAAAAAAAGGTTGGCCAGCTCTTGTCAAGGTAGGCTATGGAGGACCAAAGGTTGCAAGAGGGTTACATCCATCCGGATATACTGATAATCTAGTTTACAACGTAAAGGATTTGGAAAAACTTGATCCTAAAACTGATGGCATTAGATTTGGTCACGGTGTAGGAAAAAAGAAGAGATTAGAGATAATCACAAAAGCCAAGGAAAAGAATTTCAAAGTTTTCAACGCGAGAGTGTCAACAAGTGGTAGTAAATCTTAGAACAAAAAGACTGCTTGTCTCCCGAATTCTTGGAGTGGGGGCAGACAGAGTAAAGTTTGATCCAGAACACCTAGACGATGTAGCCGATGCCATCACTCGTGATAACATACGTAGTTTGATTACTGCAAACGTAATCGAAATAAAACCAATCAAGGGCACCTCCAAGGGAAGATCATACTTTAAAAAATTACAACGTCACAAGCGTGGAACCAAACAAGGCTCAAAAAAGGGCAGAAAGGGAGCAAGAGTTGGAAAAAAACAAGTCTATGTCAACAAGATCAGGGCAATGCGCCACCAGCTCAAAGTCTCAAAATCAAGAAAGGAGATTGTAAATGACGTTTACTGGAATCTCTACAAACAAGTGAGTGGAAACCAAGTAAGAAACTTGGCTCACCTTCGTAGTCTGATAGAAGAAGTGCGCTCAAAGAAATAAATCAAAATCTGTAAATTGTATTGGAATAAAGTATTTTTCCATTCTTAATTTGCACACCTTCTTGCGATAGCATCTTGGTTTTTACATTCTCTCCCCATGCATATCCCCCAATCTTTCCACTTGACAAAATAACTCTGTGGCATGGAACTATGACAGGATAAGGATTCTTGTTCATTATTCTTCCAATGACACGCTGTCCGTTTTTGAGTCCTACAGCTTTTGCAAGCTCGCCATAGGTGGTAACTCTACCTTTTGGCACTTCGAGTAATTTTTTGTAGACTTTATCTTCTAGTTTCAAATCTTGATCATCTCAAGGTCCGTTGTTTGTATTAGATCGATTACCTTTTGTTTGTTTTTGCCCAAACTGCTCCAATCCAATAATGCAATTTTGGCGTTTTTATTTCTATGTAACATATGAGTGAAAAGATCGTGGTCTAGTGCATCAAGTACATGTTTTGGCATTACAGTACCTAACGCAAGCTTGCCTTCAATTAGTTCTTTATTGAATTTTTTTGGATAGTGTGTTCCACCAAAACATATGGCCATTTCACATTTTTGTGGTCCTTTTAATATTTCATTTTTTACAATTTTAGCCACGTCTTGGCACAATTTCTTGTCGTTCCATTCTTTTGGAGTGGTGCCAATCTCGATGAACAGCGCAGGTTTATTCAAAGCAGTAGGTCCATGATGAGTGGCTTCTATCGTTATCTCAAATTTTGCAAAGTGGTCTTTTTCTTTCCACAAGTGTTGCATGTATGATTTTTGAAGACATGGATGCGGTATTGCCACCTGCCTTGGATTCCCACCAAACTGAGCATCAGAAAAATTTCCAGTACTATGACAGGTTAGTGCCAGGGTTCCACTCTCAGAGGCGTGCTTTGACAAAAAAACATAGCCATCATATTTTGGATATTTTTCTTCAATCCAGTCAGCAGAGATTGCAGGTGTTGGTATCACAACAAGATCGAAATTCTTTTCCCTGTAAATATCTCCGTCTCTTTCCATGTCTTTTGTGATATAGCTTGCCATGTTAGAGCCTGCAGGATCAGATTGATACGCAACGAGTAGCTGCATAAAATAAGAAT
>CAYUTC010000034.1:0-16086 GCA_964447595.1 uncultured Nitrosopumilaceae archaeon
TTAACTGATCTGAAACTGAGCGGAGTCAAATCTAGTGTAAATTAAGAATGAATCACAACTACATTAGACCACATCAAGGATTAGAAGGTAAAACGCCTAGTGAAGTGGCAGGAATCAAAGTTGAAGGTGATAACAAATGGATAACCTTAATTCAGAATGCAAGCAAACACTAACTCTTTTTCACATCCGAGTCTTTCTTTACATGTTCAATACTGTAGTGTTTACGCAAATCAGATTCTTCCAAGAAAGTTAGATGACATTCGCCACATACAAAAAGAGATGCTTTTGACCGTAATCCATTAACCATGACTATTCACCCACCAATTAACAAAAGTACAGAAGCCATCGCAAAAACCTGAGTTACTGGTTGATTAATTTCATAATGTGAAGTGGACTGACCTATGCCAATAAATGCAAAAACAATAAAGATGATCCCAAAAATTACCATGATCAAACTATATGCTGTTATAGATTTGTTCACAATATTACTTGGAAGGTCGGTATTTCAAAACTTCGTATGATTATTCTATCAACCGACTTTATACACGTAGAAATTCCACCGTTAATTATACAGCACCACCTTTCGCATAGTTTATCTTTCAGTTCAATCAAGCAAAAAATCGATTTCCTTGCGAACTCCAATTTGTAGTTTTGATGCAATGAATGGTTTTTTGTGCCCGCAATGTGAATCAAAACTGGGTTCAGGTCAGCTCACAAAGACAGATGTAGATGCTTCAATAAAACTAGTCCAGTTATCACAAAAAATACCACAAATTGAAAAATTCACACTAAACTCTTGCCAAGAATCTTGTGGCAACTTTATTCTATGTCTCTCCAGTACTGATATAATGACAATTAGGCAAAGCAGGGATCTTTATAGAATACTACAAAATGAATTTCCAGGCAAAATCTACCTAGTTCAGATAGACTGCGATGACAAAAAATTCATCGAGGACATGTTCTTTCCAATCAAGCTACTTGCTGTAAACAGAGTCTGGGCACCAGGTGGTGTTACCAAGACAAAGGCCATTGTCTCAGGAAGAAGGACTGGAAGGTTTCCAATTGATATAGACCAGGTTATAGCAATATCAAAGGATCTTAGAAAAATAGAACTAGTAGTTGAATTTGAGAGAAGGTGAGGAAAACCACTTGGAGCTAAAAAGAACACATAACATTGGAACTCTGACCATATCCATGAAGGGCCAAAAGGTGTCAATTGGAGGCTGGGTGGAAGACCTTCGTGAATTGGGAAAACTCTCTTTTTTGACCCTAAGAGACGTTACAGGAGTAGCACAGATAGTAATTGTTGGCGAGCAAAACATTGCCCAAGTAAAGGACTTGGGCAGGCAGAGTGTTGTTCGTGTAACCGGAACTATTCAGGAAACAAAGGCTCGAGACTTTCCATTTGAGATAAAATCAGAGAAAATTGAGATACTGTCAAGAGCAGTTCATCCGTTGCCCATTGACCCAATAGGGAGACTAGAAAGCAACATTGACAACAGATTAAATGCTCGCGCACTAGACTTACGAAATCAAAGGATTGCATCAATTTTTAAGATGCGCCATCATGTGTTACAATCAATACGAAAGACACTAGTTGAGCTTGGCTTTATCGAAGTAAACACTCCAAAAATAATTGGCAGTGCCAGTGAGGGGGGTGCAAACCTGTTCTCATTGAAATATTTTGACAAGCAGGCCTATCTTGCCCAGAGCCCACAACTTTACAAAGAACAGCTTACAATTGGCCTTGAACGAGTATTTGAGATTGCGTCATTTTACAGAGCAGAAAAATCGCATACCGGCAGACATCTGACAGAATTTACTAGTGTGGATATAGAGGCTGATTTTATGGACTACACTGATGTCATGGATGTTCTTCAAACACTTGTTGTCAAGGTTTTTGAAGATGTTAAGAAAAACTGTCAGGTAGAACAACAAGTACTTGGAATCCAAGTCAAGCAACCCAAGACACCATTTGAGAAAATCACATACAAAAAAGCAATAGAGGAGCTTGGGAGAGAAGGAATCTCACTCCAGTTTGGTGATGACCTACTTGACTCTCACCTGAGAAAACTAGGAGAAATACATCCAGGATTTTATTTTGTAACTGATTGGCCTATGAAGCTAAAGCCATTTTACATACATGAAAAAGAAGACGACCCACAGATATCAAAATCGTTTGACTTGCAGTATGGATACCTGGAACTGTCCTCTGGAGGCAGGCGTCTTCATGAACCACAAAAACTAAAAGACCGACTGGTCGAGCAAGGTCTCAACCCAGCCCAGTTTGAAGACCATCTGCGTGCATTTGATTGGGGAATGCCACCACACTCTGGATGGGGGCTAGGACTTGATAGACTCATGTCAGTTCTAGTACAGATTGATAATGTCAGAGAAGTAGTACTGTATCCACGAGATCCTGAAAGACTATTTCCGTAAAAGGATAAATTTTCATTTCATGAAGATATCTAGTGCAAGAATGTGACTTTTGCGGCTCGCAGTATGGTGATCACACCTGCTACTTTTGTGACAAGCACTGTTGTAATTCATGCATGACAAATGACGGAACGCGTTGCAAGAAATGCTATATAGCAAAACGCAAGCTTGGATGGAAGATCTTCAAGAAAAATAAAGTGTTGCTTGGATTTCTTGCCTTTGTTTGGGCATATACGGTATTTCCAGGACCGCTAATCAAGGGAATAGATCCAACATTTTACTGGGTCTGCTTTGGCGTGGCAATTATGATTATGATTCCAATAGGTCTTGCAATGTTTTTCTGGTCAAGAGAGCCACCAGTATCAGATCTCAGGTAAGCTTGGATATTACGTATTTGGTAAATTCCTGTGTAGTCTTGTTTCCCCCAATGTCTTTTGTCTTGATTCCTTCTTGCACCGTACCATAAACTGCCTGCTCTATTTTTTTTGCAACATCAAAACACTTTCTATCATTGTGTTTTATCCCAAGCCATTCAAACATCATCTTTGATGATAGTATAAATGAAGATGGGTTTGCAGCTTGCCTTCCAGCAATATCAAATGCTGCTCCATGGACAGGCTCAAACAATGCAAAGTTATCTCCAATGTTTGCAGCAGGTGCCATTCCCAGTCCGCCCACTACCTGGGCTGCCTCGTCAGATAAAATGTCGCCAAACAAGTTGGTTGTCGCAATTACATCAAAGGACTCGGGCTGCCTAATTAGGTTCATAGCGCATGCATCTACATACATTTGCTCAAATGTAATCTCTGGATAGTTTTTTGCAATTTCAGCACATGATCTTGAGAAAAGACCATCTGTCTTTCTCATTACATTTGACTTGTGCACACAAGTCACCTTTTTTTGGATGTTTCTCTGTTTGGCAGTAATAAAAGCAAACTTTGCAATTCGCTTTGATGCATTACCTGATATCGTTCGTAATGCAACTGCAGTATCGTCAACCTCAAACTCTTTTCCGGTATAGAGGTCTTCGGTATTTTCCCGTACGATTACAAGGTCAATGTTATTTCTTAGTGCAGGCATGTTGGGGTAAGATTTAGCAGGCCTTATGTTGGCATACAAGTCTAATCTTCTTCTAAGTACGATGATGACATCAGCTGCGTTCTCTCCTACCGGTGCCTTGAGGCATGCATCAGAACTTTTTATGGTATCAAATGTTGATGTAGGCAATGCCTGTCCTGTTTTTTTTAAGGAACCATCTCCAGCATCTACTGTCTTGACTTCTATCTTTAGTCCAAGCTTGTCATGAATCGTATGTAAAACATCGATAACAGATTCTGATATTTCTGGACCTATGCCATCTCCTGTTATGAGAGCTATTTTGTACATCTAGTGTCCCAAGTTTTTTTGTTTGAGAATTTTTTTAAGCATGATTCGGTTTATTCCATCAATCATTGCTTGTACACTTGTAATGACAATGTCCTCGCCTATTGATTTTGCTGATGCTTGGTTACCGTATACATCTTCGACCTTAATTGTAACCTCACATAGTGCATCAGAGCCGCCAGAGATGGAATCCAATCTATAGTCTTTTATTCTGACTTTGGCAATCTCTCCAGTAATCTTTTGAATTGCATTAATTGATGCATCTACTGGTCCAACACCATAGTCTGTGCCGATAAAGTCCTTTCCTTCAATGTTTAGCTTGACAAAAGCATAGGGCATGTTGCCCATTCCTGTTGATACTGAAAAGCCTGTGAGGTGTACCAATCTTTTCAATCCTTCCTGTTGCATTACCTGTCCTGTAATGGCAAGTAGTTCTACATCTGTGACATGCTTTCCCTGGTCGCCTAGCTTTTTTATCTGCTCTAAAATGTCATGTGTCTGTTCCTTTGATGGTTGGATGCCATATTCTTCTAGCATTGCAGCTACGCCATGTGCTCCAGCATGTTTTCCAACCTGGAACCAACGGGTTCTTCCTACTAGTTCAGGACTGATTGGCTCGTATGTTAACGGATTGGATAAGACACCATGTGTGTGTATTCCTGATTCATGTCCAAAGGCATTTTCACCAACTATTGCCTTGTTTGGCTGCACTTGGACTCCTACTATCTTTGAGACAAATCGCGATGTCTCATAGAGAAGTTTTGAGTTGATGTTTGTTTCATATTTTTTATCAAATTGTAGACATTGTAGTGACATGACTAGTTCCTCAAGTGATGCATTGCCTGCCCTCTCTCCGATGCCATTGATGGTAACATGTGCACACTGGGCACCTGCCTGGATTGCAGATATTGCATTAGCTACTGCTAGTCCAAAATCATTGTGGCAGTGAGCACTTACTGGTAGATGTGTTGTATCAATTGCATCTTTTGTAATTGTAGCGATATATTGAGGAGTAGAATATCCTACTGTATCAGGAATATCAATTCTGTCTGCGCCAGCCTCTGTTACTGCCTTGAAAACTTTTTTTAAGAAATCTCTGTCAGTTCTTGTCGCATCCTCTGCAGAAAACTCTACTTGGAGGCCTACTGATTTGGCATACTGGACTGCTTCTACTGCTTTTGCAAGTGCTTGCTCTCTTGTTAGCTTTAGTTTGTATTTCAAATGGATATCTGATGTTGCAATGAACGTGTGGATATACTTCAAGCCTGCAGCTACTGCTGCATCGATGTCTTTTTTCTCAGTTCTTGCAAGGCCACAAATCTCTGCACGAAGACTAGCATGTGCAATATCTTTTACTGCTTTTTTTTCTCCCTCTGATATTATTGGAAATCCTGCCTCTATTGCATCAACACCTAGTGCATCAAGTTTTTGAGCAATGGATAACTTTTGCTCTGGCGTCAATGCTATGCCAGGTGTCTGCTCACCGTCTCGTAGTGTAGTATCAAAAATTCTAACTTTCATTGCTGCCTCCCCTCTCTAGTGCACATGTTCCTGTTCGTGCTATTTCCAAGATTCCGTATCCCTTTACTAAATCTTCAAATGCATTAATCCTGTCAGGAGTTGCAGTTATTTCTACTATAATTGAGGATTTTCGTACATCATGAACATTGCACTTGAAGGCATTTGCTAGATCAGTTATCTCCATTATGTCAGATGGCTTGGTGACTTTGATCTTCATTAATACCAACTCACGGTATATGCTCTTCTTTTCCTCTAATAATTTTACTTCTACTGTATCTATCATCTTGTCAAGTTGTTTTATTATTTGATCTAATTGTCTTTCATCAGCTGACGTGGTAATTGTCATCCTTGAAAACTCTGGATTTTCAGTGACACCAACTGATATGCTATCAATGTTATAGTTTCTTGATCTGAAAAGATTTGTAACTTTGAACAAGACTCCTGGCTTGTTTTCTACAAGTACTGAGATTAATGACCACATTCTATCTCACTATGATGGTAATATCATGTCCTTAAGTGATGTTCCAGGTGCAACAAAGGGCAAGACATCTTCTTGTGGGTCTATTGGAATATCAATCACTGTTGCAACATCGCTCTTTAGTGCAGTCTGTACAGCTCGGCCGACCTCTTCTATTGATTCTGCCCTGATACCTTGGGCACCATAAGCCTCTGCTACCTTGACGTAATCTGGGCAGTTTTTAAGATCAATACCAATCATTCTCTTGTCGTAAAATGTTCTCTGCCACTGGGCTACCATTCCAAGCGAAAAGTTGTTCATTAGTAGTACAATTACAGGCAAGTTATCTAACACTGATACTGCAAGCGAGTTCTCTGTCATGTTAAAACTACCTTCTCCTGCAATATCTAACACAGGTACCTCTGGCTTGGCAGCTTTTGCACCTATTGCAGCTGGAAATCCCCATCCCATTGTACCAAGTCCGGTTGAGCTAAAAAAAGTCCCAGGATGAATCACATCAAAGAATAATGATGCCCACATCTGATGCTGTCCAACTTCTGTAGTGACAATAGATTGTGGTGGAAGAACCTCTCTTAGCTTTCGTAATACCTTTGCTGCACCTAATGGATGTGAATGAAGCTTTAGGTTTTCCCTAAAGTATTCTTTAGTTTCATTTACGCGTTTTAACCACGCGCTTTCGCCTGTGTGTTTTATTGCTTTTTGAATTAACATCTTTACTAGTATTCTAAGTGATGCTCTAAGGTCGCCTACAACAGCTATCTGTGTTGTCTGGTTCTTGCCAATCTCTGCTGGGTCTACATCCATGTGGATTATCTTCAAGTTCCTCTCAAAGTCTTCAAACTTGCCAACAGACCTGTCAGAGAACCTAGAACCACATGCTAAAACACAATCTGCTTCTACCATTATCTTGTTTGCCTCTGCATGTCCATGCATTCCTATTGGACCAAGAGAGAGAGGGTGATTTTCAGGAAACGATCCTTTTCCCTTGAAGGTAGTAACAACAGGTATCATAAGTAATTCAGCAATAGACTGTAATTCTGCAAATGCCCCTGAAATTATTACTCCACCCCCAGCTAAAATGACAGGTCGCTCTGCAGCAAGTAGCATATCTATTGCCCGCTCTATCTCTCTGATATCTGGGTCAACCCATGGATGATATCCCCTAATCTTTACTTCTTGTGGAAATGTCATCTCGGCCTCGTTTTGTTGAACATCCTTTGGAATGTCAATTAATACAGGTCCAGGTCTTCCAGTTGAAGAAATGTAAAATGCTTTTTTTACCACTTCAGGAATCTCTGCTGCAGTCATTGGCTGGAACGCATACTTTACTATTGGATTTGTAATGCCCATGATGTCACTTTCTTGGAATGCGTCCCTTCCAATCATTTTTGTTGGTACCTGTCCGGTAACTGCAATCATCGGGGCAGAATCTGCCTGTGCAGTTGCAATCCCTGTTACAATATTAGTTGCTCCAGGTCCTGATGTTGCAAAACATACTCCTGGTCTTCTACTGACCCTACCAAAGCCGTCTGCCATGTGTGATGCAGATTGCTCGTGACGTACAAGTATGTGGCGTATGTTGCTCTTGTATAGCTCATCGTAGATTGGCAAGTTTGCACCACCGGGTAGTCCAAAGACTATGTTTGCACCCTCTTTCTCGAGGGCAACCATTAAAGACCTAGCACCTGACATTCTTTCCATAATTTTTATCACCAAAGAAGAAGTCGCTGTATCTTACAGCAGAAGGTCGACTAGCGATACGTTACTAGAAATGCCCGCCGATCCTCCTAACTTCATAATTAGTCTATGATCATCCCTTTGAAATAATTTATAAATATTACTAGTAAAAATGCGTAAAATTACTAAAAACAGAACTCATGAGATGTGAATATTGCAACGCTCTCATGGGGTAACTGAGTGGCTACACAAGACTTAAACGAGAACTGTCTGGAGCAATATCGATTTTGAGTGACAAAGACGAGATAGCCGGTATAATTGCAACTTTTTTCAATGCTGGAAAAACAAAAAATTTGGCACCGCTTGGTGCAATACAGCTTGATGATCCAAGATTCTCAAGTTTCAGTGATGTGCCACCACTGGATCTTAAAGACTATGCAACAACATTTGCATTACAACAACTGCGATTTGTCAGCATATCAGACTATGAATATGAAATAAAGAACACCCGAATAGATTTGTTTGATAGCTGTGCTGTTGTAACATTTGTTGTAAAGCAGACTGGAATGATAGTTGATAACTATAGCTTTCGCGGCCAACACTTATCCATGGAAAGCAGAGGAACCTTTGTCCTAGTCAAGACTCCAAAATGGAAAATAGTACACATTCACCTGTCTAAAGTTTCTTAGGCAGGTGTTACAGCTTTGGCAGATTTTGCCTTGGACTTTTTGGCAGGCTTTGCTGGTTTGGCAGGTTTTGCAGGTTGAACTCTAGGCTCTGACTTTAGTTTGTTAAATAAATCAAGTGCTTCTTTTGGTTTCATGTTTTGATGTACTATTGCCTTTACTGCCTTTATCATGGCAACTGGATAGTCTGACTGCCAGATGTTTCTTCCCATGTCTACACCTGACGCGCCTGCCTGCAGTGCATCAAAGGTAAGGTTTAGCGCATCAAGTTCTGTGGCAAGTTTTGGTCCACCCGCAATTATTACTGGAACGGGACATGCGTTGACAACTTTTTCAAAGTTCTCACAATAGTATGTTTTAACTAGATGTGCACCAAATTCAGCAGCTATTCTACATGATAATGCAAGATATCTTGCATCGCGTTTTTCAAGTTCCTTTCCCACAGCAGTTACTGCAAGTATGGGCATTCCGTATTCCTCTCCTTCATTAACGAGATTGCCCAAGCTGACAAGGGATTCGTGTTCATATGGTGCGCCAACAAATATAGACATGGCAAGAGCTGTTGCATTTACTCTCATCGCATCTTTGATTGAGGTTGTAATTTTTTCATTTGAGAGGTCTTTTCCTATGATGCTAGAGCCACCTGAGACTCGAAGTACTACAGGTATGGGATAGTTTGGGTCAACAGAGGTTCTGAGGACTCCACGTGTTAGCATAAGCGAATCCGCATGAGGTAAAAGTGGTGCAATAGTTTTTTGAGGGTTTTCTAGTCTCTCAGTAGGACCTAAAAAGTACCCGTGGTCTACTGCAAGCATTACTCCGCGCTTGTCGTATGGCTTGATTATTTTTGCAAGGCGGTTTCGTAATCCCCAATCCATATGATTTCACAAAAAATTTGCCTTAGTTAAGCGTTTCTGAATTTGTCACTATGATCTTCATGGAATCATTGCCTTGGTGTGCATATTCTAGTGCCTTGGCTGATTCTGAAAGATCAAACTTGTGGGTAATGAGTTTTTTAATATCGATTTTTCTTTCTTTGATTAGTTCAAATGCAGCATTAGTGTCGCTCTCTGATGCTGCATAGCTTGGAGTTATGGTGATTTCTTTAGAATATATTTTGCTGACATCAACTGACAATTTTGCGTCCCTTGATGGCACTCCAAATAGTATTATTGTTCCACCTTTTCGCACAAGATCGATTGATTGTGCGATGGCTCCAATATTTCCGGTTGCAACTATGGCAATATCAACACCTCTGTTTTCTGTCTTATCAAATATTTTAGAATGTGCGTTGGTATCTGTTGAATGAAATGCATCTGTTATGCCAAACTGTTTTGCAAAGTTTAACCTAAAGTTGTTTACATCAAAACAAAAAATTTCCTTCATACCATAAATCTTGCTTAGAATTACATGCATCATTCCAGTAGGTCCTGCACCCAAAATTGCAACCGAGTCACCTTTCTTGAATTTGATTTTATTCCATGCCCGAATACAACAGGCAAGTGGTTCTACCATGGATGCTTCTTCGAAGCTTATCTGCTCTGGCAATTTTATCACACCTCCATGGGAAACATTCCATGCTGGCACAAGAAATTCCTCTGCAAGTCCACACGGACTCAGATTTGTTTCAGAATATTTCTGACACATGGTCTCATTTCCATGCAGACAAAAGTGGCACATGTAACACGGAACATGGTGGTGCACAAATACCCTGTCCCCTTTTTTGAAATCTTTAGTACCAGAACCTACCTCGGATATGACTCCGGCTGGTTCGTGACCAAGTCTTGTGGATGGCTGGCTGTACTGACCATAAATCTTCTCCAAATCAGACCCGCATACCCCACAGGCCCTCATCTGAACCAGTAACTCTCCAGTACCAACAGATGGCCTCTGAATACTTTTTATCTCCACACTTGACGGGCCTGTGACATATGCAGCTTTCATGTTACAAATGATTCTGATCCTGTGCTTATTTGTATTCTGTGGTTTTACAGCATTATCAACAAATAGTAATTGTCTCAGAAATCAAATCTATTTTTTAAAAAATGCATACCATATACTGTATTTTCTTGATGGCAATTAAATTAGGCTCGTCTTTGATTAAACCTAGTTTATGGATTTGTGGCATGATATTGAGACTGGGTCCAGAGTACCATCAATTGTAAATGTAATTGTCGAGATACCAAAAGGATCGCAGAACAAGTACGAGTATGACAAGAAAAATAATGTAATAAAACTTGACAGAGTACTTTTTTCCCCGTTATATTATCCAGGTGATTACGGAATTATTCCTCAAACCTATGCTGAAGATGGAGACCCGTTGGACGCATTGGTGTTGGTTACAAATCCAACTTTTCCTGGAATATTAATAGAAGCAAGACCAGTTGGTCTGCTGCGTATGAAGGATTCTAATAAAATTGATAACAAAATTCTTTGTGTGGCAAAAGATGATCCACGGTACAGTGGACTGAAAAATATATCTGATCTTGAAAAACATCATCTAAAAGAAATCGCTCACTTTTTCCAAGTCTACAAACAATTGGAAGGAAAAAAAGTAGAAATTGTAGGATGGAAAAATGCAGCAAGTGCCAAGCGAGTTGTTTTAAACGCAGTCAAACTATACCAGAAAACTTTTAAAAAATCATTTTTGATATAAAATTTCACATATTGTAACGGTCTTGACTGCAAAATGGTCTTAAACCCATACCACGTGAGAATATCATGAATGAAGGAGATATTGCGCCAGACTTTGAGTTGTCTGCAAATGATTCAAGTATCGTAAAACTTGGTTCCTTTAAGGGGCAAAAAAACGTCGTTCTCTGCTTTTACCCAAAAAACCATCTCTTTGCATGTCCATCAAAGAAGGTATACAAGATGGCAGAGGCTACAATTGAAGCCTATCCTAAGATCAAGGCCGCAAATGCAGAATTATTTGCAATATCTGTAGATGCTGTACCTGACCAAAAAAAGTTCGTAGACGAATACAAGGTGCCATATCTGCACCTAAGTGATACTGGCAAAACAGTCTGCAAAGAATATGCTGGGCTTAACTTGGCAGGCCTTGCAAAGCGCTCTACATTTATCGTAGACAAAGAAGGAAAGATCGCAAAAATATTTCGAGATGTCAAGGTAGAATCACATGGGCAAGAAATTATCCAAGCTTTGCAGCAACTAAATTGATTTTTTTTAGTTTTCAATAAATTTTTAAAGATGTGAAATAAAATTGGAATCGTGTTAGACCTTGTTGCCAAAAAACTATTTCTTACAAGAGGCAGAGGCGTACACCAAGACAGGCTAACAAGCTTTGAGTATGCGTTAAGAGACGCAGGAATTGCAGGAACTAACATAGTTCTAATATCTAGTATATTTCCTCCTGGCGCAAAACTTGTTTCAAAAGCAGAAGGCTTGAAGTACATCCGACCAGGAAGTGTCCAGTTTGTAATATATGCTAGAAACGAATCAAACGAGCCACATCGACTTATGGCAGCATCTGTTGGAATTGCCGAGCCAAAAGACAAAACAAAATACGGTTATCTATCTGAATATCACTCGTTTGGTGAGACCGAAAAAGAGGCCGGTGAATATGCCGAAGACATTGCAGCTCAGATGCTTGCTTCTTCACTAGGTATTGAATTTGATGTAAACCGAAGCTGGGATGAGAAAAAACAACAGTGGAAAATATCTGGTCAAATATACAAAACACGAAACATTACACAAAGTGCAGTTGGAGACCCCCATGGTAGATGGACTACGGTCTTTGCAGCTGCAGTATTGATTCTCTGATTATCTTCTTTTCATGAAAAGATAAATTGCTCCAGCTCCTGCTGCAACAATTCCTATTATTACATAAATGGAATAATCCGTTGAGGGTGTTGGAGGTGGTGATGTTCCATTAGTTCCTCCGTTTGGTGCAATGATACCAGTTGCATTTCCCAAAGTCAACGTTAGCTCATCAGCTGTTGCATTATTTGTGGTGCCAAAAAGGTAGATTGCTGTTATGGCAGGACCTGATGATGGGTCAAACAGCCATCCTGATTTGGATAGATCAGACGGAACAACCTGACCATTATTGATAGTTGTTGGAACAACAGTTCCACCATGGGATACAACTGTAATATTGTGAGTTGCTATTGCTGATAGCTCAAAAAGGGAATTGAGAGGAAAATACCCGCTGCTAAAGTATGAAGACCTGTCTAATCTTTCTACACCAAATAGTCCAAGAGGATTGATGGTACTGATTTCACCTTTAAGAGGAAAATGTCTTGATACTTGTATCTGATAAATTGATTTTCCACTAGCTGTTGGAGTTATTGCAAATGTAACTGTAGAGTTTGATAGCTGGGCCATTTGTATTGCGGTATCATAAAAGCCTCCAGCACTGCGTATCTGGGCAGGTAGAAGAACTGATGCTAATGCATCCAAAAAATATGATGATTTTTGCTGTGAAGTTGTATAAACAACACTTATCGTTCTATTTCCTACAAGGCTACCTGAGGTACCAAGAGACTGGCTTAGCTCTCCTTTGGGCTGAACATATACCTCAAAGAATTGGGCATCAAGGGAAAAAGCTTTGTTAATATCGTCAATGAGGGAATCGCCTATTGCACGCGAAGTAGTTTGTATATCTGTAATGTTGTATGATTCTACCAGTTGAGGGTTGTATATCGTTATGACAACACAAGTTTGGGCTCCTACAGCTTGTCCTCTTCCATGTATTCCAAAAACACATGGATCTGCATTTGTGATGGCCACAGATGTAACATTAGCTGCGCTAGATATTTTTTCATCAAGTGTTGTAGGGACTCGCATTTCAAGTGGACTGGTGGAACTTAGTGTGATAAATGCAGTAGTTTGGTTTTGTATCTTTTCATCTACAAGGACTTGGGCAGTTTCACGATAAGTTGCAAGCTCTGGTTGTTGAGCATAGACTGGTACCATAAAACTTGCAAGAATTAATGCCGTAAATAGCAGTATAACATACTTCATTGATGCCATTTTTGGTGTCTAATTATTAAGTCTAACCACGTAATTTTTCTATCTTGATTGCAAATCGTTGGAATGGTTCTTCCTTAAAGTGCTCCTTACATACAAGTATGGTCTCTTGCGGATCTGGTCCACAATCATATGTAATCAAGTATTCTGGCTCTTTATTGCAACATCGAGTATATTTCACTTGGCGATCATTTGATACCGTAAAATAAAACAGCTTTGCTATGAATTGGAACAAAAAATTGTACTTTGGTACAAAAATTAGGCATAAAAAATTGTACTATTTTAGTGCGATTCTATTGATGTATTGTTCCAAACAATTATGAGTTTTATTTATTAGGAAGTAAAAGCAAGAAAAGTTGCTTTCGTTTTAGCCATTGAGTTGTCATTTAAGCCATGATATATGGCAAAAAGAAAAAAGCAAAATGAAATTGAAACAAGACGACAAGAAATTCTCAAACTTAGGATAGACCATACAATAGTTGAGATTGCAGAAATTCTTGGAGTAAGTCCAAGTATAATTAATTTAGATATTGCAGTAATTAAAGAGGGACTTAGAATCTGGATTGCAAGCCTGCCCAAAGAGACTATCCCACTAGATTACAAGGACATGATAGAAAGTACTAAACACATCATTGCAGACCTTAAAGATAAATATGAAAAATCCACAGATGATTGGCTGAAATTAGCAGTTTCAAAAGAAATTCGGGAAAATCAAAAACATTTACAGAATTTGTACGACGGTTATCCTGCAATTTATGCAATGAGAAATTCTGGTGATAGTGATGTTCAAAAAAATTAAAAAGGAATTAGGAATAACTTGTGGTCTTGCAGACTTTCTTGCTCAACAGGATAATCTTGGCAGAGCTAGGTATGACCCAACACCATCTGATATCGTTGCATGGGCTGAAAAGGTTCGATGGCTTAAAGGTGAAAAATTCAGCTTTGTGGACCGAGAATATCTCAAACCGATTTATCGTGATGTAAACAAAGAAATCAGGATAGTCAAGCCACGTCAAGCCGAATTTACGGAATTCGCAGTGAACTGGCTCCTATTCAATTGTACCAAGAACCCGGGAACCGTAGGTCTATACTTGTCAGATAGGCAAGATCACGTTTCATTTTTTTCGCGAACAAGATTGAAAAGTCAGGGTATCAATCAATCGTCAATTTTAAAACCACTTGCACTAAAAGGCAATGTTTCTTGGCAACCTTTCAAAAATGATTCAAATATCATGATGTATACTGCTTGGGGTGAGTTTGAAGCTGCAAGATCAATTCCTGTTGATTTCGCTGTTGCTGACGAGATGCAGTCATTACAGCTCAAAGGCTTGCCCAAGCTCAAAGAGACTTTGTCCAAGTCAAAATTTGGCAGACTGCTAGAAATTGGAACTGGTAGCGACGAAGGTAGTGCGTGGCACAAAGAATGGTCAGGTGGCACTATCCATGGATGGAACTTTGAGAAAAAAATCTATGAGCAAAAATCTGAAACAGTTCCTGGTATAAGCTCATACCAAATTACCACAGATATGTTGCCATGGTTGACCACTGAAATACTAGAATACAAGCGTTGCACTTACAACAACCAAAGACTTTTTGTCACAGATGCGCTCGGGATGTGGTACAAATCTGCACGAAAACCGCTCACAAAAGAAGAAATCGAAGCGCTATTTGACAACACACTAGAATTCACTGATGATGAATTAGTAGATCATTCCATGCCAGTCTTTATGGGAGTAGACTGGGGCGGTGGAACACAAGCATTCACTGTTCCTTGGATTTGGCAACTAATTGATGAAAAAGCTCCAAGATTCAAATTACTATATACAACAAGATTAGAAGAACGTTCAACAGAAAAACAAGCTGACATGATTGCATTATTGATGGACAAGTTTGGTGTAGACCAAATGGTAATGGATTCGGGTGGAGGCAAACGACAGGTTGAAAAACTATCTGATAGATATGGAGAACGAGCCTACACTTGCAGCTACACCTACGACGCCTCTGATCTATACAAAGAGGTACCGCATTCTACCAAACTCAATGTAGATCGTACTTGGGCTATTGACAACATAATCGATTTAATCACGAGACCTGAGAAAAGAACAGACTATCCTAAACCAATTCCGCGACTCATTATTCCTTCTGCAGAATTGTACAAAGTAGAATGGCTTATTGACGAGTTCACTTGCATTGAAGCCGAGACCAAAGAAACATTTGGCAAGTCATTTGTTGTCTATAAACATCCAGAAGAGAAAACTGATGATGGACTCCATGCCTGTGTTTACGCCTATTTGGCATGGTTAAAACACAAAAGCACCAGATGGATTGGCGGGTCGCTCTGACTGGAAGTAATCCAATCGCTAAGACACGGTCTATCCGGATCTAAAACTTTTTGATTTAGTCATTGCATGAAAAAATATGGATTTTTTCGAGTATCTGCTAAATTATACAGAAAGATATTTTACAAAAGTTACTGATTTAGCGAATATCATTCTTGCCTTAGTATCATCTATCGTAGCTATTGTAGCTGTTGAACTAGCCTTGTCTCCAAACAATTTAGCGCTAGTACTGAGTACTATAGGTATTTTACTAGTGCTACTTTTTGCGATAATAAAACTAAGTATAACAAATTATAACAAATTCGTTTATGATATCGAAGAATGCATTTTCCAATATTACACTAGTATCAATAAAAAAACTGAAAATGAGCAATTAGACATTTTTAAAAAATTACATACATTATTCGGTAATAGAAAATTTGGATTTAGTAGTAAACCATCTCCTTCAGAAAGAGAAGAATTCAAGAAAATGCTAGCTGTATAAAGAAAAATAGACTTTAGTAAGACAAAATACGTTTGATAAAATAGTTTTAGATCGCCTCCCAATAGTTTAAATTATAATATATCGTACAAG
>CAYUTC010000035.1:0-12957 GCA_964447595.1 uncultured Nitrosopumilaceae archaeon
GTATCAGCATAGCCAATGAATCTCTTGTTACCAGTAATAATGAGGTATACAGTGACTTGAGGAGCTGAGAGAGATACCTTTGAGCCCCATCTTTCTTTGAGTATCTTTCCTGCCTCGCTTTCCATCTGTCCTTTGTTGATTTTTTTGGAAGACAAATTAATCACTCTACAGGCAAATGTCTTTGGTTTTGATAGATGTAATTTTGTCTCTAGTAGATCATCCATAGTATTTACTATTGTACCGCCAGTTCTGACAAATGTAGCTCTTTTTGCTATTCTTTTCCATGGTACACTTGATTTTATGATTACAAGTCTTGATTGCTTAGAATATGTTGCGGTATTGTCATAGCTTTTTGATATTGATACCAGTTCATCCTTTGCAAGCTCTGGATGTTCCCCAGACAGTATGAAAAAACTCTGCATCAGCTAATTGCCTTTGTTATGATATTTGATACATCAACAATACTAGTCTTGCCAGGTATAGTATTGGTACTGACAATCTTTGTAACACCAGCTTGTCTGATCTTTTTTTCTGCATCACCAATCAAAAGAGCATGAGTACAGGTTGCATATATTTTTCCACATCTTTGTTTTTTCAAATATTCTGCAGCTTTGACAATGCTGCCACCTGTGGATATCATATCATCTACTAGGATAAGGTCTCTATCTCTTACGCTTTGATGAGTTCCTTGTTTTATTGTAACCTTGCCTGTTTTTCTATTTCTATGCTTATCTAGTGCAATTAGATCTAATCCAAGCAAGCGCGCAAAGTTTCTTGCTCTTTGAACTCCTCCGAAATCTGGTGATACAACAAGTGGATCTTTTAGTCTTAATTTCTTGAAGTATTTTACAAGCTCTGGTACTGCACTTACATTCTTTGTAGGAATGTCAAACAGTTTGAGGGCAATAAAACTGTGGACATCAACCACAATTATTTTTGTGGCACCTACCGCTTTGAATAGCTTGGCTACAAGTGCTGCTGTTACAACCTCGCCTAGAAGAAACTGTTTGTCCTGTCTTGCATATCCCAGGTAAGGAATGACTGCATAAACTTGAGACGAATATTTTCTTGCCTGAGAGATAAGGGATAAAGCTCGAATAAGATTGGAATCAACAGGTGGATATACCGAATGAACCACAATTATCTTACCAGAAGGTTTTCCCTTGAGTGTTACCTTGCCTTCGCCGTCAGGAAAAATTCGTAACTCGGTTCCAATATATCTTGATTGTAACTTTGATGCTATCTTTCTTGCAAGCTGTTCTGATGAAGTTCCTCCAAGAACTGTAAATTTAGTCATCAAACTCATCGAGCTATGAGTTATTCTTAAGTTTTGATAGAGATTCCTAATTACCTTTAAAGAATACTATTACAACATAGGAACCCATGCAACGTATAGTTTCCTTTCTTCCAAGTGCAACAGAAATCCTATACGAGCTAGGTGTAGGAGATCAAGTCTTTGCTGTAACACACGAATGCAACTACCCAATAGAAGCAAAAACAAAACCCAAAGTAATCCATTCTTCTTTTGATCCCCAAAAAATGTCATGTGAACAAATAGACAAAAAAGTAACAGAACTGGTAAAGACAGGACAAGACATCTATGTCTTGGATGAACAGATACTAAAACAAGCAAATCCAGACCTGATAGTTGCTCAAGGTATATGCGAAGTATGTTCTCCTTATACTAGAGAAACCAACAGAGCAGTATCAATACTAAATACAAAGCCAGAAGTTCTCATACTTGACCCAAGAAACCTAGATGATATCCTGAATAACATAATCCAAATAGGAAATAAAGTTAGCAAACAAAAAGAAGCACAAGAATTTGTATCAAAACTACAAACAAGAATAAAAAAAGTCAGAGACAGACCAAAGGGGGCATTGCCCAAAGTTCTATGTCTTGAATGGTTAAACCCGCTATATACAGCAGGCCATTGGGTACCACAAATGGTTGAAACAGCAGGTGGAATTAATGGAATTTCATCCATAGGTGACCAGTCAAGAAGAATGGAACTAGATGAGGCAGTAAAATTTGATCCTGATATTATAGTTCTGATGCCGTGTGGGTTTGATATCAAACGTACCATATTAGAATATGAAAAGCTGCTAGAAAACAAGAAATGGAATTCCATGAGGGCTGTACAAGAAGGCCACGTCTATGCAGTAAATGCAAACGAGTATTTTTCAAAACCAGGTCCCAGAACAGTAACAGGACTTGAGATCCTAGCTACGATGATCAACCCTGATACGTTTAGAGACATCAAAATACCAAAAAATTCTGTCCAGAAACTAGAACCTGAAATGTAAAAAATATACTACATCCTCATGGGTAGGAACAAGGATGTAGCAAGATACTATGTCATTGTAATTTCATTTATTTATCTAACATGTTTCATTTATCTTCTTATTCTAAAAAAATAGAATTAGTTGGTAATCTAATAGACGATTCTTACTGATAATTCCTTCCCAAATCTTATTAGCAATTATTTGTAATTTTTACCTGAATTGAGAAGATCAGCTTTTCTTCCATTAATGGGACTGGTCATGTTGCCAATTCTCAATTCCGCATGGGCAACCTCGGACCTTAGTACGCTGGGTAGCCCAGACGTTACAATCACACCTACATCAGGACCACCAGGTAGTACCATAACAATCACAGTATCAAACATCCCAGATGTTTCCAAGGAAACATACCCATATCCGGATCTTTACATCTACCTTCCATTTTCACAACCATTTGGAGTAACTCCACAAAGCCAATGTGGAGGTGAAGATTGTTTTCCCATTTACACACATGACCAAGCAGTAAATCACGACTTTGCAGACAGAACAATTACATTTTCATTATTTAGTATGGCAAATCCAAGTCCTGTATACCTAAATGGATATGAAAACTCTGTCTGTGATGTTACAGTAAATGGAAAGATTCTTGAACGTTATTCTGCACTATGTAATACCAAAGATCAGCCCACTGGTACCTACAACATAAAACTAGGATGGGCTGAAGAGAATGCTCCTCAGATAAACTATATCGTAAAGACAGTCCAGTTTACAGTCACACCAGGTTCTCCACCTCCTCAACCGCTTTCGGCTGACAATGGTAATTCTATCATACAAGCATATCAAAACGGCGAGATTAGCGAGTCGCAATTTTACAGCAAACTTACCGCACTTGGATGGAATCCAGAGCAAATAAGGCAAGCACTGGCAACTATTGGCAAACTTCCACACCAGATGGGGGCTCCTGTACCAGATGAAATGCAACAGATACAACAGGGAGTAGCCAAGGCTGCTGAGCAAGCTACTTCCAAACCAGCGCCACAGACTGTACAACCAGCATCACAAGAACAAACATCACAACCCTCGGTACCATACCAAACACAATTGTCATCACAGAATCAAGTGCAAACTAGCTCAAACGGTGTGTCACAAAATAATTCATGGACTATGATGACAATTGCAGCGTCAGTGGGCGCAGTCGTTGCAATAGGTGGAAGCCTTTTTGTAATGAAGCGAACACGGAAAGTTACAAATGAGGAGAAAGCTCAAGCTAGGTAATTGGACCTAGTATTTTCAGACATCCATGCTGACATTGGTGCACTAGAAACTATTCTTGGTATGGCACAAAGTAACGAATTTACAAAAAAATATGGCACTTTTTCTAGAATAATAAATCTAGGTGATATTCTAGAACGTGGAACTCACCCAAAAGAAGTCCTTTCTAGGTTAAAATCACTTGAATCAAATTATCCATTATTTTCAGTGATGGGAAACCACGATGAAGCATTTTTGACCAATAGAGTAGTTGGTGGAAGTTCAATTGAATCCATGAATGCACATGCAAAATTAAATGATGAAGACATATCCTTTTTCAAACAACACAATGGAATATTTGGAGCCCAAGAATATATTGATAAAAAACATGGCCTTTTTTGTGTTCACGGTGGGCCGCTTGACCCCAATAAAATAATGCCAAAAAATGCACAAGATGAGGCATGGCTATACCAAAGATCTTGGCAAAGGCTGACAGAAGAGGATTTTGAGTACTTTAGTTACTATGGATACCATTACAAGGTCTCATCAGCCTTCAATGAAGCAAAAAACCATCTTCAAAATCATATCATATTGTGTGGTCATCAACATACAGAAGAGGTAATAATGCAGGATGGCAAGATTCATCGTATTTATCCAATATTGAAACCAAAAAAAGAAAAAACTGCAGGTCACATTCTTGAAAGCAAGAAGATTGAGATTAATCCCTCAAATAATTATCTCATACGATTAGGGCTTGGGGGACCAGAGGGATATTATGGTGTGGGTACGCCTTTGCCACACTTTGCCATTATACAATACGAACCAAAAAAAGTAATATTGTTTACTATATGTAATGATACCAAATAATCATGAGTGCAACAAATACACTAAGAAATGATCACAAGCAAATCCGACGTCTTGAAAAAATAGTTATCCAATGTTATACGAAGCTTTACACAGGAAATGACATTCCATTTTCTGATATGGAAAAAATTACTACAATAATGTCAGATTTTCTAGATGCAATTCACTATTCTAGAGAAGAAGATGCATACTTTCCCTGCATTGCAAGCTATAATTCCCTAAAAGATGAGATCCGTGCATTTATGATAGAGCACGAGTTTTCACGTAGGGTTGCTGACAACATTGCAAAACACTTGCAAAAATGGAAAACAGGAAAAGATAACAGAGAACCTATTGCAAGATTCTTGAAGGCTTATGCTGTTTACCTAAATGATCACATGACAAAAGAAGACATGTTCTTTGATACAACAGAAAACCAGATTCTATCGCAAGAAGAAGAAAAGATGATGTATGAAGAATTTCGTGCAGTTACAGCTGTAACAGCAAAGCTTGACGAAATGATAAAATCATTAGACTATTTGGAACAAACACCTTGGATGAAAAACTAGGATTCTTCAAAGACTGATTTTATCTTGGGATAGAACAAAACTTCACTTTCTTCAAGTCTGTACTTTTGTTGCATGTTCTAAATGCGAATCCATAATTATTATATATCATCAGCTTAGTATGCAAACTATACATACTATTATGAACAACATTGCAAACCTAAGAGTGCATATTGCTCCTGTAGGCTTTGAGATTGATAGAATCGCAATTCCTGCAAGACAAATGAGAGCAGACAGGGTATGGCTCTTAATGCATGGTGATCCCGCAAAGGACAGAGCACAAGGATACATGGAGAAAATTAGAACTCTACTGAAAAAAGAAAAGATCGAAGTACATGTGGAGTATACTGATAGGTTTAGTCTGTTTAAGATAATAAAATCAGTCAGGGAAATTGCAGAAAAGGAAAAAGACAATGATATTTTTGTGAATTGTTCATCTGGCTCAAAAATTCAAGCAATTGCTTGTATGATGGCCTGTATGATGTTCCAGGGAAAAACAAGACTTATGCCTTATTATGCTGAACCAGAAAGTTATGCTAGTGTTAAAGGAGCACAACTTTCCAGCGGACTTAAAACAGTAGTAAGATTACCTGCATATGAGATCCATACACCAAAACCTATTCTGGTTCAAGCTCTTAAAATAATAAAAGAATATGGTGGTAAAATAACAAAAAAAGAGATGGCCAAAGTTGTTGATGAAAAGAAACTAATTGTTGTCAATGCAAAAGAAGAGAATTTCCAACAAGCAAGATTTGCAAGTCTTGACAAGAACATAATCCAACCTCTGCTGCATGAATGGAAGTTTGTAGAAGTTGAAAGAATAGGCAGAACACGTTGGATTAAAATGACACCAGAAGGCTATGGTGCAGTAGAATTTCTAAGCTAGCCCCTTGTTGTAAGCTCAGGCTTGAGAGTCCATGCAATGCCCATTGCTATAAAAGGAACAGAAACTATTATGGCAATCTCTAGGTATGTCCAGTACTGTTGTGATTGTTGTGGGGAAGGATTAAACCACAAAAATGGCACCGGCAAGGCTGCAGCAAACCAGATTACAGAAAGCATGATAATAATCTTGAGCGCCTTTTTTCTTTTTGGGGTCACATTCTCATATGAGGATTAGTTCTATTAATTTGATTGTATGATTACCGTATAATGGCACCACCATCAATTGGCAATATGGCGCCTGTAACCCATGAAGAATTCTCTGACGCAAAGTAAAGTATGGCATTTGCCACATCTTCAGGGAGACCAATTCGACCTATTGGGTGGTCAGCTACAGTAATTGCTCTATCTGACTCGGTTTTAAGATATGGCAAAGTCATATCAGTTTCTACAACTCCTGGACAAACACAATTTATCCGAATTTTGTATCTTGCATATTCAATAGCCCATGCCTTTGTAAGCAATATCAAGGCTGCTTTGGAAGCAGAATAGGCATCTGCTTCAAAGTTCTCAAATGACTTGAGGCCTGCGTCGGATGATACATTGATTATGCATCCTCCCTTTTCCATCATATGTGGAATCACACTTTTTGTAAAACGAAACTGGCCATTCAAATTTACATCAATTACTTCATTCCATTCATTTTCAGAAATTTTATGCAAGGGTTTTATCTCCGGGAAAATACCTGCATTATTTACTAGAATATCGATTTTGCCAAATTTTTCCAAAGTTTTCTTGACAATGTTTTCAACGTCTTGATTTTTTCTAATGTCTCCAGCAAGGCCAATAACATCTAATTCCTTTGCAGAGTTTTCAAGTCTAGTGCTATTTTTTGCAGTGATTACAACATTTGCTCCCTCTTGTGCGAAAAGCTTGGCAGTTGCTTTTCCAATTCCTCTACTTCCACCAGTTACAATTGCAACTTTGTTGGCAAGTTTCATATTATTTGCATTTAGAATCTTATGCTAAAGTTTTTCTTTGATTCATCAGCTAACATAATTAGATCAAACAGCAATGGAAACCTCCTCAAATTGCTGTAAATTTTTTTAACTATTGATAATACAATCACATATTGCCACACCTTTTTGTAAAAAATTTCAATAATTTTTACTATAATATGAAAAAATATGAATAAAATGATAAATAGCTTGATGCCCTATACAAAATAATGCAGAAGGATGTAAAATCTACTGCTCGGTGAGCGTGGCTTCGCAGACCTTCGATAGAATCCCCATCTGGTGTGGATTATGAGAGGTAATCTCTGCATGGCTGCGATTTGCGGCCACGCCCTTTTTGTTTCTAAAACAGTGGAAACTATTCAAAGTTGGAAAGGTTGTTTTCTGGTTTGACAAATAAATGGTCAGAAAAATAAATTATTTTTTTTTACAAAAAATTTAGAGCTTAAGTGATTCTTTTAATCCCTTGTATCTATTTCGAATTGTTACTTCAGTTACTCCAGCAGCTTGCGCGACATCTTTTTGTGTCTTGTTTTCTCCATTCATTACACAAGAAAGGTACAATGCAGCAGCTGCAAGTCCCATAGGATCTTTGCCAGCAGAAATTTCAATCTCCGCTGCATCTTTTAGAATTTGCAGAGCTTTTCGTTTTGTTTTCTCGCTTAATCCAGCTTTGCTTGCAATCCTTGCAACACATTTTATTGGATCAACTACTGGCATCTTTAGATCAAGTTCTCTTAAAAGTAATCTGTAGCATCGCGCAACATCTTTTCGCTTTATGTTGATGCCATTTGCTACATCAGTCAAAGTTCTGGGAGTTTCTGTATCTCTACATGCTGCATAGAGTGCTGCAGCAACAAGTCCTGGAATTGATCTTCCCCTGACAAGACCTTTGTCAAGTGCTTTTCGATATATGTAGGCAGTCTTTTCAATGACAGCATCAGACAATGCAAGCTTGTCTTTTAGTCTGTCAAGCTCACTGAAGGCTTGCCTAAAGTTTCTGTCTACTGGTTCATGAACTTGACTTCTACTATCCCATGTTCTAAGTCGCTCAATAGTACTTTTCATTGATGCAGATAGTGGTTTTCCAGATGCGTCTTTGTCTGCAGGTCCAATTATAGTTGCTAGTCCCATGTCATGCATCGCAAGCGATGTTGGAGTTCCTGTTCTACTTCGGTCTTCGTGCTCCTCTTTGGAAAATGATCTCCACTCCGGACCAGATTCTTCTACCCGTTCTGTCATAACAAATCCACAACCGCCACAGAACATTTCTCCTGTAGTGCTATCTGTTACCATTGGACCTTTTCCACAACGAGGACAGCGTCCGCCAGAACCGAAAGATTCTCGAGTCATATCTTATAAGAATTTCGGTTAACATCCATAAAAAGGTTTAACTATTAGTAATAATATGATTTTTAGTTAAAAATTAAGTAGAGTTTCTAGATTTTATAATTTATTCATGATTTTACCGTAATAATATGAAAATAGAGGTACTAATATCGCAGTGATTTGAATTATTTGCAGAAACTTTTTTGTAAATTTTTTTGATGAGATTACATTCATCTCATCTTAAAATTTTCTTTTTGTGATTTTTTTGTTTTTGAAAAAACAAACTTTTCTCTCATCAAAAAAACTCAAAAGATTTTTTTCAAAAAATAATTCTAATCAAACTTTTTTGGTCATCAAAACGGTCCAACCAAAACCTTAAATACATTAGTTATGATCGACAAGCATAAAATAAAATGGAAAAATGTCCACTTTGCTGTGAATCACAGCAGTCAAACGCTGCACTGGCGATTCACATAAAGAAGATCCATCCGCAGAGAAGTATTGCGATACAAGTAGCACAATAGGTCTTTGCAGCGGGGATTGAACGAGGATATATCCAAGTGATGTTATCCACGAAATTTTGATTTTTTAACAAAATCAAGCGCAAGCCTTGTCTGTTCTCACAATCATAGTATTTGTCAGCTAAATTTAGTAGGCAGTTAACCACATTTCACACCTGAAATTAATAACGAATTTTTTTAGGCATATCCATGACAACATTTGCTAATAATTGGCAAAAGCCACAAACACCAAGTATTGGTGAAAGAATAAATGATACACTAAGACCAAAAGGTCCCTTGAAGCCAAGAATGGAAGCTGCAATTAAGAGGCTTCAAACTCAAATAGCAAAAATGGACGGAATGATTACTAAATTAAAACAAAGAGATGAAAAATTATTCAAGAGAATTGTTATCGCTACACAACAACATGACACTACTGCAAGTAAAGTTTTATCAAAAGAATTAGCTGAAGTTCGCAAAGTTACCAAGCTCCTAGGAAATGCTAGGATTGCACTTGAACAAATCGAGCTTAGACTTAGTACCTTCCATGATCTAGGAGACACTGTAGTCACAATCATGCCAACAATTGGCTTGATGAGAAACCTAAGATCCTCGTTGGTAAGATTCATGCCTGAAGCAGATCGTGAATTAAGTGGAATGACAGAGATGCTTAGCGGTCTAATGACTGATACATTCCATAATGGTGACTTTGGAATCGATTCAGAAGCTACGTCAGAAGAATCCGAAAAGATCCTCCAAGAAGCTGCAGCAGTTGCAGAAGCAGCAGTCAATGACAAACTGCCTTCAATGCCTGCTAGTCAATCATCTTCTGCTCGATACATCTAGACTATCTTATTAGATAGTCTGTGTCGGAAATATGCTTGAAATAAAACAAGTGAACAGACTAGTGCAGCAGAAGCTGATAGAAATAAAACTGTATAGCCAAATGACTTGGTAAGCTCGCCTGTTACTATTGATCCTGTAAAAACGCCAATTCCAGTAACTGCACTATTTACCCCAAGATATTTTCCTTCAAATCCCTGAGGTATGCTTTTGAAAAAGATCACAGAAGTGGACGTGCTGAAAATAGAAAAGCCAATGACCATAAGACATGATGAAATAATTGCTAAAGCAAAACCAACATTTCCTATCATCAAAGGAACAAAAAGCCCAGGAATTACTACTGCAAGAACTCTAGGTACAAACGCTACAAGAGTCGCTCGTTCTTCTCCCATTTTTGATATTATTTTTGGTGCTACAAAAAATACAAGTAACATGGTTACCGTTTGAATCATATAATTCAAAAAAACAGCAGAGTTTGAAAAATAATGATGTACAAGAAACGGTGTCCATGCTGTAAAATACATGTTACTTCCTAGATTGAAAAAGAAAATACAAAGATAAAAAATTCCAATTTCATTACTTATCTTTCCTGTGAATATGGTAATGACATGTTTGAAATCATATCGCTCAGGAATTTTTGGAAATACAAAATGATGATGACTAATGGCATATCTAAGACCCTGTATTGAATGAGCTATGCTACTTCGCTCTAGATGAAACGTACTACCCTTTACTGCAGTACCAAGTATCATTGCAACGCAACTTGAGGCTGCACAAATTAGAAAATATGGCCTGACGCCAAAATAGATACTCACGATTGTTCCTATTGCCATCGCAATTAGCATGCCAAAAGTACTAATTACTGATGTTCTTGCAAAAAGCCAACTCCAAAGATTCTTTTTGACTGACTCCATTACTAGAAGCTGTGTTATAGGGTTTCTTGCAACCATGAAAAATCCAAGTATTGGTGCTATTCCATAAAGCACTGCTATTGAACTTGTAAAATATATCCAAAGACTGCAAAGGAAAACTACCATGAAGGAAAGAAGGAGTATTTGCCTTCTGGCATGGAATCTATCAATTACTTTGCCCCAGAAAATAGAACCAATGACCAATGCTCCATTTTGAATAGCTGAAATTATTGCAACTTCTGCTATTCCTCCCCCTAGGAAAATTACATACAGTGGAATTACTGTGCTTAGTCCTTGTGCTGTTACATTAGATGGAAGTACATACCAGATCCATTTTTTTGATTGAGTTTGCATTCTTTTAGACAATCACGCAATGGACGACTTATTGTATAATCCATTTGAATAATATGCATAGTTTTGTCTATCTTTCTTCTAGTTGAGAAAAACACAATCATGCAGATGTGTGTGATTCACACACTACATGTGAGTTTTTCACGCTCAAAGCAGTGATGACCATTGTCATCATTTCCTTGGATTTCTCCTCAGTGTTGCTTCTACGGAGAGTTTTACCTCAAACCGTATCATGTGTCTGCTGCATGATGCCTGTCTTGGGAGGATACCCTTTGACAGGGATAATTAATACAGCAACAAATTATTTAAATTTTTATGAACAACTTTATCATTAAAATTTCTATATTGTTATGATGTTGAATTTGTCATCTGTTATACAATTTTATGAAAATTATCGATGAAACCTTTTATGATACAATGGCGTAACGTTCCTGTGATTGAAGGAGATATTTATCAGCTTATCTATGAATCTAATTTGGATAGTAAGCTGGAACAGATTCTAATTGGCTTGATGAAAGACAATCCCTCTCCAAAGATCGAAACAATAATTCGAAAATTCTTGCTATATGTCCAACATTCAACTGAGAATTTCTGGACCACTTATTATAATGCCAAAACATATCAAGAAAAACTAGACTGTTACTACCAATTCTCAAAGAATCAATGTCTTGCAACTGAGGTACTAATTAGAAACCTAAACTCCTTATCATCTGACGAAGAATTAAAGGAAAGTCTTGGAACAATTCTAAAAGAAAGTTTTACTTTTTAGGTAAATGTAGAACCAGTTTTAGATCGAGTCTCTTTGAATTTCTCTATCTTGCCGCCTTCTTCATTTACTATGTGATCGATATTCAATAACTTTTCACGTAAATTACCAATTATGGTTGCAACATCATCTGCTTCTCTCTCAACCTCGCCTCTTTTTTGTTGTAATGTCTTTATTCCTTGTTTTTCTTCTTCGATATATTGTCCTACTTTGATCAATTTTTCCTTGAGATTTTTAATGTCCACTGATTCATCTTCTATGTTTTTTTCTAATTTTGTTCGTTTATCTTTTAGATTCTTTATCATCAATCCCACATAGTCAATCGCTTCCTCCAGTTTGGTTCTTTTATCCATAAGAGCTCGTATTCCTATGTCCTCTCCAGTACTCATTGTGGTTTGCTGAATAGGTTCCGGTATTTTTACTTGTTCCATAGGCTTAGGTTGTGGCTGTTTAATTTCAGGTGGTCTAGGTTTTGGTTGTTCTATGATCTCTGGAGTCTCCTCTGATTCTATTTCTTGTGGTTGATATTGTATGGTATCACTAAGATTAGTTACTTCCTCTTCTTCCTCTTTGGTAGAAGTAGGTTTGAATTCATCCTTTTTCTTTCGAAACTTTTCGAACATGTTGCTTATGAATAGTGTAATTTACAATATATAAAAAGTTAATAGATAGAAGAATTGGTCAAATCATTCACTAGATTCTCGAAAGGGCTTTTTTAGCGATTTTGCGATCATGTACAATAGCACTAAGATATATTTAGAGAATTGAAATGTTGCACTTCAACAATTGAAAAAACGAAGCCATAAAGCGAACCTAATTCCTATTGTAGAAAGCATCTTGGCATTAGATCCTATGATGAGATTTGCGGCAATAATTGACCTAAAAGGAAACATATCTGAAGCCATAATGAAAGAAGGTAAAACATCCTTGAAATCGCAAAAAGAGGAGGAACATTTTTGCAGACAAGTAGCAATGAGGAGGAAGATTCGAAAACAGTTTGACAAGAGTTTAGGTCTAGTTGATTACGTACACATAGAACGCCAAAAGGTTACGCAGATAGTTACTTATCCAAAACATAAGACAATATACGTTACATTAGAACCTACTATGGATATCAGAAGAAAACTCGAAATTATTGAATTGATAAAAAAGAAAACTGTGGATTTATAAAAAATTAAGGATAAAACGCTTACAAGACATTCAGATTTACTCTGATGCTGCCTGTGGGGTTCCTTCGCCTACTACATCAGCAGTAGCAAAGCGTCCGCCTACCTGCGTTATCTTTACTTTTGCATTCTGGCCTACTTGTCCACCTTTGACGAATATGACAAAACCTTCTACTCTTGCAATACCGTCTCCTTTTCTACTGATTTCTGTTATGGATACATCGTATTCCTTACCGGTTTCTACTGGTTT
>CAYUTC010000035.1:13057-15533 GCA_964447595.1 uncultured Nitrosopumilaceae archaeon
CCTCTATTTCCGCTGTATCCTTGGTTTGGACTTTCACCAAAACCAGAGTCGTTAAAGCTCACCGTTACACCTCCTTTTGTTACTAGCCCTAGCGCAGTACCCTATAAAATCTGTTCAAATGACTGGGAAGAACATCCTCCCCCCGCTTCATAGATTCAACAAATTTGAGGTATTTCAGAGGCTAAATCAGCTGTTCCGCTAGGCGTTCCGCTTTGGTGTTCCACAATGTCCCTGATAAAATATGGTATCTATAAGGTGCACATGTCAAAACAACAATACAGGTCCGAGATGGGCATAATTGCAGACATCTTGGGCGTAACCATGGACGGTGGAATGCAAGGAGTAATAGTCTCTGCTATTTCCAGAAGAGCAAACCTTTCTCACTATGCTGTACTAGAAAAGTGCCAAAAACTGATAGATGCAGGATTGGTAGAATCAATGAAGGCCGAAAGAAACAGGCTGTTTAAAATTACAGAGAAAGGCATCAGATTCTTTCAGGAATTTCAGAGATTTCAGGGTATAGTGCAGGGACTCAACTTAAGGTACTAGAGGAATGTACCAGAAGAATTTGGTGTTCCCAATAGAGGCATCCCAGGAAGGAATACTTTTTGTAAGGATCACCTATATCCTGACAGCGATGGTACGAGCGCCAATAATTGCTGCATGTCTTTTAGTGATTACTCTTTCCTCTTTTGTTCAATATGCTCTAGGCTTATCCAAAGTTCTAGAATTCAGTATTTATCCAGATGGAACAACGCATGTCTTTTATCAAACTGAAGTAGATCCACAATCCCCCGATTTCATACTTGGTCTTTTTGGTAATACCACAGAAAATTTTGTTACACAAGACGAAAATGGAACTTTACTTTCAAGCAGAATGAACACAAATGGAGCAGTAATTGAAACCCTAGGAGCAGACACAATTAAGGTAGATTATGATACACCAGACTTGGTATCAAAAAATGGCAAGACTTGGACATTTCATGTAGCCTCTCCTGTTGATTTTTCAGTACTTTTGCCTAAAAATACTGTAATTGTAGGAATGAGTACTGCACCGTTACATCTCCAAGTAGTAGATGAACAGTCCCTTATTTCATTTCCAAATGGAACTGCAGACATTAGCTACGTATTTGGTGTATTAGGTACTAGCCAAACTGCTACTTTGGCAATTCAACAAGCCCATGACTTCATAAATACAGTTAACTCTGAGGGAATATCAACCCCACAGGCTTCTTCAAAACTTGATGCTGCAAATACTGCATTCAATCAAGGTAGATATTCTGATGCTGAAGCTTTAGCCAACGATGCAAAGAATTTGGCTATTCAAGAGCAACAAACTGCTCTTTCTGCACAAAAAAACTCGTCAGACAGTAATACTATTCCAATTCTAATTGCTGCTGGAGCTGCTGCTGCTGCCGGAACTACATTTATCATTTTACGAAGGTCCAAGGCAAAATCCATATCTATTCCCACTATTCCTCAAAGTAATTACATACCTCCAGATAAAGATACAATTTTCAAACTTAAACCTGAATTGCGTCAAGACGATAAAGACATGGTAACATATATCTCAGAAAAAGGCGGAAGGGTATTTGAGAGTGATCTTCGCAAGAAATTCCTTCTACCACGCACAACAATGTGGCGTGCAGTAAAGCGACTAGAAAGAGAGGGAATTGTAGAAATAGAAAAGATAGACCAGCAGAACCTCATAAAGTTACGAAAAGTAGAGGAGGAAGATCAAAAATGAAAATGTTATCACTTGCTTTAATTGCATTGGTTGGAACGATGATGCTTGGATTACCAATGCAATCCTACGCAGATCCACAACTAGATACCTTGCTCAGTATAGCTACACAGGCTCGAGATAACATTGGTACAACCATATCACAAACCAATAATGTTCCTAATGAAATCAACCAACTATACAAACAGGGTTCGACTGAAACTGATGAACTTGCAAAAGCAGTAGCTCAACAAGACGCCAATTCTGCCAAACAACATTTTCTTGCAGCCATGAAGTTCTTCAAGGAAACAAATGATCAGATAAACTCTCTTAATGCAACAACAGGAAATAATCAACAACAGGCAGAAATAGTACAGTTAAGAGGGGAAATTGTTAGACTTGATAAAATGGAAAACCTTCTCAAGACTATAGCGACAAACAATAGCATTGATGTTAATTTTACTAAATTTGATGCTCTGATTCAAACTGCACAACAAGATCTAGATGCTGGTAATGTTGATGATGCTACAACAGCAGTTAAGAATGCAAATGACTTTCTAGTTCAAACACACAATTCACTTACAACCATAGCACAAGAGAGAATTGCCGAGCGCGCAAAAGATTTCACAGAAAAACAAATTGAAAGATTTAGTAAAATGAACGGATTTAATGCAACAAATTCAACTACAACCCAAGCTTCACAATCTATATCCACACCAATTTCACCACCAATCACGCCTCCATCACAACCTC
>CAYUTC010000036.1:0-15099 GCA_964447595.1 uncultured Nitrosopumilaceae archaeon
GAATTCAAAACACTTATTATTATTTGAGGGCGAAAAAATTGTCAAATGCCAACGATAAATCAACTAAACAGGCCACAAAATAGACTAGAACCAGTTGAAGGTACCATAGAAACGATAAGCGAGCCGCGAACTGTCAACCTAAAGACTGGCGGACAGGCCCAAGTTGCAGATGCCGTACTCAAAGATGATACCGGACAGATCAAGCTTACCTTATGGGATGCACAGATCAAGATGGTAAAACAGGGCTCGAAGATCAGAATAGAAAATGGCTATATCAGTTCCTTTAGAGGAGAAAACTCTCTTAATGTAGGAAAATATGGCAAGCTCCAAGTACTAGAATTCTAGATGTATCTAGACTGATTCTTACTTCTTTTCCAGTCCATTATACTAAATACCGCACCAGCTATTATTACTAAAATACCAATTATCAAAAGAAAGCCAGAGGTGGCAAGAGGTACAATGTTTTTATAAAATGGCGAGTTTGGGTCAGTTAGTGCCTTTGACTTTTCCGGGTTCTCAGAGTACATCAGTTCTACTGTAATTGACTGGCCTCCCTTGTTTTGCACATCAAAGTTGTAGGTATCCACCTTTGGTATCATAAATGACTTGATAAAAATCGGATCTCCTTCCTGATACGAGCCAAATTTATCCCCAAATGTGTTTGATACTGTAACCTGTACGGTATCATCAGAGTTGTAATTTGTAATGTATAGACCCCACATTAGTGGCACCCCAGACGAAGCCGTTGTATGAGAGAACGTGTATGTATTTCCTGGGTCTATTGTCTCCTTTTCTGATACCTCCTCAAACATGCTTTCCGGCGAGGGAAAGAAACTGTTTTGTCCAAGACTTGGTCCCACTCGCTGTACAACAGAATATGCAAGTACCATTGCAGAAACCATCATTATTGCCCCAACTATCATTATGATTGGACCGCGTTTTTTCATTTTAGCTAATGTATCCCAATTTTTTGTCTTGCTGTGATAACGGAAGAGATTCAGGTGATGGCCTCTGTCCCATCTGCTCTTCAATTGTTTTTACCAGCTGTTCGGTGTCTTGTGCCTTTTTTGATATTCCGGCAAGATCAAGTTTGAGATCTAGTATTTTTGCCAGAGATTCCAGTACAGCTTTTGATGCCTTGGCATCTACAACATATCCGGAGGTCTCGCCAAGAAGACAGACTCCTGTTATGCTCCTTCTTTTTCCAACTCCAATTATCAATCCATTCATTCCGGTAATGCTACCGCTTGTCATTGCAAGTACTCCATATTTTGAAAATGTTTTTACAATTTCTTCGGAGGTACTGGTTCCATAGACTCGCGGAGTTTTGGAAAATGTACCAGTGATGTATGCAGCAAGGGTGTATATCGTCTTGACACCCAGTTTTTCGCAGATCTTTGTTATCTCGTCTGCCATCTCATACTCGCTTTCTGGGTTGATTGGCTGGGCATCACCGCTGAGAAGAACCAAGTCATGTGACTTGCCTTTACAATAGTATAACGTGTTTTTCATCAGATCTACGGTTCCTTTTGACTGTATGAGTACCTGAGGAGGAAATGATGATGAAAATATGTTTGCAAACGGGACTCCCTTTAGCTCTTCAATTATATGATCAACTGCAAGTTTTCCAACATATCCACTTCCTGGGAGGCCGCAAATTAGTGGAGGATTTTTGAGCTTTGGCATCTCCATTATTTCGACAGTTATCCTGTGGGGAAGCGACATGGCTTTCTAAAAAAAATTATTCAATATTAATGAAGCGTATGATTACTTCCTTCGTTTGGATTTGGAAGCTCTTCTAGTCTTTGCCTTTTTGCGTACAGTTTTTCTTTTTGCTTTTCTACGAGTTTGTTTTATTTTTCTTCGAGGTTTCTTTCTTGAAGATTTCCTTGTTCTTGACTTTGTTCTAGTTCTAGATTTTGCTCTTGTTCTAGTCTTTTTCCTTGCTACTCTTTTCTTTGCTTTTACTTTTCTTGTTTTCTTTACTTTTCTTTTTGCTCTCTTGGCTTTTCGTCTTGCTTTTTGCGCAGCCTTTTTGCGTGCAGCCTTTCTCCGTTTTTCTTCAAGTTCAGTTAGTTTCTTTACGGTTGTTTGGAGTGCATTTGCAGTCTGTGTCTCCCTTTTTACCAAGGACTGGACTCGTGGCCTAAGGCTTGCCTCTGCTTTTTGGCTTGACCTTAGCTGCTCAACTAGACCAGGTTTAGCATGAATTTGGCTCTTTAATTTTCCATCAAGTTTTGCCTTTTCTTTTTGCAAGCTTTCTATCTTGGAGACAAGTTTTCCCTCGACGCTTTCCCTTTCTCGGATTTCAGACTTGAGCTCGGCAATTTTATCGTCAGCAATTTTTAGCCTCTGGGCAGATGCTGCCTTTTCTTCAGGCGAACCATATTCGCTTTGCTGTTTTGCCTCATCTTTTGTATCTTGTTCATGTCGTAGTCTCTCTTCGGCAGCAATCTTTAGTCTCTCTATGCTGTCTTTTTGAGCCAGTGATTGATTTAACAATTGTAAAACATGTTCCCTGTGCCTCTCGATGTTCTCTTTTTGCCTTGTGACCGATGCTAGACCGGAGGATGAACGCCTCTTCTGTGACAGCGCATCTTTTAGCTTCTTTTCATTCTGCCTTCGCAGTTTTGTAACAGCTTCTTTTTTTGCTCTATATGATTTAGCGAGTGCCGCAAGGGACCCCATGCGATCTTAGAATCTTGGTAATCGATTAAGTTTTTGTTATGATCAGGATTTGACATAAGAGTTAAAATTTTTAACATATTTTACAAAATTCTAGTAAAATTTTAAGCAAGATAGAGAAGAGATCAACTAGATTTTATTTGGCAGGTATTTGAAAAATGCATGGAATTTCATCCCTCGCAGATACCAATTACCAAGACATTTGAGATATCAGACGAGTACAATGCATCGGAGATCGCGTCCCAAATGGTGCAGATGGGATTTACAGTGCAAAAAGGAGGATTCAAAGTTATCATGACAAATGACAAGAGTGTTGCAAAAAAGATTGGATTTACAATTATCAGCGAGCTTAATTTGGGTTTACGCAAAACAAAACAAGAGCGTGATGTGCGATACTGGACATATCATCATGATAAAGAACACTATGCCATGGTCCTAATTAGTGCCAAGGTCTTTGACAGTCTAGGTTTTTAGTTTATCAAAGATCAGTTCAAGTTTGAGTTTTTTGGCAACAATGTTGCCAACCAAGATGCCAAAGATCACTCCAGAGATTACAGTTGTCGGATATTCCTCAAGTAGATACAACCTACTCAATGACACAAAAAACGGATAGAGCCACAATAGATAACAGCCTCGTGGAAACTTCCTTGACAGCGCATAGGTTAGAATGAATGCAAAGATTACAGCTCTAACGGTATGTCCTGCAGGAAAGGTTCCATCTATGACACATGGCACACTAACATCTGCACCTGACTTGAATGGTAAATGTGCCCCCAAAAATTGTGCATCAGGCTTTTCATATCCTGTATAACATCGAAGGTATGCTGCACTCATGGTGCCAACAAGAAGTGCCAAGAGAAGTGTGAGCCCAAGCCTTCTTGTCTTTTTCATTATAAAGAGAACTATTGCCACAAATATTGGATAGACAACCCAGCCAAGCTCAGAAAAAGACTGCATAGTAAGATCTAGTGTAACATTTCCTGACACTTTTTGCAAATAATTTTCAAAGCTGGTATCATATGGTAACAAGATTTTTTCATATGTTACATATACAAGAATTAAAAAAGATACTACGAACAGGAAAAACGTTCTACTTCTTATATCAAAGAGCCATTTTTCCAAACAAAGTACACCCTGATATCATGTATACTAGTCGAAAACTATCCATATTAAAATGAGATCACTTGCTGCGAGTTGTTTTTCCATGGTACCAAGCCAAAATAAAAGATTTTAACCAACACCAAGAAAGGATCGCCGTGAGGATTCTTACACTAGAAGATTTTAAGACCAAAGGAAAAACTGTCTTTCTCCGTGTCGACATGAACGTTCCAATAGATCCTGCAACCATGGAAATAATTGAGACAAGCAGGATTCGGGAAGCAACAGAATCACTCAAAGACCTTCAGGAAGCCAAGGTAGTCATTGCATCACACCAGGGAAGGGTTGGAAACAAGGACTACACTGGAATGGAAAATCATGCCAAAGTACTTGAACAAATTCTTGGCCGGAAAATAAAATATGTCGAGGATGTCATTGGCTCTGATGCACAACGAGAAATAAAAAACATGAAAGAAGGCGACATCATTATGCTTGACAACCTCAGGCTTTGTGCTGAGGAAAATTACGAGTTTGCATCGTCAGAGGCATCAAAGACTATCATGGTAACGCGACTCTCCAAACTATTTGACATTTGTGTACTTGATTCATTTCCAAGCTCGCACAGGGCACACCCATCCATCATCGGATTTGCATATGTGCTGCCTTCGTGTGCGGGAAGACTGGTAGAGCGCGAAGTAAGAAAACTAGATGAGATAATGACAGTTGCCAAAGGCCCACATGTTGTAGTTCTTGGTGGCTCCAAGGTGGTAGACAGGCTAGAGGCAATAAAGGAACTAATACAAAATGGCAGAGCAGACCAGGTTCTTCTGACCGGTGTTATTGCAAATGTCTTTTTGAGGGCGCAGGGCAGAATCAAGTTTCCTTTAGGAATAAAAAGAGAAGAAGAGATTGTCCAGAAAGCACATTCTTTGATTGGAGAGTATCCAGATGTGTTTTCAGTACCGGTAGATATTGCAGTTGATAGAAACGGAAAGAGAGTAGAGATGGATGTTCGCGAGCTTGTCAAGGGAGACCAGATATTTGACCTTGGACCAAAGACTGTAGAATATTATTTAAAATCAATACAAAGTGCAGGTACTGTATTTATGAGCGGTCCTGCAGGATTTTTTGAAAATGAAAACTTCAAGTTTGGAACAGAGTCTCTTCTAAAGGGAGTTGCCAACTCTTTTGCCACTACTATTGTAAGTGGTGGCCATCTTACTGCAGCACTGAAAAGGTACGGACTGGCAGAAAAGATAAACCACATCAGCACAGCAGGAGGCGCACTGGTTCTGTACCTGACTGGCACCAAGCTTCCAATGATTCAGGCACTAGAAGAAGCTGCAGAAAGATACAGAGCTAAAAAGTAGTCTTGCATGCAGGGTTGGAGCAAACCCTAGGCTCTAGTTTTCCAAGATAAATGTCTTGGTTGCATGATTTGCAGTGGAATTTTTCTACCGTTTCAAATAGCTTGTACCATTGTGTAGTAAAGTTTTGGGCAATTGGCCTGATTAGTCCCTCATCATGGAGTTGCTTAAAGTATGGCTCCAAGTCGTCAATTGTCAGTTTACTATCAAGGTCCTCATTTTTGAGACTCTCAAAGACCTCATCGTTTGTAAACCTCAAGTTTGGGTCGTTGAACTTTGTAAAAATTATCTTTCTGATTTGTATAGGGATGGAAGTTTCCATTGCCAACTAGTAGAGACCTGATGCTTCTTCTTTTATCTTGGCTGCCGATGCTGTATCTTTTAGCTTCTCAGTGAGATACGAGTAGAGGCCAGATTTTAAAACCTTCAGTGATAGTAGCGCACACTTTATCCTAGCAGGTCCAAGATCGTGTAATCCCAGGTTGTCAAGAATGTCTTCTTTTGATAGTTTCTTGACATAATCAAAGTCCTTTCCCATGATTAATTCTGTTAGCATGGATGCACTTGCCTGGCTTATTGCACAGCCCTTTCCTGTAAACTTGACATCAGCAACCTTGTTGTCCTTGATGTTAAGATGCATTTCAAGCTCATCGCCACACAAAGGATTGCTGTCCCTTTGTGCAACATCTGGGTTTGTTATTTTTCCATAGTTTCTCGGGTTTCTGTAATAGTCAAGAATTATTTCACGGTAAATATCTGCACTACTCAAATTTTGAACAGCTCCTTTGCTCGATAAAGTGACTTGATAAAAACATCTACCTCACTCTTTGTGTTATAGATATAAAAGCTTGCGCGCGAAGTTGCGGATACATCCAGTCTTTCCATCAGCACCTGCGCACAGTGGTGCCCTGAACGAATAGCAACACCGTCTTCATCAATTATTGTTGCAAGGTCATGTGGATGAATGTCACCGAGGTTAAACGATATCACGCCTCCACGCTTTGATGTATCCATCGGTCCATAGAGCTTGATTCCTTTTATTTGCGATAACTTGTCCAGTGCATATTTTGTTAGTTCAATCTCATGCTCGCGTATCTTGTCCATGCCAATTCTTTCCAGATAGTCTATTGCTGCTGAAAATCCAATCACGTCTGCAATGTTTGGAGTTCCTGCCTCAAACTTGTATGGCAAATCATTCCATGTGGTCTTGTACTTGTGAACCTCGCGGATCATGTCTCCTCCTCCATTAAATGGAGCCATTGATTCAAGCAGTTCTTTTCTTGCCCAAAGTACTCCTACACCTGTAGGTCCTAGCATCTTATGTGCAGAGAATGCAAAAAAGTCACAGTCTAGTTTTTGCACATCTACTTGCATGTGCGGAACAGACTGGGCACCGTCAACTAGTACCTTGGCTCCTTTTTTGTGACACTTGTTTATGATCTCTTCAGACTTTGATATAGTTCCAAGAACATTTGACATCTGGCTGAATGTGACAAGCTTTACCCTTCCTGTCTCCAGATATGTATCCAGTTGTTCCAGTATCAGCTCGCCATTGTCGTCTACTCCAATGTATTCTAGTTTGGCACCTTTTTCTTGTGTGAGCAGTTGCCATGGAACAATGTTACTATGATGCTCATATTCTGTTGTAACTACAATGTCGTCTTGTCCAACATTTTGTCTTCCCCAAGCGTATGCAACCAGATTGATTGCCTCGGTTGTACCCCTGACAAAAACAATCTCTTCACGATTTTTTACATTAATGAATTTGGCAACCTTGTCCCTTGTGGTTTCATATGCAGCAGTTGCCTGCTCTGCCAGTTCATGTACTGCCCTGTGTATATTAGAGTTGTAATTTAGGTAGTAATCACTTATTGCATTAATTACCTGAATTGGTTTTTGTGTGGTTGCTGCATTATCAAGGTATACCAAGGGTTTGTCCTTGTGAACTTTACGTTTTAGAATAGGAAAATCATTTCGAATATTTTCAATATTTATTATACTTGTTTGCAAATTATTCTACCTTGACATAGATTTCATTTTGTTCTATTTTAACATTGTAGGTTTTCAATGGTTTTTCAGCAGGAAGGTTTTGTGGAATTCCAGTCTCTAGATTAAAAGTTGAGAGATGCAATGGACAGGTCACTCCCTCTTCATTTAGTATTCCAGTTGACAGGTCAGCATCAGCATGTGTGCAAATTCTGTCTGTCGCATAAATTTTTCCATTGATATTAGCTACAAGTATCTTTTTCTCCTTGTAATCAAAATCAAGCATCTCGCCTTTTTTTAGCTGACTGGTATTGCAGACATTGACCCATTCTGACAATGTTTCACCTGTACTTGTAATGGCTCTCAAAGATGTCAGTCTCGCGATATCTTGTCTCTTCTACTTCAAGCAGTGCTTTTAGTTGCTCATCAGTTTTTATGGTAAGGTCTCTGCCAAGCCACTTGGATTCAATTAGATAGCTAATCCATGCACGAATCTGGTATGACATTTTTCTTGATAGCGGTTCCAAGAATCCCTCTACAATTATCTTCTGTGCCTCTGATTTGGATAAACATCGTGATGCAAGGTAGAACAGTTGCTCATCGTCCATCTGGGCAACAGATGCAGAGTGGGTTGCTTTTACATCATTTGTGAATATCTCAAGACCTGGTATGGAATCAGACTTGGCACCCTTGTCTAATAGAATTGAATGACCAGCAAGATATGATTCGGCGTGGTGGCCGTCCTTTTCTATTCGAATCATTCCCTTGAAGAGCGATTTTGAAGTATCTTTGAGGACTGATTTTTCCAGCACTCGACCAATCGTAGATGGTGCATTGTGTATCAGATTAGATGATAGATCAAATGACTGGTTCTTGTTTCCAAAAACAACTTCGGTGTCATGGACAGTAGCCCCCACTCCATCAAGATGGTTATCAATTTGGTATCTGGATAAATACGAACCAAATAATCCAAGATACCAATCCATCTTTGCATCGCGTGCAATTCTTGCAGCCCTTGATGAAAAATTCACAGCAGACATGTCCATGGCCTGCAATGTAATCATATCAAGTTGGCTGTTTGCATTAACGGTCACATCTAGGACCTCAAGGTATGCCTGCTGCCTTGAAGACTTGGGGGCATAAATTTCTTGAACAATTGATGCCTTGGAATTCTCATCACAAAGTATAACATTTCTTGATATCGTAGAGGTTCCATCAAGGCCTAGAGATGAAATTAAATGAATTGGCTTTTCCAGTACTAGATTTTTTGGTATGTAAACACAGATGCCAGAATTAAAGAATGCATTGTTGAGTGCAATGTATTTGTCTCTTTCAGGGTCTATTTGTTCAAATTTTTGTTTGATTTTATCTGAATGTTCTTTTATTGCATCTTGAATGGAAGAAATCCAAAGGCCTTTTGATTTTAGCTCTGATGGAATGGATATCTTGTGGATGTTTGTTCCTATCTGAACAATGTTTGGATTATCTGAGACTTCACCAAGTCTGTCCTTTACAAAGTCTGGAACAGTACTATCAGAGCTAAGTGAGAATGATATCTGGGCGGAATCCATTCTGTTGGCGTCGCTGTATTTATTGTAAAGTGGAGAAACCTCTGGCGGAAGCTGCTCATAGATTGAAAATGATTTTTTCCTGTATTCTTTTAGCCATGCGGGATCGTTGCTACTCTCCGAGATTTCGTCTACATGGTTTGAACCAAGCTTTGATAAAATAAAAGATGACATGCCCAAGTGTGATATTTGGCTGGCCGGTTTAACCGACCGAACCATCCATTTCCAATTTAATCAATCTATTTAGCTCTACGGCGTATTCCATAGGGAGCTCTTTTGTAAATGGTTCTATGAACCCGTTTACAATCAGAGTCAATGCCTCTTCTTCTGTGAAACCTCTTGTCATCAGGTAGAAGATTTGTTCATCACCTATTTTTCCAACAGTTGCCTCGTGAGTTATCGTAGCATCTTCTTGGTTGATTTCCATGTATGGATAGGTATCTGTTTTTGATATGTCATCAAGTAAGAGTGCATCGCATCGTACCGAGGCCTTGACATTTGTTGCACCCTTTGCAACATGTAACAATCCCCTGTAGGTAGTTCTGCCGTTGTTCTTGCTTACAGATTTTGATGTAATTCTTGAGGTAGTGTTAGAAGCAAGGTGTACCATTTTAGCACCGGTATCTTGGTGCTGGTTCTTTCCTGCAAATGCAATAGACAATGTCTCGCCATGTGCTCTCTGGCCCAGTAGATATATCCCAGGATATTTCATTGTCAGCCTGCTGCCAATATTTCCATCTATCCATTCTACTCTGGCACCCTCGTAGGCATATGCCCTCTTTGTTACCAGATTGTAAACATCATTGCTCCAGTTTTGAATTGTAGTATATCGCAGCTTGGCACCCTTCATTGCAATTAATTCTACTACTGCAGAGTGCAATGATTCTGACGAATATACTGGTGCAGTGCATCCTTCGATGTAATGAACTTCCGAGTCTTCATCAGCAATGATTAGTGTTCTTTCAAACTGGCCAATGTTTTCCTTGTTGATTCTAAAGTATGCTTGTAGTGGCAGGTCTACTTTGACACTCTTTGGAACATAGATAAATGATCCACCACTCCACACTGCGCTGTTAAGTGCAGAAAACTTGTTGTCTTCTGGAGGAATTACCTTGCCAAAATATTTCTTGAATATTTCAGGATGTTCCTTTAGAGCAGTATCAGTGTCCAAGAATATGACACCCTTCTTTGCAAGATCCTCGCGCAGATTGTGATATACTACTTCAGATTCGTATTGAGCACCTACACCTGCCAGGAATTTTTTCTCGGCCTCGGGTATGCCAAGCTTGTCAAATGTTGCCTTGACTTCGGCTGGAACACTGTCCCAGTCTTTCTCTGTTTTTTCAGAAGCCTTGGCATAATAATAGATATTATTAAAATCGATCTGTTTTAGATCACCACCCCAGTTTGGCATGGGTTTTTTCATGAAAATTTCATATGATCGCATTCTGAAATCAAGCATCCATTGTGGTTCGCCCTTCATTCCACTGATTTCTTCAACGACTTCCTTTGATAGTCCCTTCTTGCTGGTGTAAACATACATCTCAGTTGGGTTTTTGAAATCATATTTACTATAATCCATATTGAGGTTCTCTGATGTCATAATTCACATAACTCCGTTATATTATAAAAAAGTTACACAACTCTTCCCACGCGTACAGCGGAGTAGGTCAAGCTAACTAGTTGTTCTAAACTTTTGGAGCAACAAACTTGTTAACTGAGATGATGGAAATTTGAAAAACTGTATTAGTATACAGATTTAACAAAGACAGCTTTTGATAGCATCCACTGCACCAGGAACAGTATGCACTGGGGCTATCACTGGTGTTACATCAAATTTTTTGAGCTCGTCTGCTGTAAACGGACCTATTGCAATGACAGTAGTTTTTTCTAGATTCTTTTTCAGTGTATTTTTATCAGAATCACCAAGCATTATATCAAAAAATGCTCGCACAGACGATGCACTGGTAAAAACAATTCCGTCGATACCATTTCTTGCAAAAAGTTCTTTGAATTCAGTCCACTGTGACAGGTCACTGTACGATTTTACGTCATAAAGATAGACTTCAGTTACTTGTAATCCAATTTTTTGCAATAGCTGAGCAAGAAATGGTGTTGATGCACCGCTTCGTGGAACAATTACCTTTTTGCCTTCCGGGTTGAGTCTAGTGAGCACTTCTCCTACACCTACAGAAGAAAATCTTTCAGGAACGTGCGCCACCCTGATTCCTTCTTGTTCTAGTGCAGCTTTTGTTTTGGGACCTACTGCAATTACTGTGGTATTTGCAACTGCAAGCTGCAGTTTTTCATATTTTGAAATCTTTTTTGCAGTATCAAACAAAAGTTTCACTGCTTTTGAGCTCATAAATACAGAAAAATCAGGATCATCTTTTTTTATGGAATCAAGGAACTCGTCTACCATTGTATCACCTTTGCTGACAAGCTCTATTGTTGGCAGAGAAATTGCACGACCCTTTTCTTTTGATATGAGATGGACAAACTCTTGAGAATCTTCCTTTGACCGGGTAATTGCTATTACTTTTCCTTGCATCATCTTCTCCATCCTATCTTGTCTGAGAGGTTGACCACCTTGCCTATTATAATTATAGAGGGCGGCTTGATTTTTGAATCGCGTACCTTTTTTGCGATATCAAGCAGATTGCCTTTTATCATCTTGTGTTGTTCCGTGGTACCATTCTGAATTACTGCAACTGGCGTCCTTTTATCTAGTCCTCCACCGATTAGTTTTTTGGAAATTATATCAAGCCTTGATAGCCCCATCATTATTACAATAGTGTCTACACCTATGGCAAGTTTTTTCCAGTTTACATTATCTTTTGATTTTTTTGCATCAACATGTCCTGTTACAAATACAACAGAAGAAGCATAATCCCTGTGAGTCAGAGGTATTCCGGAATATTCTGCAGAGCCAATTCCCGAAGTGATTCCAGGAATTATTTCATATTTTATTTTTTTGTCTTTGAGAAATTCTGCTTCTTCCCCTCCCCTTCCAAAAATAAAGGGGTCGCCACCCTTTAGTCGCACAACGATTTTTTTCTTTTTTGCATATTTTATCATCAGTTCATTGGTATAATCCTGATGTTTGTAATCGTCTCCTACGTCTCTTCCGACATAGACCTTTTCGGCTCTTTTTGGAATCATGCCAATTATTTTCTTGCTTACCAGTCTGTCGTACAGTACTACATCGGCAGATTTTATGGCCTCAACAGCTTTTAGCGTAATTAGTTTAGGATCTCCAGGCCCAGCACCTACAATGAAAACTTTGCCCCTCATTTTTTGTTCCATTCCTCTACCTTTTCTCTCCAGTCTTTTGCAAGCTCTTGTATTCCTTTGGATGAGAGCTCAGACGCAGCCTCTCTTCCAAGTTCTTGGGCGTGAGTTGCCTTGGAATTTTTTTTAACCATGATGGATTTGGTGCCATCTATGGAATAAACCGTAACTGTAAGAAACAGCTCATCTCCTTTTTGTTCAGCCAGTGCACCTACTGGAAATCTGCAACCCGAGTCCACAAATAATGAGAGCGACCTTTCTGCCTCTATGGCATTTCTTGATGCTGGATCTTCTATCTTTTGCAAGAGATCAAGTAGTTCGTGGTTATCCTTTCTTGTTACAATGGCAAGAGCACCTTGACCAGGCGAAGGAGGAAAGATATCTGTTCCAAGTTTTTCAAATTTAACATCAAGCCCCAGTCTTCCAATTCCTGCTTGAGCCAGAACTATGCCATCAAAATTTCCGTCATCAATTTTTCTTATTCTGGTTTCTATATTTCCGCGAATTGGTTTTACGGTAACATCAGGCCTTATCCGAGATATCTGCACGGCTCTTCTCAGGCTGCTGGTTCCAATGACTGCACCTTTTTTAATGGAGTCTAGTGTCTGACCGTTTTTTGATATGAAGATGTCATTTGGCGCCTCTCTTTTTGGGATACATGCAAGTACTAGATCATCTGGCAGGTCAGCAGGAACATCCTTTAAGCTGTGCACTGCAAAGTCCACTTTTCTTTCTGCCACTGCCTTGTCAATCTCTTTTTCAAATATTCCTTTTTGGTTGATTGTAAAAAGTGGTCTTGCATCAGTGTCTCCTTTTGTCTTGATTTGTACTATATCAAATTCTGTACTAGGAAATTTTTTTTTCAGCTCAGAAATTACCCAGTTTGTCTGTGCAAGTGAGAGCTGGCTTCCCCGTGTGCCTATGATGTATTTCATTTTTTCACCGTTTTTAGTGCCTTTTCAAATACAAGAATGGTCTTTTTGATATCTTTGGCATCGTATGAATCAGAAAGAAATACTGTTTCAAACTGGGATGGCGCCACAAAGACTCCATTTTGTAATAACGCATGGAACAACTTTGCAAATTTGGTACCATCAGAGCCTTTTGCCGAAGAATAATCTGTTACAGGCTTGTCTGTAAAAAAGATCTGAAACATGGAGCTTATTGAATTGACCTGGTGTGGTATTTTCATATCTGATGCAAGGTCTGAAATAGCAGATGAGAGTGTTTTGCATAACTTTTCTAGTCTTGGATAAAGTTTAGTCTTGTACTTGTTCATTGTTTTAATAGATGCAATCGCAGCAGACACGGAGATTGGGTTTCCAGCATAGGTACTTGCTTGGTACACGTTTCCCCCAGGTGACAGCATGTCCATGATTTCTGCTCTACCTCCTACTGCTGCTATGACAAATCCGTTTCCCAGTGCTTTGCCAAGTGTTGTAATATCAGGCTGTATTGAATAATATTTTTGCGCACCACCAGTTGACATTCGAAAACCAGTTACCACCTCATCAAATATTAGAAGGGCATCGTGTTCTAATGTTATTTTTCTGACATTTTGCAGAAAATTCTTCTCTGGCAATACTAGGCCCATGTTTGCAAGAACAGGCTCTATTATTACAGCAGCCACATCCTTTTCTGATTCCAAAACAGATGTAACTTGCTCAGAATTGTTGTATTGAACCACAAGAGTGTTTTTTGAGACTTCATCAAGGCCACCCTCAGAAGTCGAGATTCCCAGATGTGCTGCACCAGAGCCTGCCTTTACCAAGGCATAGTCATGCGCACCATGATAACATCCCTCAAATTTGATTATCTTTTTCTTTTTTGTAAAACCTCTTGCTAATCTAATTGCAGTCATGGTGGCTTCGCTTCCCGTATTTACCAGTCTGACTTTATTCATGGAAGTAAAGTTTTGTGAAACTAGTTCTGATAATTCTACCTCGAGTTTGGTTGGTGCACAGTATAGTGTTCCCTTTTTTAACTGCGACTGGACACTTGAAATAATTTCTTTTCTTTGGTGCCCCAAGAGCAATGCACCATAGCCATTGCAGTAGTCAAGATAGCGATTACCGTCCACATCCCAAATATTATTTCCTGCAGCCTTTTTTACAAAGAAGGGATATGGGGCATAGTATCTAACAGGGCTGTTGATTCCAGATGGAATTACTTTTTTGGCTCTCAAAAATAGTTTTTCTGATTTTGTCATCCATCTTCAAAAAGATAGATTGTAATTATAATCTATATGGAGATAATATTGAAAGCTGAGAAATTTAGCGCTTCTCTGCCTGACAGTTAACTACAGTATCCTGTGATGGTGCTCCAAGATAACAAGTGTCATGACCAGTCCCGCCCTGGATTATGTTGGAGCCAGTTCCTACATAGATCAATTCGTTGCCCGTACCTCCTTTAATGATGTTGTTGCCATTGCCTGCAATGATTACATCAGCCCCACTGCCACCAAATATTATGTTGTTACCGTCTCCTGCGATGATACAATCTCCTGCAGGACCTGCACGGATGATGTCATCTCCCTCAAGACCAAGTATCAAGTTGTGCACTGAAGAGCCTGTCAAGGTGTCATTGTTGTTTGTTCCCATCAACAAGTTATAGTATGAAGTTGACTTGCCACATGCAAGAACATTTACTGTTTGATCCAGTGTCTTGGTATTACCAAACTTGTCTACAGCAGTCCATTGAACTATTGTGGTACCGATATTGAATAGCCCAGTCGAATTGTTAGTTATCTTGGGTGACGTATCCATGATACCAGTTGCGGTAGCCTGACCAACCGTTATTGGTGTGTCAAAGGCAGTCGCGTTTATCGTTATGTTTTGTGGAATTGCCAAGAGAGGAGGAGAATGATCAACCACATTAATTATCTGTACAGCACTTGCCTTGTTTCCAGCCTCATCGGTTGCAGTCCAGGTTACTGTTGTGTTGCCAAATGGAAATACTGTAGGAGCATTACTTGTAATTGAAACAACCTTGACACTATCCGAAGCAGTTGCGTTTCCTATGTTTACATGATTATCAGTTGGGCTTGTTGCATTAACTGTGACAATTGATGGTGCAATTATTTTTGGTGCCGTGGTATCCACAAC
>CAYUTC010000037.1:0-15026 GCA_964447595.1 uncultured Nitrosopumilaceae archaeon
CCAGGCTGAGCTACCCCGGCACAGATTACGGCTAATTTCTTGATGCAATTAAATGTAGCTTGTTTTAGGCTTCTGCAATCTCTTTCCAATTAGTTTCTACTTTTGTGACCCATTGGAATTTCTTTTGCAGTGCAGATGTGTAGAGTTTTTCCCATTCCAATCCAACTTGGTCTGACCAAGCTTTGACTACTCTTGGATCAACATAATTGCGCAGTGATGTTCCAAGATTGTAGTCCTTTGTTTTTTCAGTTAGCTCTATTGTTAGTTTTAATTTTTCTTCTCTTTGCTTTAGCTTTTCAGCTTGTTTCTCTGTTTTTGGCTTGGATTCTTTGAGTTTTTTGAGCACATCTTTCTTTTTTTGCAATGACTCTTCAAAGTTTTTAGGAATAGTTCTCTTGTGGTTGCATGTTATCGCAGCTTCGAGATTTGCAAGCTTTGCATGGTAAATCTTGATGTTCTCTGATTTTGAATCAAGATTATCCACCTTCTTTAGATAGTTCTTGACAACATTGGTTGCAAGATATGTTCTAAACACCTTTGCAGTAAGGCCCTTGACCACACCTCCCAGAAATTCGTTTACATGTCTTGATGTGATTCCATCAAATATCAATTCGTCTGGCTTTTTCTTTTCTGTTAGTTTCCTTAAATTCTCATAAAAGTCCTTGTCTTGGTTTCCAACTGGTAAAGGCTTTTGCCATCTAACACTATCTTTTCCAAGAAAATCAAACTCAATTATGCCAGGCTTGAGCTTGATATGTTCTACACGTAGGGTGGTTGCACCCACAGTGTCTGCTTCATCAGGGTCCTTTTCGTCTCCTACCCTCATGGCAGTCTTGTATATCAGATAAGATACGGTTGCAATCCTTCTCACTTTTTCATCCTTGTCTGACATCTTCTTTACTATGGAATCCAAAATCTTGTCAATGTGTTCGCCTAGTTTGGTTGCCTTGTCATATTTCATCCTGTCACGCTCTTGCTTGAGGTCTGACGTATCGGAGAGCCAAACATACTTTCTCTTTGCTGTAAGATAGTCCTCCCAGCTTGCAAGCCACATAAAGTCTTGCTCGTGTATTATCTCCCCCCATTTTCCTGGTGGCACTTTGGCTTCTTTTCCAAGGTTTACTGTAACATCTTTTTCTGTAATTTTTGGCTTCCACCTACCCCTCAGTGGATGATCACCACGCCCTATGAATAGTCCAGGAGGCTCTGCCATCCAGTTTGCTACTTCGACTTCCTTTCCATCTATGATGGCCTTTCCATAAACTGACTTCATTTTTTCTTTAATTTCCTTTCTAGTTGTTGCAAGCTTTTTCTTTTCTTCCTTGGTCATTGTAAGCTTGGAATCTTTTTCCTTGTCTACAACCTTGAAAGCATCTGAGAAATCAATATCTGCAATTGAAACCTTTCTGTATTTTTCAGGTAGTGTTTTTACAAAATCTGAAAGGAAATTTTTCTGAAATACTGCATCCTTGACATATGGGGTGTCTTTCTTTTTTGCCCACTGGTAGGCCATCTCTTCTGCATCTAGGCTTAGTGGGACCTTTTCTCCTTTGATTCTAATCGATATTCCTTTTGACTCAAAAGGAGGGGGAATTGCTATTCCATTATGTTGTAAGGTCTTCCATTTCATTTTAGATACACCACTAGATTTTTACCTAAATCTGTTGACTTTGACAAAAATTGACTTGGTGACTTATATCAAGCTATTCAAAAACACCGTGAAAAACTCTTCAATTTAGATCGATAGTTTCTATAACGTTAAAAAAACATGGAACAGAAAACGGAATTTTAACCATAAAGTTCTTTTTTTATGTAATTTTCAAATTCGATATCAGTCTTGTTCTTCTTTGCTTCAAGAAACATGACTGCATCATTTCCAACTGGATACCTAGGCAGAGGGTTTTCAGAATTGACCGCCTTGACTATGGTCCTTGCAACCTCTTGAGGAGATGTGCCCATCTCTACCATCATGGTCAGACCCTTCATCACTTTGTCAGTTATTTCCTTATAGGCAGAGTTGGGATTTGTCGATTGTTTTAGTGCGGCAAAAAAGTTTGTCTTGATAACTCCTGGCTCTATTATAATGGTCTTAATCCCAAGTGGCTCAAGTTCATATCTCATTGATTCGCTTAACCCCTCCAATGCAAACTTGGAACTAATGTATGCAGGTGATGCTGGGAATCCTATTCTTCCTGCAACAGAGCTCACATTTACTATTGTACCAGATTTCTGCTTGCGCATTGTAGGAAGAACTAGCTGGATCGTTCTAATCAAGCCAAAAAAGTTCGTTTCAAATTGGGACTTGAGTTCTGAAATGGAAAGATCCTCAAGACATCCAAAAAGACCATATCCTGCGTTATTTACAAGCACATCGATTCTTTTTTTGTCTGAAATTATTTTATTAATTGAACTTGTGATGGTGTCTTCCTTATCTACATCAAGCTTTAGGACCTCGACTTTTAAATTCTCTTTTTTTGCAATCTCAAGAATCTTGTTGCCCTTGCTTGTATCACGCATTGTGGCATAGGTGTAATGTCCATCCCTTGCCAAGGCAAGAGCTGTTTCAAAGCCTATTCCACTTGAGCTACCAGTAACTACTGCTACTTTTTCCATGATTGTGATTTAAAAATCGCATTAATATTTTGTTTCATTTTTGAAATACCGCTATTAGACTAGTGGTTTGTCTCCTTCCACTGGCTCAGAAACCTCTGTTGCTTCACCATCCATTATTCTCTGAAGTATCTCCGTAGCTGCAAGTTTGTGGAGATACTCATTGTTATTGCCACATCTGTAGGAAAAAGTACAGCGAGGGCATCCAGATTGGTTCTTGCAAGGACATTCCTTTACAATATACAGGCTTCGCTCAAATGCTTTTTCGAGCCTGTCATACAATGCCTTGCTTGCTCCATTTCCGCCAATTGCTGAGTCATATACAAAAATTAATCCTGATGTACCAAGGGAGATTCCACCTAAATCTTGTGATACACCTCCTGTGATCATATTGCTTCCTTCTATGATTACATGTTCAGTGGCATGATAACCACTTGCCTCAGTATATTCCTCATTTTCAGATTTGCTAATTTCATCTTGCGGCCTTGGAGCTTTGAAGACAATACCCTTTGTGACAAAATCATACTCTAACGGTCTCTCAAGGAGAACTTTTTGGCCCTGGGCCACATCTTGGCCAAGCTCGATGTTAACATAACCGTAAACGCGTTTTTGAATGTGTAATTTGCAGAACGCTACCTCTATTCCATTTACTTGTCGCTTTTCATAAATGGTTTCAATTGTAGGCCACTCTTCGGTAAGCGCTCTTGTATAATATGGATATTCTCTAGGCAAAAATTCTAGTTTTGCACTCATGGTATCAGGATATCCAAGTTCCTTTACACGATACCTTGTTCCTGCAAGAAAATAGATGGCTGATGGGTGCAGTTCATCTAGTGCTATGGGCAAAATCCTGTCACCTACTTTTTTGCCATTAAGAAAAATATCAATTGACTTGCCTATTCCTCTTATGCTAAAATTTTCTAAAAGATTTTTTATCTTATCAAAATTTGGGACATATCTATTTTCAACCAAGACTAGGCTACCTGAATCCAGATGTCTTTCAATGACCTCCTTGTGTTCAACTAGTTCATGTCTTGCTATGGGCTTGTCGCACGCCATTGCAAGAACTTGAAACTCTTCAACAAATGGATTTTTTGGGTCAATGTAAACTTGTTCAACATCCTCAAAATAATCTCTTGGATGATTCTTGTAATACTGCGATATGGGGTCATTTCCTAATACCAAAAAGGCATATCCATCTTGGCCTTTTCTTGCAGCTCTTCCTATTCTTTGAACTAGTCTATTTATCGGAATAGTAGAAGATATGACACCGTCCACATTTCCTACGTCGATTCCAAGCTCAAGAGTAGGTGTTGCTGAGACAGAAAGTAGTTGGTCATTTTTAAACAAATTCTCAACTGATTTTCTATAATTTGCCATCAAGCCTGCCCTGTGAACCTTGATGTCGATTTTTTGTCTTCTTGCTTGCAGTGCTAAAAGTTCAGAATTCAGATGTGAGTTATTAAAAACAAGGGTCTTGTGTTTTCTCAAAGTTAACTTTTTTAGAATATCAATCATCAATGCCCTCTGTGTTACAAGTGACGGAAACAACATGCAAAATTCAATTCTTCCTTTTTTCCCTGCACCTGTAACCTGCACCATCTTTACTCCAAAAAGTTCTTGACAAAACGAAAGTGCATTTTCCAAAGTTGCAGATGATGCGACAAACTGTACCTTGGGAGAAATTCTCTTTAGTCTCTTTATGATATGGTGAACATTGGAACCAAAAATTCCAGAATAGACATGGGCCTCGTCTACTGCAACAAATCTTACAGTATAAAGCAGCGCTGCAAACTTGGTTCTATGCCATAGATGGTAATGCAAGACATCAAAGTTTGTTATAATAACATCAGGTGGGGATTCGAGAATTTTTCTCCGTTCTGTTTCTTTTGTATCTCCATCAAATACTGCAATCTCTAGACCTACTCTATCTGTTATTTCCTTTATCTTTGGATACTGGTCTCGTGATAGGGATTTAGTTGGATATACAAATATGGCCTGAACATTCTTTGTTGGATTTTTTAAATCAATGATTTTTTGAATTATTGGAACAACAAATGCCTCTGTCTTGCCTGACGCTGTTGGTGCAGTTATGATGACATTGTTTCCCAGCATGATGTCATGAATTGCATCTTCTTGGAATTTGTAAAATTTGGTGATTCCTTTTGATTGTAGTGTTTCTACAATTCTTGGATCAAGCCCAAAATCTTCAATATTTGAGCCCATTTCTGGGTCGGGCTCCTCTATTGATTTAAAGTGAGATACATAGTGTCTCTTTGAGAACAAGACTGACTGGATTATCTCACCAACCTTTGTTTTTCCTATCATGTTTCTTATCTCGTCTTCACTTTGAAGCAAACCCTCTTGTTCAAGCATGTTTTGAGAATTTTTCTTTGAAATTTTTCCAGTATCAAATTTTAAGAGAAAGTCAAGATATGCTTCGTCTATGTTTTTCTTGTAATCTACTATATCCTCAATTTTGCATTGTGGACAACTAAAGAGAATTTTCTGGTTGAATGTCTTTTGAATGTCGATCTTTGCTTTACATTTGGGACATGAATGCAATATGTCAGATAAATACTAGTCTGATTTAATTTTTGATTACACTTTTGGTTCAACTTTAGGTTAAACTTAAGTAATCAGCATTTTTGAATTATTATCTAGAATATTCATCTAATTTCTTTTGCTTTTCCTAGAAGAAAATACACCTCGTTATTTGATACTTTAACTTTACTACAAATTTCTACTGATGAGTTCTGCCCGATTATTATAAAGAATAATACATTATGTTTGACTGTTGAAGATACTGGGTTTGCCACTTGTATGTATCTTGATGTCAGGCTCGTTACTTGTACCCATTGGATTTTTGCCTGCCATTGCACTAGTTAGCTCTTCTACCATGATTGTTTCATCTCTTAACCCATCAACATTTAGTCAGGGAATAACATTGACTGCAACTGTAACTCCCAGTACAGCTACCGGGACAGTGCAGTTCATTGACGTTTCGACTAGTCCTGCTGCAGTACTTAGTACTGGAACCATATCTGGCGGCATTGCAAGCTTTTCAACATCTTCATTGTCAATTGGCAGTCATAGTATAGTTGCAAACTATGAAGGTGATACAAATACTGCTGCAAGCACAAGCACTGCACTGGTACAGATAATCAATAATGTCTCTTCAGTAACAATCACATCATCACAAAATCCAACTACATCGGGTCAATCAGTAACATTTACCGCAACAGTATCGCCTAGTACGGCAACTGGTACTATTCAATTCCTAGCTAACGGCTCAAGTCTTGGCAGCCCTGTGACGTTATCAGCTGGGCAAGCTGCATTTACAACCACCTCACTTGCCACTGGAAGAGATAACATAACTGCGTCATATTCAGGAGATTCTGTTTTTGGTAGCAACAGAGGCATTATATTTCAAACAGTAAATAAAATTGCTACATCGGAAACACTTTCATCTTCTCTTAATCCCGCCATTGCAGGCCAGTCAGTCACGTTTACAGCTAACGTATCGCCATCATCTGCTACAGGACTTGTTACATTCATGGATGGTACTACACTACTTGGTAGTGGAACAATATCTTCCGGTGTTGCTACATTTACCACATCATCATTATCAGGGGGTGTTCACGATTTAACTGCCATATATCTTGGTGACCAAAACCATGCAGATAGTACTAGTGTAGTCCTTGTTCAAACAATCAATCAGGCAACTGCTTCTTCTACAACCACTGTATTGAGCTCAAACGCTACATCGATTATATCTGGTCACAATGTAACATTTACAGCTACTATATCTCCAAATACAGCAACTGGAACAGTTCAACTTCAAGTTAATGGGACAAACTTTGCATCGCGTACACTATCAGACGGTACTGCTACATTTACAACCTCATCTCTTCATCTTGGTAAAAACATTGTAACTGTATCATATCTTGGTAATGCCAATTTCAATCCCAGCGTTTCAAACTCTATTACAATTACAGTTACAGCCCAAAGTTCAGGTGGTAGTCAAGGTACTGGCACTCTATCTTCTGATACAAATCTAGGTCAGTTGGTATCCGATTTTGTTCACCAACGAAATATGCTCAAAAAGGAGATGAGAAACCAGACAGTGACTATAATCCACGATTGCCGAACTCAAGTAAAGAGTGCTTCACCTGGTGACAAGAAACAGATCCAAGAAGAATGCAAGCTAAAATTACAACAAATAAGACAAAATTTCAAGAACTTGCAAAACCAACTAAAACAACAATTTGAACAACTCAAGGCTCAATTTCAATCCAACATAAAACAATTGCACCAAGATGAGGATGAAGAAGAAAAAAATATGACCAAAAATTTTGATAATCAAATTTCATCTCTACAAGGAGAGATTAAGCAACTGCACATCCAAGAGGGATTAGAGAAAAAAAATATGACTGAGAACTTTAACAGCCAGATCTCATTTCTTCAAGGAAAAAATAATGGTGACGATTCCCAAGACCAAAAGGTAAATAATTCTAAAGGCAAACCTGCAAAAAACGGACCAAATTCACCTAAAGGTAAAGGAAAGCACAAAGAAGACTAGTTACAAAAATATTGTCTGTTTTCAAACGTTGTATTCCATAGCCACATAACAGCATCCCTTTAAGTAAGAAAACTTTCACTGATTTGTTGGCAGTTCTTGTAACTGGGGCCACTGGATTTATTGGAAGACGATTGGTAGAACGATTAGTTGGGCGTGGAGATCTAGTTACTGTTCTTGTCCGTTCAGGAGAATTTTCAAATTCTCAAGTTAAGATGGTGCAAGGAGATCTCACATATCCAGATTTTGTCTTTCCAGATGAGGAATACGATATCGTATATCACCTTGGTGCAACGTGGCCAGGTGAGAAAAACAAGAAAATTCTAAAACAGGTAAACTATGACGGTACGGTAAACTTGTTCAGCAAAATAAAAGACAAGGCAAAATTCCTTGTCTATATTTCCGGTCTTGGAATTTTTGGCGACCCTAAAGACAAAACAATTGACGAGAACTCGCCTCTAAACCCAAACACGGAATATGCCAAGATTAGATTTGAGGCACAAAAATATCTGCAAGAGGCATGCAAAGAACAAAAAATTCCATTGAGTGTTGCATATCTTGGTGATGTGTATGGTAACGGAGGATGGTTCAAATCAATGATGGTAGAGCGGTTGAAAAAAGGCTCATTTAGAATCCCAGGCTCTGGAAAATATTATCGAAGCTTTATTCATGTAGATGACGTTGTCTCTGCACTAGTTGCTATTGCAGAAAAAAACCAAGTAAACCAATCATTTGTTGTAACAGATTCTAATCCTGTAATTTTTTCTGATTTTCTCAATTTTGTATGTACAAAACTCGGTGTAAAAATGCCAGGAACAATTCCAACAATGCTTGCAAAGGCTATTCTGGGTGCTGATTTCGTAAATCTGCTTACCACATCAATTAAGACATCAAATACAAAAATATCCAAAATATGTGACTTTACCTATCCATCATATCAAGAGGGTCTAAGCGCTACAATTTCAGAGATGTGAACCCTTGACATATAATATGTAAATCCTTCTAGAGTTGACGTGGGTCTTGGAAGTAATTGGGGCCAAGTATTAGATGTACTGGAAAAAATAATTCCAGTGTACGATAGAGTAAACTCGTTTATCTCGCTTGGAAAAGATGCAGAGTACAGAGAACGAGGAATTACAGGACGAGTAAAAAAAGGTGAGAGCATTCTTGATGCAGGCTCTGGCTTTGGTAATATGTCAAAGACTGCTCTTAAAATTTGTCAGGATGATCTTCAAGTTACACTATACGATCCACTCAAACCAATGTTAAAAAACACAAGCAGATTGTTTGCAAAAATGCCTTCTGTAACATGCGGCGTATTTGAGCACATTCCATTTATAGATGAGAACTTTGATGCAGTACTTTGTGGTTATTCATTGCGAGATGCAATTAGTCTTAGAACAGCAATAGCTGAAATCCATCGAGTACTAAAAAAGGGAGGGCGGTTTGTTATAGTAGATCTTGGAAAACCCGACAATCCACTGATACGTGCAGGAGTTTCGTTTTATTTGCGTTTGATACTTCCCATTGTTGCAATTGTTGTTGGAGGAAAACTTGGTTTAAAATTTGCAGCACTTTATGATACCTACAAACTTTGGCCACAAAATAAAAAACTAGAATCTTTGCTTTTGGAGAAATTCTCTAGGGTTGAATTTGACAAGGCCATGATGGGTGGAGCAATAATAGTTGCTGCCTACAAGTAATGGTCTAAAGCTTTAATTTCGGAATGATGCCAATTTCTGCTGTGACTGATTTCTCCCTCACGATAATGGGAAATGATTGGATAGTCATAGCATTTGTGGCTCTGATTATGATATTGGGTACAAAACGTTTACCTGATGTTTCCAAGAAAATTGGCAAAGTGCTGGGTGAGGTAAACAAGACAAGAAACATTGTTCAAAACGAGTTCCAAAAAGTAAAAGGTGATTTTACAATTCCAGTACAAGGCCCTGTGACTTCAGAGCGAGAAAAGCTTGAGATTATGGCAAAAACTCTTAGAATCGACTCTTCAAATAAAACAGATGACGAATTACGAAATCTTGTCATGACAAAATTGGGAAAACCAAACACTACCAATTCTGACCAATCAAAAAACTGATCGCAGCTATCTTGGCTCAACAAACTTAAATATAATATTTAGTGAGACATATCGTTTAGATTGGCAAAAATAGATCCATGGCAGAATGCACTCAAGCAACTTGCAAGCGCAGCAAAGATTCTCAAGCTAGACCCTGGAATACATGAGATGCTTGCAACACCAAAAAAAGTCTTGACTGTATCTTTGCCAGTAAAGATGGATGACGGTAGGATTAAGGTTTTTACAGGTTTTAGATCACAGCATAACGATTTTCGTGGACCACACAAGGGAGGAATCAGATATCATCCTGATGTGACCATTGAAGAAGTCAAGGCACTTTCAATGTGGATGACGTGGAAGTGTGCCATAGTTGATGTTCCTTTCGGGGGTGGTAAGGGGGGAATTATTTGCGATCCAAAAAGGATGTCAGCTGGTGAAAAGGAGAGGATGACTAGAAGATATGCATATGCTATCTCTGAAATAATTGGACCCTACAAAGATGTTCCAGCACCGGATGTTTATACAACTGGAAAAGAGATGGCGCAGATTATGGATGTATACAGTATCATGCATGGACAGGGAGAACCCGCAGTAATTACTGGCAAACCAATTGCATCGGGAGGTTCTCTTGCAAGAAATGTAGCAACTGGTCTTGGTGTTGCCTATTGTGTAAGGGAGGCATCAAAAAAAGTAGGACTAAGACTCAAAGGGGCAAAGGTAGTGATTCAGGGCTATGGCAATGCTGGCACATTTGCAGCTGAATATTTAGAAAAGATGGGTGCCAAAGTAATAGCAGTAAGTGACTCAAAAGGTTCCATAGTAAATACCAAAGGACTAGACTCTAAGAAGGTACTTGATTACAAGAACAAGAAAGGAACCGTAGTAGGATATCCAGGTAGCAAGAAAGTTTCAACAGAAGATCTTCTCACAACTCCATGTGATGTGCTAGTGCCTGCTGCATTAGAAAACCAAATCACACCACAGATTGCAAAAAATATTGATTGTAAAATAATCGCAGAGGCTGCAAACGGCCCAACTACACCTGAAGCAGATGAAGTCATATTCAAAAATAAGATAATGGTAATTCCAGATATACTTGCAAACTCGGGTGGTGTCTGTATTTCATATCTAGAATGGGTGCAGAACTTGCAGAGATACTACTGGTCATTTGACGAGGTGGCAGGAAAAATGGAGAAACATATTGTTCGTGGATTCCATGATACATACGCCCTGTCAAAAAAACACAATGTAGATATGAGAAAGGCAAGCATGGTTCTTGCAGTAGGACGGGTCTTAGAGGCGTATGAGGCAAGAGGCCTCTGGCCATAAACCAAATTTTTAATTTTTCAAAACCATTATGACAAAAGCATTTGTTGCCATACATTGTGAAACAGGAAAGGAAGGACAGGTAATTCGAAAGCTCATGGAAATCAAAGGAATATCTGAAGTGACAGGAGTTCTTGGTCTTTATGACATAATAGCCAAAGTCGAGGCTGAAAACTCTATGGTTCTAGAACAAGCCATTACAAAATATGTGCGCAAAATACCGCATGTTATGACTACGATGACACTTATCGTAATCTAGTTTGCACTAGAGATTTTAAAATAAAAATTAAAAGTTTTGAATTTAAGAGGTACTAAATGAGTGACCGCAAGAACAGCTCTTGGTCACATTTGGATTGTTTATCTTAAATCCTGCTCCCATTAGGCTCTCGATATAATCGATATTTGCGCCTTTAAGATAGTCAGCACTGTAACTGTCAACTAACATCTTGACACCATTTTCCTCGATTACAAGGTCGTCCTCTTCCGCCTGCTTTTCAAATCCCATTCCATAGGAGAGGCCAGAGCATCCACCACCTTGTACGTAGACTCGCAGAAATTCTGGTTTCTCAGCTTCTTCTTTCATAAAAGCTGCGACTTTTTCTGCTGCTTTTGGCGTGATTGTAATCAGTTTTGTCGCTTGGGTATTGCTCATATTACAGATTCGTGCTTTAAATTATATCAATCTTTTCATACCGGACATATTAGGAATCAACTGCGAAAGGAGAACTATTTCTTTGACTTGTTCACAAAGGCAGTCATTCTTTCTGTTCTGTCTGGATGAGTAAAACACAATCCCCATGTGTAAAGCTCCAGTGCAAGACCAGTATCAATATCAGAGTTTCTTCCCTTGTTTATCGCAATCTTGGACATTCGAACTGCCATGGCAGAATTTTGAGCAATCATCTTGGCAAAGTTTACAGTCTCTTCCATTAGTTTTGGTAACTCGACAACCTTGTTTACTAGGCCCATCTCTTTTGCCTCGTCTGATTTTACCATTCTTCCTGTGTAAATCAGATCTTTTGCTTGCGATATTCCAATGATTCTTTGAAGTCTTTGTGTGCCTCCCCATCCAGGACACACACCAATTGTTACTTCGGGCTGTCCCATCTTTGCAGTGTCTGCAGCTATTCTGATATCGCATGCAAGTGCAAGCTCACATCCACCGCCCAATGCAAAACCATTGACTGCAGCAATTGTTGGCTTGCTACAATTTTCAACCGTATAAGTTAGAAGATGGCCAACCTTTGCATAAGCTTCAGCCTCGATTGGTGTTATAGTTGACATGTATGCAATATCTGCACCAGCAGAAAATGCCTTGTCTCCTTCTCCAGTAAGAATGACAACCTTGACTGAGTCATCTGTTTCTATCTCTTTGAATGTCTTTATGATATCATTTGCAACATCCATATTCATTGCATTGAGCTTGTCAGGCCTGTTAATCTTTACAGTGCAGATGCCATCTGATTTTGAAACGTTAACCAAAGACATGATGAAACTCCAAACTGCGAATGACTTAAACCTTGTCTGGTTTATGCTTTCCCCATTGGTATAGAGCTGCTGCAGTTGCTACCCAGTTTCTGATGTCATCATATACTGGAACATTGTGCTTCTCAATGAGTGCAGAAATTTTTTCAGTATATGGACCACCGTTTCCACCTATCAGCAATGGCTTTTTGCCTTGTTTTGAAAATTCTCCAAGGTAATCTATGATTGTCTCTTCTAGTGGGTCATCCTGAAATACAAACCACGGCATTACAATGTCAATATTGGGGTCATCCATGAATTTTTGAATTGCATATCTGTAATCGTCTGCGTTTGCTCCTCCGGTAACATCAACTGGATTGCCAGCTCCTATAACATATGTTGCAGGATAGTGTTCCTTCATCTCTTTTAGTGTTGTTTCCGTTACCTTGCCAAGTTCTAGTCCATATTTTTCAAACTGGTCAATTGCACCAATCATTGGTCCAGCTCCATTGGATACCAGTGCAGCCCTAGGACCTTTAGCTGCTGGTTGCCATGCCAAACCCTTGACAACTGAAGCTAGTTCTTGATAACTATCAACTGAAATTATTCCAGCTTGCTTGAATGCACCCATAATAATTGCATTTGAACCACCAAGCGAACCAGTATGTGAAGCTGCTTGCTTTGCACCAAGTGTTGTTCTACCACTCTTCCAAATTACAACTGGTTTGTGTTTCTCATTCATTACACGTTTTGCTGTTTCAATGAATTTTCTTCCATCGCCAAATCCTTCTACGTAAAGTGCAATCACTTTTGTATCTGGATCATGAGCAAGGTACCAAATCATGTCCGCTTCGTCAACATCGGACCTGTTTCCATAGCTTACCATCTTGGATAATCCAAAAGAGTCTGCTGTTTCCAAGAAACTGATACCCATTGTACCACTCTGTGAGAGCAATGCAACTGGGCCTTGTCTTGCCCTGACCATTCTTGCCTGGCCTTGGAATGCACAATCTAATCTATTGGCAGCATTGAACATGCCAATGCAATTTGGACCGATAATTCGTATCTTGTTGATCTCTGAAATTCTCTTGACCTCTGCTTCATATGCTGCCCTTTCTCCACCCAGTTCTTTTCCACCGCCTGATACAATCACAACATTGTGAATTCCTTTCTTTGCACATGTCTCCAGAACAGGTGGAGTGACAGAAAGGTCAACACATACTACAACTAGATCAACAGGCTCTGAAATAGCATCAAGCGATGGATAACACTTGAGTCCTAGGATCTCTTCTGACTTGGGATTAATTGGATATACTTTTCCCTTGTAATCATGTTTTGCTATACTATCAAGAACAGAGTTTCCAATCTTTCCAGGTGTGGTTGATGCACCTACTAACGCAACAGATCTTGGCGTAAAGAAAGTTTCCATAAATTCTATGTTTGGCTGTGCTTTGGAAATTGCATCTTTTTTGATCTCTTTTCTTAAAATTATCTTTGCATCAACAACAAAGTATGACTTTGGATAAACTACAATTGGATTAAAATCAACACTGTCAAAGTATGCTGCATTGTCTACCCCTATTTTTCCAATCTGGACAAGTGCCTTTGCAAGCATGTTTAGGTCAACAGGCTTGCTGCCTCTGTACCCTGAAAGTATCTTGGAGCCTTTCAATTCAGCAAGCATTGATTTCGCATCATCTATTGTAATTGGTAGCATTCTAAATGCAACATCACGAAATATTTCTGTCAAGACGCCTCCAAGGCCAACCATTATAACAGGACCAAACTGTGGATCATTTTGTAATCCTACAATTAGCTCAATTCCCTGCGGGACCATCTTCTCAAGCAAGATGCCTTTTACATGGACGCCTTTCTTCTTGGAAAGTCGTGGATACATGTCATTGAATGTTTTTTTTACTTCTTTCTCATTTTGCAGTCCGACCTTGACTCCGCCAACATCTGTCTTGTGAAGAATTTGTGGAGATACAACTTTCATTACTAGTGGAAAACCTAGTTTTTTGGCTGCCTTTACTGCTTGCTTGGGACTAGTTACCAAAGCATAACCTGGTACCTTGATTCCATATTTTTTCAAAACCGCCTTTGATAGGTCTTCTGTAATTACTTTATGATCTGTAGAAATTGTTTCTTCGAAAACCTTTGTTACTGTGCTCAAAGTTGATTCTCCTTTTTGTGAATTGCAGATTTCAAATTAATCTGGATCTTCATAGATTTCATGCACAGACTTTCGAACTTTGATCTGTTCATTATATTAAACTTTTGTCAGTGTGGCAATCAACATCTTAAACTGAATGAATATGTATCTTGAGCTGAAAAGAATTGTTTTGATTGAATCACTATTATCTATAAAATAATATTGCACAGTACTATCATAATCCAAATCCGAACTTGAAATTTCTGTAAAATATTTTCAAATTATCCTGTACTACGATTATATTTTCTGATATCTTAGATGCGATATCCTGAGGTTTGATATACGGGACTGAAGCAAGCTCTTTTTTGGATTTCTCAAGCCAGAGTTTTATTGTAGACTCGTCTACTTCTAAATGGAACTGTACCCCTACTGCACTTCCTATCTGTATTGCCTGATTTTGATAGTCTTTTGAATGTGCTAGTCTGATTGCACTTTGTGGTAGATCAAAGGTGTCACCATGCCAATGAAATACTGTAGCAGGGCTCTTGATTCCCTCAAACAATTTTGATCTAAAAATATTGTCAAACTCGATATCATGATAGAATCCTATCTCTTTTTTCTTTCCAGGATAAACATTACCTCCAAAGGCCTTTGCAACAAGTTGTGAGCCAAGGCATATGCCTAAAACAGGAATATTCTTGTCAACAGCATTTCTTATCAGTCCAAGTTCTTCTTTGAGATATGGAAGATCATCATTTGCGCTCTCCGGTGCTCCTAATATAATAATAAAACTTGGTTTGATATCTGGGATTTTTTCT
>CAYUTC010000038.1:0-12579 GCA_964447595.1 uncultured Nitrosopumilaceae archaeon
TGTTTTTTCTATTCTATCAAGACAAAATTCTTGGTATCCTTCATGTGTAAAACCATGTGGTACTCTGTAGCTTAGAGGACTAGGTGTTCTAATCACAGAAAACAACATTGATTTGTATATTGCAAAAAATGAGGAAATGTATCCTAGTGACATTGCTCCAACGGTATCTCCGTGGTAGCCGTTTTCAAGTGTTACAAACTTTGTCTTTTTTTTCTCACCCGTGTTGTACCAGTATTGTAAAGCCATCTTTGCAGAAATTTCCATGGCAGTAGAACCATTGTCTGAATAAAAGACCTTGTACATATTTGGTGCAAGACTAACAAGTTTTTGGGCAAGATCTTCTGCCTTGTCATTTGTCAGATTAAACAAAGACGAGTGCTGTAACTTTCGTGTCTGGCAAATCATTGCATCAACTAGTTCATTTTTTGAATGGCCCCAAACGTTGCACCACATGCTTGCAACCCCATCTAAATATTGGTTACCCTTCGAGTCTTCAAGCCACATACCCTTTCCTTTTGTTATGACATCAAACTTGGACCATTCTCTCATCTGAGTATAAGGATGCCAAACATGGCTACGCATCTTGGACTCTCTAAACTGGTCACATTAATAATGATACGGTAAATAATTAAATGACAATAGCAATTGTTCACTGTGAAATCATATTTTGTGACAGGAACAGATACAGGTGTTGGAAAAACTGTGATAACTGCATCGCTTGCTGCTTCTTTGCGAAAACTTGGAATTGGTGTAGGTGTCATGAAACCAATTGCAAGTGGGATACAGCAAAAGACCGGTTTTAGATCCTCTGATGTTTCACTACTGTGTGAGGCATCGGGAGTAAAAGATAGTGAAGACATGGTAAATCCAGTGTTTTTGCCGCTGCCCACCTCTCCTTACGACGCTTCAAAAATTCTCAATGTATCAATTGATATGCCACTGGTATTTGAAAAATTCAAAGCCTTGCTAAAACAACACCAAATGCTACTAGTTGAAGGAATTGGTGGCATAATGACTCCAATTACAAAAAATTTCCATGTTGCAGATATGATAAAGGCAATGGGGCTTGAAGCAATCATTGTTACAAGGTCAACTCTTGGCACACTGAATCACACTATCATGACAATTAGAATGTGTAAAGAATATCAAATCCCAATCAAAGGAATAATTGTAAACTATTTTGATGAAAAAGGAACACCAGCAGAAAAAAATGCACCTGCAACTCTTTACGAGTTAACAGGCATTCCTATTTTAGGAATAATTCCGTTTGTCAAAGACTATCAAAAACTGGAAAACATGGTCAATCTTGTAGAAAAAAATGTTGATTTGAAATCTATTATATCTTGAAAATTTTCAGCTTTGACTGCTTGGTATTTGACGTGAAGCTAATCAAGTCATTTATTATGTTTGAAAAGGTAAATTCGTCTCTATCAAGAGTGTATGTTTTGGCATCAATTGTAATTGGTTCATCTACTACCAACCAAATGTTTTCTTGTCTTGGTTGAATTTTTTTCATGTTGGATACATGTTCTTTGATTGTTTTTGATTCCTTGGTTTTTGGAAATGATATGATTACTGCATTTTCAGGAGATGATACTAACACTTTTGTGTTAGGTATTGCAACATCGACATCAACTGATTGTATGACAGTTTTTCTCTGACTTGGAATTAGTGATACTGTTAACATGTAGTGTATCAGGCCTTCTGCAAGCGCGCCATGAATTTCTGCAGTATTTTTTCCATCTTTTTCAAGAATTGACATGCAATGATCAAATATGGCATTGATTGCTCCAGGGCTTTCGCCTTGAGCAATATCTGAGACTATACGTTTTTCACCATATTCAGAAATTGCCTGGTATAGTACATCTTTGATTTCCAAGTATTGTACAACCACAACATGATAAATTAAAAGATAATCAATAGTTTTGTTCCTAAAAGACTTGTTTTTAGATAATATCGAATTATCTTATCTTTTGAATTTTTTTGCAGTAAACCTTTTGAGACCAATTTTTTTCATCTCATCTGATTCTCTGAGAACTGTCCTGTGTTGGTCTTCTTTGTATTTTTTCAACTTTTTGCGCAAATCTGGAAACTCGTTTGCAAGCATCTTTGCAGCATATAGTCCTGCATTTGCTGCCTTGTTTACACCTACTGTTACAACAGGTGACCCAGTTGGCATCTCAGATATTGACAAGAGTGAATCCAGTCCGCCAAAGGCAGAAACCTTGAAGCGGTCTGAGCTTCCCTTGTCGTTGTACACCATTATCGGAACTCCAATTACTGGTATGATAGTATGAGATGCAATCATCCCAGGCAAGTGTGCCGAGCCTCCTGCACCAGCAATGATAACCTTGAATCCCTCTCTTTCAGCATGCTTTGCATAATCCGATAATCTAGTAGGGGTTCGGTGTGCTGATACAATTTGGTCTTCATGTCTTATTCCAAATTCATCCAAAACAATTGCAGCAGAATGCATTATTTTGCTGTCAGAGCTTGAACCCATGATAATTCCAACCAAGGGTTTTTTTGACCAACTCATAGGATAAGGCAGCATTGAATTTTAATAAACTCAGCGATTTGTCCTGTTTGCCTTGAGAACAAATCTTTTCCTGTTACAGTTAAATTATCTGCATGAAAAAAGCTTGTTATCTTATGCAGTATTCTTCAATTGAAGCAAGACGTGCATTTGGACTACTTTTCATAGGGGTAGCAATAGCTGTTGGCTCTGCATCGATTTTCAGTGAGATTGCATTTGAATATAAAGATCCGATCTATTACTATGGTGTAATCTGGGTTGGTAGTTTTGCTGTAACATTTGGAATAATCTTTGGCAAGTTCAGACAGATCGTTCCATCAATTAGAGGCAGGATGAAAAATAGTGTCAAGTGGTCTACTCCAGTAAAGGCAATAAACGGCCTGTGCTGGGCTGCTCCATTTGCTGCAATTGGTGCAGTTCCATTCTTATACCAATATATGATTTTACTTGGAATTGGTTTAGGAAATACATCTACGTATATCTTTATGAAAAGATTTAGCGGTCTTGCAAACCATGAACAAATACTAGTTGGTGCAATCTCGCTTGCTGCAATACCTATTGCCATTTTGATTGATACCTTGTTTGTATCAAACCAAACACTCGCTGTTATTGTATCAAGATTAATGATTGCCATCGCATATGGTGTGGGTGGTGCTTATGCCTTGGCTAAATAGTCTAAAAAATTCTAATTTGATATTCTAGGAGTAAGAACTGATTCCTGTGGGCCTAATGCCACAAAAGTAGAAGGTGATGCTTGATTGTTGTACTCTGTTGCAATCCAACTTGCAGATCTGACCACAGTTGAATATTCAAACTCATCTAATTTACTATTTAACAATTCACAAGATTGACAATCATAAGAACCAACAAAAAGCTCACCCGGCGTTCCTGTCTGTGGACTTGTAGTTGACGTCGTTATTAGATTGCCATCTATGTACAATCTATGAGTACTTCCTTGACCATTGTTATTTCCATCATAAGTATATACGGCATTATGCCAATGCCCTGCAGATGGTACTGATGTTGTAAGTATTACGGTGCCTCCATATTTCCAAACATCAAAAGTGGTAGATGATTTATATCCCATTTGAATGGCAGAACCACCCCCTGTCGTTTCAAGAGTAAAAATGTCTTGTGCAAAGCTACCTCGATTGCTTGTAGGGATCCAAAACCAAATTGAAGCTGTTTGTGGGTTTTGTGTATTTGGAGGATTTGTGAGGCCTGCAACTCTTGATAGATAATTATTCTGTCCATCAAAGTTTAGACCATATCCAAGTTCTCCTTGAATTTGATCAGTTGATAAAAAGTTGGAGTTTGTAAAATCATTGTGGTTTGATGTGCTATCAATTATTGTTGGAGCTGCCTTTAACTCAACTGCTCCAAGTGCCCATTTGGTAGAACTGCCTTGTGACCAACTCCAACTCATTGAAACTGAACCAGGTACGGTGGTACTCTTGGAGCTACTACCTCCGCTTATTGTGGAAGCTACTTGAGCCCTATATTGGAGTGATTGCCCGCCTCCTGGTGTTATTGTAGTTTGTGCATTTAATGCAAGAGAGTCTATGACCCAGCTATTTGGATAGGTTGTTGTCAAGCTAAGAGAACCACCAGTCTTTGAATTTCCATTATTTGTCTTAGTGGTTGAAAGTGGGTTTGACTGATCTATATTGAATAAAGAATACGCGCCAACATTCAAATTTGTTGATGCCAGACTGGTAGTAACTACAATGTTTGCAGTGCCTGTTGGAGGGCTTGTCAGATACCAAATTTCAGAATCTGGTGTGCCACTGGGTCCAGGTACTTGAATTGCTTTTGTGAGACTAGATATCCCATACGTTACACTTGATACAGTACCGCCATCAGCTTGTATTTCAACCAATAACAATCCGGCTTTACCTGAATGTACTGTAAATCCATTAAAAACAAACACATTTGCTACTGTAGTGCCGGACTGATTCTGTACATTATCAATTTGGATTACATTGCCGGGGTTTTGTTGCATATGCCATACTCCAAAATAGGTCGAGTCCCATGTATTGCCAACATTTTGTTGATATTGTACATTACTATTTCCATAATACATGTAGATTATATTTTGTGGAGTAGAATACAGCTGAGGCAATTGTACCCAAGCTTGAAGGTTGCCTGTGGTTTTGGTGAAATTTTCTATCTCATAATTTAATTTTGTAACCCCATCACAGTTGGTAAATACAATGTCGTTGCCATTACTTTGTGCGTATGTACTTAGATTTGTATCAGTCATATTGATGACAAGAGGAAAGTCGATAAAAGCACTTGATCGTATTTCTACTGCTGTTACAGCATAATTTACGGCCCCTGACCATGACCAACCCATTGATGTAGATGTAATGACAGGAACGAACTTTGAGCTGCTACCTCCAGTCACAGCTGAACCAACCACGACTTTCCACTGATTTGTCTGTCCGGTATTTGAGGCAAGCGTTGATTTTGCCCCCGCAACAGCAATGGAATCAACAATTGTGCTGTTAAAATAAGTAGGCGTTATGTTAATGGATTCACTAGTACTAGAACCAGAGGTTGATTGAATTGCTCCAAGTGGAGTAGTCTGGTCTACTCCAAAATATGAAAATGCCCCAACTACTATGCTTGCTGAAGTTGACATTGTGACAACAATATTTGCTGTTCCAGCTGGAGGATTTTTCAAATACCAGATTTCACTATCAACAGTATTTGATTTTGCGACATCCATTGTTAATGTTTGTCCAGCATAAGTTATGCCATTACTTGCAACCGTTCCCGTATTTGATTGAACTACAACAACAAGTAATCTATTGTTTCCAGGATTAATAGTAAAACTTGATAGAGTAAATTGGTTGGACGATGTAGTTCCAGAAGCATTTTTTTCATTGTCTAAAATAATCGATAATGGATTTCCAACTACTTTGGTATAGTTAACTGTGATTCGTTTACGATATGGTTCATTACTATCATACCAACCAACATTTGGTACTATTGTTGATGTTAAGATGTTTCCCCTCGATGTTTTTGCAGTAACCTTAACTGGATCACTAAAACAATGATAGGGAACCAACGTAGTAAATGACTGATGTGGTAAAATCAATGACCCGGGAACAGTATAACCTTCAGAGGTTGAACTCAATGAACTTGGTTGACTTATCAAAGAAACTGGTACAGAACTAGATGTTATGGCCGTTACATTGAAGGATGGTGTTGTTATTGTATTAAATGCAATGCTTGTAACATTAACAGGTGTAGAACCAGTGTTTGTAAATGTAAAGTTAAACTGTTGGGTAGAGGAATGATATACCATATTTTCAATTACTAGGGATTCTTGAACTCTGTTAATATCTGATGAAAACGAATTTGATACTGTTTGCTCAAATGTCTTGAGGCCCCCATTAGAGAAAACAAGTGCGCCAGTTCCAAGTGTGGCTGTTGCCACAAGTAAAATCAAAGTCGTTGTAATAGTTCCTAACGCCTTGTGATTTTGCAACCAGTCTCTCATATATATAGAAAATCAAGTTAATTTGGTTATTATGCAAAGTATGTAGTTTGAAATTACAGACTAGATGCTTATTCTATGGACTCTGAAATCTTATTCTTTTTTTAATCTGTTGGACTTTTCTTAATAACTCATCTATATCTTTTGAATCTTCCATGTCTACGACATTAAAATGACCCATCTTGCGTTGTGGTTTTGCTTCTTCCTTCAAATACATTTTGAGAAAAACTTCATCTTCTGGTCCTATGTCTATTGGTAAATATTTACCATTAAAGTCCTTAGGCCCTAAAATGTTGCACATTATAGTATGATGTAATAGATCAGTCTTACCCAATTTGAGTCCTAGAATTGCTCTAATATGTTGCTCAAATTGTGATGTGGCACTAGACTGAAGGGTGTGATGTCCAGAGTTGTGTACTCTGGGGGCGATCTCGTTTACAAGTATTTTGTTGTCTTGTGTAACAAACATCTCTATGCCAAACACTCCTGCTCCATGTAAAACTTCTATTGTTTTTTGTGCGATTCTTTCTGCTTCTTGAGATACTTTGGTTTCAACACGGGCTGGCGCAATTGTCATTTCAAGTATGTTTTCTTGATGTATATTTTCAACTAACGGATATGTTGCAATCTCTCCTTTGGTATTTCTTGCCGCAATCACAGATACCTCCATCCTAAAGTCCACAAATTTTTCTATCATCATTGGTCTTTGGTTAAACTGCTTGTATGCTGGTTTAATCTGGTCTTTATTTTCTATTAAATAATTACCTCTGCCATCATATGCATCACGCCTTGCTTTGAGTAGTGTTGGGCATCCAAACAAATCAATCTCTTTTTCAAGTTCTGCAAGTGATTCTATTGAATGAAATTCTGGTACTGGAATCTTGTTCTTGCTAAGAAAGGTTTTTTGTACAAATTTGTCCTGTATGGTTCTCAAAGTTGCAGGCGACGGATTTACTGAAACTGAAGTTTTCAGCGATTCAAGAACCTCGCTATTTCCTGATTCTATCTCATAGGTGACAATATCAGACTTTGATGACAATTCTACAATTGCATCTTTGTCTTTGAAATCTGCAACAATTTGTTTTGCACCTACCTTTGAAGCAGGACAGTTCTTTGTGGGATCTAAAACAATTACATCTGAAATATGTTCTGGCATTTGCCATGCGGCTTCTGTTAACATCATTCCAAGCTGTCCTCCACCTATAATTCCAAGGATCTTTGCAGTCATGTCTGTCATTTCAATAAATTACAGATTTATCATTGTAATGTTCATGTTTTCCTGATTAGATAACGGCATGTATACTATTTCCAAGACTAGAATCTGTTATTTAGAAAATGTCACTAGTCTTTAAATATAATTTTAAGTGAGTTTTTGTATAATGAGTGCATCTCAAGCTAAGGTACGTACTGGAATCCCAGGCTTTGATTCTATAATATCTGGTGGATTTAGGAAAGGCAGAACAATCGTATTATCAGGTCCACCAGGAAGCGGCAAGACAACTTTTGGAATGCAATTTTTGCATTCTGGTACAAAGGATTTTGACGAGCCAGGAGTCTTTGTAACACTTTCTCAAAGTCCTGATGAAATAAGAAATGACTTCAAGTCCTTTGGGTGGGATGTTCAAAAATTAATTGATGATGGAAGAATGATAATTATCGATGCAAGACCGTTTAAGATGGAAGAGGGTTTTATTGCACTTGACGAGTCACTTTATCGTGGTGAAACATTGCCATTTATGCATCTAACACAGCTCATACTGAGTAGTATCAAAAGAATAGATGCAAAAAGATTGGTCATTGATTCACTTACCGTACTTGGCATGCAGTACACAAACAACTTTTACATAAGACAAGGGTTACAGGGAATGATTCATGCTTTGGAAGACCAGCAGTGTACCTCACTGCTAATATCTGAAGAAGGTGAATCTGGCAAAACACCTGTAGAGTGGTACGTTGCATCTGGCGTGATATTACTACACCATGTTAGAAAGGAAGATACTATGGAGCGAGCAATCCAAGTTGTAAAAATGCGTGGAGTTAGGCATAGCGAGCAGATATTTCCAATAAAACTTTCGGAATCTGGATTGCAGATAATGCATCCAAGACTGGTGCCGTAGCTTTACAGATGAATATTTTTAGATTTGGACCAGATAGACTGGAATAACATCTTCATAGAGTAAACCATAGATTCTGAATCAGTCCATATGGCAGATATCTCTTGACTTGACTGGCTTGAATTTTTGATAAAAAAGACCAGCTCATCGTCATCTTTTGCAATAAAACAAAGATTATCTTTGATACCATCTGGCATCTTTCTTACCTTGGTTCTATCAATCTCGTCAAAGATGTACATTGACTTGTCTGAGGCTGCAGTCAATAACTTGAGCTCTACTTTTGATTTATCAAGTGGCTCAAAAAAGTCTGAATGATAGAATTTTAAAAAGTCTTTTTCTGATCCTAATACCAAGAATTCTTGCTTTGTGTTTGATATAATTTCTTTTATTTTACTGTGAATTTGGTTTGTTCCCTGTAACATCTGGAATTTGTTTTCTTTGTTTGGTGCTGTAGCATTAAACTCTGGAATGCTTTCCCATAATTCCACGATGTTTTTTTCCTGCTTTTCAAGTGTATTGACCCTTTCTTTTTCTGCATTGACCAAAACCCAAATTGCTTTGTTTAATGGTTCTGCTGAAAATTTTATCGGATGTTGAAATGTTGCAGATACCATTCCTTTGTTTTGTAACGTAGTAAGTAGGTGGTATGTTTCTGTTCTTGGGAGTTTGAGTGACTTGCATACCTCTGGTGCGGTTTTTGCACCATACTTTCCAAGAAAGATGTATACTTTGCTTTGATTTGCAGTCAGACCAAACTTTGATAGTTCGTCTTTTAGTCTATCAATTGATAATCTATGTTCGTATAACCGAGAATCCGAACCAGAATCAAATATTGTTACCTGAATTTCTTCATCTTTCATCTTTTTACACCTAGGGTTTCTAGTTTTGATATACTGCGATATATTGTTGGATGGTTTACTAGTTTTGATTGGAGCTGTCTTGGAAATGAACTTACTGTATCTCTCATCTTCTCATGAGAGAGAACATCTGAAATTATACCATGAGACAAAATAACATTGTTAAACTTTGAGAACATATTCTTCCTCTCTTGGTACATTAAATACTGCATTGAATGAAAATTTTTTTCTTGTGACAGCAGATGAGGTAAACGAAATCTCAGCTGGCAACTCGTAGTTTAAAAGCATGACACACCCCATGTCTCTTTTGAGACCCTTGTTGACAAGGTCATCTACTGCCTGTTTTACTTTAGTAACCCTGTCTAGCTCAGATTTTGTCTTTTCCATTGATTTGAAGTAAAGTTCCAACTCGCCTTTCATTCCAATTCCATCATAAATTGAGATTGAATCAAAATTATACCAGTTTGTTTTCTGCTCTTTTTTCTTTGTACTTTTTTTCTTTTTTGGGTCAGTTGTGCTGCCTTCTATCTTCTGTTTTAATTCCTGCAGCTCTGATGCATTGCCAGAGTCATTAGAGCGCATCTTTTCTCCAATTATTTTGGATAGTTCTTCTGATGTTGTTTTCAGAATATTGATGTATTCTTCAAGTGATTTTTGTAATTCTGCTACAGTTTTAAAATTTTGAATCTTATCTTTTCTCATTTGCCTTCTACCTTTTCTACGTGAACTGATGTATCTGTGACAATCATATCATCTGAGCTTGAGCTAGGCAATCGTTTTAGCTTCTTGGCACCTTCTCGCAAAAATGATACTTTCTTGTTTTTAATCTCACGGTCTGCACGAGCCATGCTCATGATTGCAGGAATTGCATATTTGAGCACGTTTGATGTTTCATCAAGTGTCAGCTGGTCAAACCTTTTGGTTTCAGATTTGTAATTTGGTCTAATTATTATTAAATCTAAATTTGGGCTTAGAACTACTCGAACATTTTCAGGCAAGCTCAAAAGTTGTGGGTGAAGATCAACCGAAAATGATAGATATGTAGTAATAATTTTTAATGAATTGTATAGATCATCGATGACGTTTACCTTTTCCTTGTCTAACTCATATACCTGTACTGCCTCGTCCACAAGGTCTTCCATGGCCTTTACTGCTGCTGCTAGATTATCATCTGATACCTTGTCCTCTGAGGCCATTGAAAAAACTGTCCTTTTTTTATATAAATAAGGTGTGTATGTAAGAAGAAATTACAGTCTCAATCTAAGACAAATAACCACACAAAAAGAGTTTTTGTCTTAGATGATGAATTTTTCAAACTTCTATCTGTCGCTGTGATTGATCCAAACAGTATCAGACGCGTTGTTAATGGGTGAGACAACACCGCCTTGGAGAATTCCTGCTGAACATCTCACATTCAGCATAGAGGGACTGCTACTGTTGGTTATTTTGGCGGTCCATTTGAAAATAGCCGTTCCTCCAGGTGGTAAAGACGGATATGTAGTAGGAAATGGACCCCACACAATTGCTGATGCCAATGATGAACTACCTCTACAACTCATAGTTGGAGTAAGGTTAACCAATGCATTATTACTTGTCATGTTGTTCTGTACTATGTAAAGGAATGTGGCGTTTTGATTGGTGCGAACAGTTGAAGGAATAGCGTCTAGTTGTACAAAGAGTGGATTTGAATTAACTGAACCGATGGAAAATTGTAATGCATTTCCACGTCCAGTTACAAGTTTAATATTATATGCATTAGCTGTGTTTGCCCCAACCGGGCTATTCTGCCCAATATTAGTTAAGAGATTGCCTGGGTTGACAGCTTTGTTAATTGTGTAATAATTAATCCAATCAGTCGCACTAGTATTCTGCACCCACATTCTTGTAATGTTGATTGGAAGGTTACCGGTATTTGCAATGGTGATATTGAACTTGCCACTAACATATTTAGTACTATATAATTGAAAGCTTTCCTTTCCTGCATCTATGCTTTGTTGATTTCGAGTTAGCGTTGCCTGGTTATACTGATCCAAAACAGTCATACTGTATGTGACATAACCTATGCTTGTCAGAATTGCAATTATGGCAAAGACCATTCCTACTACAGTACTGAGACCTTTTCGTGTTTTCATGGAGGTGTCACCACAGTCTTAAAGATTGAACCTCTTGCAGTTGTCACAGTTATAGTAACAGGTACTTTGCTCTGCCAAGTATAGGTCTGAGCCGTCATGAATGAACCGCCTGGGGTGATAGCTACATTGTTAATGGGAAAAGTAATTGTATTTATCTGGATTTGGTGAACTTTAATCCCTTCAGATCCAATATTGGTTATAGTCATATTTACTGCAGGATATGTAGGAGGTACTGGATGACAGGGTTCGTTTGTTGTTGGAGGGTAGTGACAGAACCATACATTTTCTATTGACAGAAATTCATTAAATGTATTGGCTTTGATTGAAGAAGAATTAGACAACGATGTTTCAAAAACTCTTAGATTACTATTAGACCATCCAACTAATGCCGTTCCAATAACTGCTACTGCAGTTAGGAGCATTGCTGAAGTAATAACCGTGCTTAATGCTTTATGACAGGGAAATACTTTCATATTACTAAAATTTGATTCAAAAGATTCTTCTTATTGCTAAGTATGTAATCAAACTGAACTTACATTCGCCTCCTGAATTATTGGTTCAGGTACAGTTTCAGAAGGCAATTCGGTTTGTTTAGTTTTTATTTCTTCGAAAGTGGCAGTATTGCTATCAGATATCTGTTCTATGATTTCTTGATTTTGGGCAACTTGGTCATGCTTAATTTCCTGTGATGTGGATGATGAGATCTGTGAGAGTTTGTAAGAAGGACAAGGAATCTGCAAACTTTTTGAAATAATATAAATCAACGGAAAAATCTCTTGGTAAATTATATTCACAATAACAGGTATGTTTTTTTGGTCAGGCTCCAGTAGTTTTGATACTTCTGTTTCGTTTCCAAAAAGCGATGCAAAGCCTTCTATTGTAAGCTTGGAGTTTGTTGGATTGGATAGTAATACAATTTTGTATTTTATCTTTATGCCAAGTTCGCTATTTTCTACCTCGTCAAGTGAGACATCAATGTCGTATTTGTTAAAATCATCATGAGTATTTTTTAATTTATTTACTGCTAAGGAGCTAACTTCTATTCTTGGATTCATTGTATCAAATATATCTTTAATCAAGACTTAAGCCCCTGTCTGTAGTTTAATAATACATATTACACGATTAACGGCTCTACAGTTACTCTGTGATGTGAGTAATTTAGAAGGAGAGCTAAATCAGAGGATAAAAGAGACTAGCGCCTCCAAAGTAGTAGAGGAGAAATTCAACCTAAATATCAAGATATCAAAACTAAAGAGAACCACTCATGCCCTTTCAAAAAATTATGATTTAAAAAAATATCTTGACCAGACCAAGTTTACATTTTCTCCTGAGATCTCTGAACTAATACCAAAAGATACTCCACCCTACCTTGATAATGGTGAACATTATGTTGAGCGAATCGCAAGGGCTCTGTCTTTTTTCAGGCAATGTGCAC
>CAYUTC010000038.1:12679-14978 GCA_964447595.1 uncultured Nitrosopumilaceae archaeon
GAACATTATGTTGAGCGAATCGCAAGGGCTCTGTCTTTTTTCAGGCAATGTGCACTAATCGGACCTAGTGGTACTGGAAAAACTCATATTGTATATCTTGTGGCCGAGCTTGCTGGGTTGCCCTTATGGGAGATTAATTGTGGTCTTCAGACATCGGTCTTTGATTTGTTTGGGCGATATGTTGGATTGGGCAAAGAAAACTGGATAGATGGTCTGATTACTTCGTGGTGTAGACATGGTGGGATTCTATACCTTGATGAAGCAAACATGATGAAGCAAGACATTGCCACAAGACTTAATCCAATTTTAGACCAACGAGGACACATGGTTTTGACAGAAAAAGATAATGAAATAATTCAACGCCATGGTGATGCATTTCTTATAATTAGTATGAACCCAGTATCATCGGAGTTTGCTGGTACCAAGCCAATTAACGCAGCGATGAGAAGAAGAATGAGTGTATGGCTTAATTTTGATTACATGAGCATAGGCAGTAAAATAGATGAAAAAGAGATTGATCTAGTAGAGAAAAAAGCAGGCATTAACAGAAAAGATGCAGAAAGAATAATCCGAATAGGTGCTGAGCTCAGAAAACAATACAAACTAGGTGAGCTTCCCTATGGTCCATCCGTTGGTGACTTGCTAAATTGGGCAAAAATTGTGGCAGATGGCGCAACAGTCAAGGTTGCAGCAGAAGAAACCATAATTGCCTTAACAAGTGATGACAATGAAATCCAGGGAATTGTTCGAAAACTGGTTCACAAGATCTGTGATACTGTATGATAAATGACGACCAAAATTTCTACGAATATGTGTACAAGCTATTTTACAAATTTTCTCATGTCAGGCCTGAAGATGTAGGTCTGGTTTTATCAAAGAAAACTGTATATCTAGTTCTTCAGACAATACCAAATTTTCAAATGACTATGCCACTGCCAAAAGTTATCAATGAAAAGTATGCGTTTGAGGGAATGCTATTTGAAACAGATGATCAGGGCAGAAGGAATCTCTGGTCTTTGTTTCTTGCTACTTTGTATCATGCCGCAGCTCATGCTGCTTTGTCCGATTATACCATGTATGATGATTGGAGAAAAAACAAGTCAGACGAAATTGCATGGCAAGTAATTGATTTCATTGAAGATATTAGAGTCTCCAAATACTTGGAAAATACAGATGCAGAAATTTCAGAAAACATTTCTAAAATAGAAACCGGCCTTGATATTGAAACAAAGGTTAAAAAGATAACTGGGAAAAAACAAAAAACATACCATGAGACTTATGATGAAAGATTTCTAAATTCAGTTATAACTGAATTGATAAAGGCAACAGATAAAAATGATATAATCAAAATAGCAGATTCTCTCTACAAGAATAGGCATTTGTTAAAAGAAATAGCATTGCCAAATAGAGAACGTCATAAAACAAATTGGATTTTAAAATATGAAAAACTTGGTCCGGTTATGCAACCCTTTGGAACCTTTGAAGAGCATGTAACCACCTTAGATGAGTTGTGGCAAACTGATGAGCATGCCAAAAACAGACTAGTTCGAAGATACAAAAAGCATTTGAAAAATCTAAAATTTGACACCATAATAATTCCTCCTGGAAATCTGCAATCTTATGCACAAATCAAGGCAAAAACATTGCCAATGTTGCGAAGAATTCGTCAACAAATAAGAATGATTGCCAATCTAACAGATGATCCAAAGATAGATCAAATAGGTTATGTCGATATGCAGATGGCAATCCAGGCAATTGCATCAGAAGGTCAATCAAATGAAATATTTGAGCGAGACGAACTGCGACGAGGAGAAGAGGCTTGGATCATACTAGTGGACAAAAGTGCCAGTATGCGTTTGAGATTTGATCACATCAAGGAATTTGCCGTGTGTGTATCAGAATCTGCAAATGAATTGACCAACAAGCCGGATGCTTGGGCATTATACAGCTTTGACAATAATTTTCAAATTTTAAAGGATTTCAAAGAAAGGTATAATCAAGAAGTCCAAGCAAGAATTGGGGCAATCGAACATGGTGGCCTATCCTTACTGCCCGATGCTCTTGAGCTAGCAAATAGACTACTAAATGAAGATCCTCGAGAAAGAAAGTATATTTTTGTGATAACAGATGGTCATCCCTCAGGGTATGACCGAATTCATGAGGCATTCTCAAAGATTGTCAAAAAAACAGAGGTTTCTGGAATGACTCTGATTGCAATTGGAGTTTCCAAGGGTGCTACACGCAGCTTTAGGAACAGTGCGAGAGGAACGGATTTGAAGCAACTTGTGGCCAAATTTAT
>CAYUTC010000039.1:0-1853 GCA_964447595.1 uncultured Nitrosopumilaceae archaeon
TCGAAAAAGAAGGGGAGTCTAACTAACTTAGGTTCAGTTCTGGGAATTCTGCTTGTTTTACTCCCAAATCATTCTGAAGGGTTCTGATCTTCTTGGCATATTCTGCCATTCTGCCGTGGTCAGATTGCACTTTGGCAATTTTGTATCCACGCCATGCTTTCTTCAAAGCCCCCCATGTCTGTCCCGCAGTGTAGTTAGGGTTGTTCGATTGTGGTTGTACGAATTGGTACATACTGCACACCTCATTGCAAGAATTTTTTATCTGTGGCCATGTGAAGTAAAATCAATACAAAAGTCAAGATTCTCACATTAAAATCGCGAGTTTAGCCTTGGTTAGGTGTAAAAAATTTTGGTTTAATTTGACTTTTTCATGGTATTTCGTTGTTTTGTTATTGTCTTGACCAATTTATCGAGGTGTTCAAATGCCACCCTTAACTCGTTTGTTCTTTTTGTGGTACCGGTCATATAGGCCTGGACTTTTCTTTTCCTGTCCGATATCATGCGTTGCTGTTCATGTTTGCCTGACGAGCCCTGGGACCTCCTGCTTTCAAGTGATGCCTCTGGAGTAGTTGACTGGATTATTTTGTACAGTTCCTTTGGAGTAATCTCATTTTTTTCAATTGCATTTTTTACTTCATTGACTGTTAGGGCCAAAAGTGACTTTTTTGAGTTGGCAGCACTTTGCACCAGGCGACCAACAATTCCATGAGCTGCCCTAAACGATATGCCTTTTTTTACCAAGTGCTCGGCAATATCAAGCGAGATAGAGTACCCGCCGTTTATGGCCTGACGTAGTTTCTTTTCATTTACTTTGAGGGTTTTTAGAAGTGAGCTTGTGACCAAAAGAGACGATATTACAATTTTAGAGGTCGGCCATATTGATACCTTGATCTGCTGAAGGTCCCTGTTATACCCAGACGGAAGACCCTTGAGGTTAGAGAGAACCGCCATCTGGTATCCTATCACCTGGGCTGCCTTGCCTCGAATCAGTTCCAGTATGTCCGGGTTCTTTTTTTGCGGCATTATACTGGAGGTCGAGGTGTACTTGTCTGCTAGTTCTATGAATGAAAACTCGGAGGTGGACCATATAATCAAGTCTTCTGCCATCCTGCTCAGGTGTGTCATCAGGATTGCAGAATTTCCCACATATTCTGCCACAAAGTCACGGGAGGTTGTGGCATCAATGGAATTTTCAATCAGGCCCTTGAATCCAAGCATCTTGGCAGTAGACTGCCTGTCAATTGGAATGCTTGTCCCACCTACCGGTCCTGCCCCCAGTGGAGATTCGTTTACCCTGCCGTATGCAACATAGAACCTGTCAAGGTCTCTAAATAGCGCATCAGCATATGACAAAAGAAAGTGTGAAAACAGTCCCACCTGTGCCTGCTGCATGTGCGTATACATTGGCATCAGAACATGCTGATATTTTTCCGCAAGCGATATCAGCGTTTCAATTGTTTGGTTTAAACAAAAGCAGACAGTGTTAATGTCATCTCGGATTTTCATGCGGATGTCAAGTGTCACTTGATCGTTTCGCGACCTTGCAGTATGCATTTTTCCGCCTGCCTCCTTGCCTGCTTTTTTTATCACAAGCGATTCAATTAGTTCATGGATATCTTCTGCATCAGATTTTTCTGAAATGTTTTCTTTTTTTAGTTTCTCAAGTGAGCTCAAAATTTTTGCTGCTTCTTGTCTTGTGATAATTTTATTTTCATAAAGCATCACAGTGTGAGCTTGGCTTCCCAAGATATCATACAAGGCAATTTGAAAATCATCTGATATTGAGGAGAGAAATTCTAGTGTGATATCATCTAACTTTCCTGTTAGTCGCGACCTGTACATTAATTTAGGAA
>CAYUTC010000039.1:1953-14397 GCA_964447595.1 uncultured Nitrosopumilaceae archaeon
AGTGTGATATCATCTAACTTTCCTGTTAGTCGCGACCTGTACATTAATTTAGGAAATAGAATGGTTATATATAGAGTTCTGCTGCAATTTTGGCTCGCTCCAAATTGCAACTAGCTTGCATCGACTTTCAGGATTACTGCCAGTTGCAGATTCCTGTACCATCGCTTCACTTGCAAGTGCGTCGGGGACGAACTGCATCCCTCTAGTCTGTCATTCAACAGACAAGCTTGACAAATTGCATTATCTGGTTTTACGCTTGTCAGGCAACCTTCCCACATCAGACTGCCATTGCAGTCCTCATCAACTGGTGACATGAATAATTCGTCGTGAACTAATTTAAGATTTACCTAATGTTGTTTGACGGCAGAACTATATATAGCATAGACGCTTTTTCGATTTATGTCTCAGGCATCTCAAGATTTGAGGAGACAGATTTTCGACGAGCTTACAAAAATAGTGGACCCGGAGATCAATGTTTCCATTATGGAACTAGAACTGGTCGATAACATCGACATCAACGGTTCTGAAGTCAAGGTGGATTTGCACCTAACCAGTCCATTTTGTCCAGCAATATTTGGTTTCAAGATTGCTCAAGATGTCCACGATAATTTACTGAAAATAGACAACATCAATGATGTCAAGGTAAACGTTTCAAATCATTTCATGGCAGAGGCAATTAACAACCAAGTAAATTCTAGCAAGAATCCAAAAAAGCCTTAAGATCTTTTACTTGCCAAAGCCTAGCATGTAACCCCGTAGCAACTGGATTGCCATGGCAGGGTCAACCCCTTTTGGGCAGACATGGCTACACGAGCCAGCAAAATGGCATCGCCATACACCGTGGGACTCGTCCACAATTTTGAGCCTCTCATTTTTTCCCTTGTCCCTGCTGTCGGCAACATATCGATAGGCTTGTGCTAGTCCCTGTGGACCTATAAATGACGTATCGGTTGCCATGGTAGGACAGGCAGAGTTGCACAGGCCGCACTTGATACAGTAGGAGAACTGGAGGAATTTTTCCAGGTCGTTTGGACTCTGTATAGATTCCTTTGTTCCTGGTGTTATTTCAGATTCTTCGCTTATGATAAAGGGCTTGATTCTTTTGTGGGTGGAGAAGAGTTGCTTAAAGTCCACTGTCAGGTCCCGAATTATTGGAAAGTTGTTCATTGGTTCAACTGTAACTATGTTTGAGCCAAGCTCAGAAATTTTTGTATAGCATGCAAGTGCCGGTTTTCCGTTAATTTTCATGCCACAAGAGCCACATGATGCCTGCCTGCAAGAATATCGTACCGCAACGGAATGATCAAAATTTTGTTTTGCATAAAGTATTGCCTCTAAGACTGTAGTCCACTTTTGAACAGGTATCTTGAACTCGTCAAATTTTTGCATGGTATGCTCTGCAGAGTTGGACCTTGATATTCTAAGGGTTATTGTCTTTTGTTCTGCAGCTGGAGTTGACTCTACTTTTTGTTCCTTTGGAACTGTAACTGTTGCCATCTCTATGATACTCCCATGCCTGCCAGCAATATAGTCCTTGAACCGTATGCTATCAAAATTGCCATCGCTGCAATAGAACCATAATTAATTGCACGCTCGTATGCAGCACCTTGTTTTAGCTCCAATAAAATAACGCGCAATCCATTGAATCCATGTACTGCAAGTAACACCAATACAACTTCGAGCATCAGTGCATATGGAAGAAAATGATAATTTGCAATGACGTTTTGGTACTGTAACGAATCAGAAAATTTTTGTGTCATGCGAAACAGGATGTGCACTGCCACCAGTGCCACTGCTCCAAGTGCAGTCCCATAATGAATTTTCATGATTATGCTTTCTCTCATTTTAACCACCAAACAATACAGCAGCACCATACATCATTGCAAGGGCTGCCAGCGCTATTGAGACCCAGATGCAAAGTCTTTGTTTGTAGTTAAGCGATGATGCCTTGTATGGGTATTCAGGCTGACCTGGTTTTCCCAATCCCTTTCCACCTTCACTTATCATCAGTCGTATTCCGTTTCCGGTGTGAAACACACTCATTCCAATTACTATAATCAATATGAGATGGCCCTCTGGAGTTTGAGTGAGTGCAAGCATCTTGTCCCATGCAATTTTTCCATTAACAATTGTGCTTGTCTCGTAAATGTGTCCAATCAAGTATGCAAGCAATCCAAGACCGGATAGTCTTTGCAGCCAGTATGCAACCCGCTCCAGTCCATATCGAGTCGGGTTTGCCATTCCTTTGATGCCTTCGCGGTTTGAGAGTCTTTCAGCCATCAGTATTTTCTCTCCACTGGCTTGTATTTAGTGATCGTCACAGGATGTGTCTTGATGACAGGCTCTTTGGTATCATAATATAACAAGGTGTGGCAAAGAAAATTTTTATCATCTCTGTCAGGATAGTCAGTTCTTGCATGTGCACCGCGTGATTCTTTTCTCCAGATTGCTCCCATTAAAATTACTTCGGCAACACGAAACATGGAATCTAGTTCCATCACGTTTGTAAAGTTTGTATTATACTCTTTAGCCTTGTCATCTACATGTTTCCAAGTCTTTTGTCTTAATTCCCTGACCTTTTTTAGTCCCTCTACAAGATCTTTTTCATTTCGAAAAACATACGCCTTTTCATTCATGGTATCAGTTAGATCCTGTCTTACTTCGTAAGGATTTACACTTCCAGTTCCGCGAAATATTCCATCATAGATTCTTTTTTCTTCCAGTGCCACAAGGTGTAACGGAAATGGCGGAGGAGCTTTGCCGTCCATGATATATCTTGCTGCCACCTCTCCTGTAACTTTTCCCCAGACTAGACATTCGGCAGTAGAGTTTGCGCCCAGACGGTTTGCACCATGGACACTGTTGCATGCAACCTCGCCTGCTGCCCAGATGCCCTGAATTTCTGTTGCACCATCGATGTTGGTGTGAATGCCTCCCATCATATAATGACAGACAGGTCTGACATCAACTGGCTCATCTGCTGGGTCTATTCCCGAAAATTTGAGCGATATCTCTCTAATTGCTGGAAGTTTTCGTATGATAAGCTCCTTTCCAAGATGTCTCAGGTCCAGTTTTAGACAGTCTACTCCTGTCTCATGTTTGAACCCTCGGCCCTCATTGATCTCTGTGATCATGGCTCGTGAGACGACATCTCTTGAGGCAAGCTCGAGCTTGCTTGGGGCATATTTTTTCATGAAACGCTCTCCATCTTTATTTAGAAGGTAGCCGCCTTCACCTCTTGCACCTTCTGTAATAAGAATTCCTGACGGCAATATTCCAGTTGGATGAAATTGTACAAATTCCATGTCCTTTAATGCCATGCCAGCCCTGTAGGCCATATCTAGCCCGTCAGGTGTTGAAGAAAATCCATATGTAGAAAAGCTGTATACCCGTCCTGCACCGCCAGAAGCAATTATCAATGCTTTTGCTTTAAATGTGTAAAAGGTACCACTTGCCAGTTCTATTGCAGTAATGCCGCAGAATCTCTGGCCGTCATGGAGTATCGATGTTACAAACCATTCATTGAAAAATTCAATGTTGTTAAATTTTTGGCATGTATCATACAGAGTCTGCATTTCATAAAATCCAACCTTGTCTTGTGCAAATGTAGCTCGCGGAAAACTATATCCTCCAAAGTTTCTTTGGCCGATTCTTCCGTCTTCCCTTCTTGACCATGGCATGCCCCAGTGCTCTAGCTGGTAGACTTCGTTTGGCATATCATTTACCAGCCTTTCAATTACATCTTGATCTCCAAGAAAGTCACTTCCTTTGACTGTATCATAAACGTGGGACTCGATTGTGTCACCATCTTCAGGATATAAAACAGCAGCTGTTCCACCTTCTGCAGAAACAGAATGTGAACGCATCACCTGTGTTTTTGCAATTACAGCTATCTTGATTGAAGGAGCAGTTTTTGCGGCCTGGATCGCTGCTCTTAGCCCAGCAAGGCCAGAGCCTACGATCAAAAGATCGCATTCAACGCTATTCACCATTGTTCGACATCTTCCTTTTCAGCCTTCATAAATGTGTCTTACGAATTTTAATTAAAAATCAGCCGACTATGCAGCAGAACTTTTAATCGAATTGTTAATATATATCGCTAGCGATATCACTAGTGATGATTTCAGAATGGATTCAGAGAGTTGGAAGTTCAATTCCTCGTGGATTTTCCAGATACTTTATCCTAGAGGTCTTGAAAAAGAGCCCAAGTACTGGAAAGGAAATAATCGATATTGCTGTTGCCCAAAGTGACGGCAAGTGGAAACCATCTCCTGGTCTTATCTATCCGCTGCTTGGAAGGCTGCTCGATGAAGGATTGATAGAAGAAACCAAGGATGGCAAGTACCAAATTACCAAAAGGGGTCGAGCAGTTTCAGAAGATCTTGAAGCCATGGACAGGATAGTCAAGAATCAACTGGATGTAATCTTCAGGGTGGGAAACGTGGGCAAATTTGTAGCAATGGACCTGCTAGAGCGCCTAACATCCATAGGCAATTCCCTTAGCTCAAATATTGCATACATGACAAAAGACGAAACCCTACGATACAAGAAATTTCTAGAGTCCGAGCTAAAAAAGATAGAAAGTGTAGAAAAAAAGTCACAGGGCAAAGAGATCAAAGTCGATTAAGCAATAAATAATTGTATAACAGTATAGCGACAGTTGACAAGCATTAGAAGACTAGTCTATGACAAGTCAAAACCTCTTGTTTTTCCCGGAGTTTACGATGCAATAACTGCCAGGATTGCACAAAAGGCAGGATTTGCAGCAATGTTTCAAACCGGTTATGGTACATCTGCCACATTGCTTGGCATGCCTGACTATGGCTTTATTGGTCCCACCGAAACTGTAGAAAACGCCAGGAGAATCTGCAAAGCTGTCTCGGTTCCGGTCATAGTAGATGCAGATACTGGATATGGCAATCCATTGAGTGTCTGGAAGCTAGTCAACGAATTAGAAAATGCAGGAGCTTCTGGAATTTTCTTGGAAGACCAGAAATGGCCCAAAAGATGCGGTCACATGTCTGGCAAGGAGGTAGTTGCAAAAGAAGAGTATGCTGAAAAGCTTCGCGCAGCACTTGATGCAAGGAAGAGCAAAGAGTTTGTCATAGTAGCAAGAACAGATGCAAGGGCAAGCGAAGGGCTTGATGCTGCCATCAAACGAGGATTGTTGTACAAGGACATTGGTGCAGATGCAATCTTTATCGAGGCACCAAAGTCTGTTGAAGAGATGAAAAAGATAGGAAAAGCAATTGATGCCCCACTTGTCGCAAATATGATAGAGGGTGGCGCAACACCACTGCTTTCTTCCAGCCAGTTACACAAGATGGGTTTCAATCTTGTTTTGTACCCGCTTTCGGTGCTCTATGCCAACACATTTGCCACCCTACAAATTCTCAAGGAATTAAAGAAAACTGGCACCACGTCAAAACTTGGAAAAAATCTTGTTAACTTTGATCAGTTCAACGAAATTGTAGAGTTGTCAAAGTTCAAAAAAATGGAACACAAGTATACAACAAAATCATAGTTGAAAACAAAAAAGAAAGATGTTTGTCAAGGCATTGTCTAAGAAGTGTTTCTCTTTACTTCTATTTCTATGGTAGAAACATTCCTAGAGCGTCCATCTTGTGACTGAAGCTGTTCTGATCCAATCTTGATGTTTCCAATAGAGTATCCAGCATTTTCTGTTTTGCGTGCAATTATCTGAGCGACATCGACTGCACGACCAATGCTGAGACCTCTTGCCTTGATAGATATTTTCGGTTGGTTTGCCAACTGTATGAGCGTAGAAGTAACATACGCCATCAGAGGCTTCTTTCCGATGTAGATAGTTTCTCTAGATTCGGACATGCGGGCCTTACTTCTTGGGATAATTTAAATCTAAGAATAGAAGAATCGTGGCAATGAAGATCTTGCTTTTGTTTGTTTTTGCATTTATCATAACTGGAATTAATTCGGCATTTGGATATGGCGAAGTTTCCGTTTCTAATTTTAAGATAGTAAATTCTCTTGGTGAAAACATTCCATCTCCGGTAGTAGGCCAGCAGCTTAACTTGCAGACATCGCTCCAAAATGTGAGTGGAAAGAATATTGACTGGGCCTACATTGTTCAGATAGTAAAAGATGATGGTACAATTGCTGACCTAAATTATGCCACAGGCTCGCTTGTTAGCAACCAGACCCTAACTGCAGCTATTTCCTGGACACCACATGCCGGCGGGACTTACAAGATTGAAACGTTTGTCTGGGATAATTTGAAAGACATTGATCCGCTTGCACCTATGTTATCTTCTACTATAACAGTAACTTGATGATTTGAAAAAAGTGGACCGGGTGGAATTTTTACCACAGTGGATTGAGACACTGGTCTGTCCGCTACGTAAAATCATAAGGTGATTTGGGTGGAACCAAAAACCTTTTTCCCAATTTTTTATTTTAATTTTCAAAAAATCTGTAGCATACCGTTCAGATCCGGTAGATCCCATCTTTTGTATTGGGTAAAGACAGCGTGGGCTGATTTGACCTTTTTTTGTAACAATAATCATCAGAAAACTTGAAACATCTACCTTCCTATTTATTTTTAGTAAACTTATGTCTTATTGTGATAAAATTTTGATTTGTATTGCAATCATTATGATCGCATTATTTACAAATGGCAGAACAGTCTCTGCAGATAAAGAATTACCACCAGTCATAATAACACAAGTGGAACTTAGCAGTCCGTATGTTCTGGCTCCTGATAATATGTCATGTAACAGAATAGGCCCGCCTGTTTATAGCCACAATTGTTTGGAAAATTTGGTTCCAACGCATAAAGTCCTATGCGAATATTTTCTGGGTACTTCTCCTTGTCAACCGCTTCATCAGATATACAATAGTACCAAACCATGCGCGTCGGCTCATTATTCTGGTGTGCAATGGTTTACTGTATACAACAGGTTAGATGAGGCAATTGAAATTCAACAATTTGATGGCAGTGCAGATACAGTTAAGCTCGGCCCATACCAAAGCTGTGACTACACTTTTTCTGTAGCAGATGAAGCGTTACCCTTCAACACAGTAAATGAATCCTTTTCTATAACATATTATTATAACGGTCAGCCATACAGTTTCGTGACGCCATCATTAAACGACACTTTTGGCGATTCTAGAACATGGCAATTTGATGGGAATGGGTGGGTTTTTGCAGAACAAAATACAGTATCTGTTCCAGAATTTCCTTTTGCAATTCCGATTTTGTTAATTAGCTTTGCATCAATAATTGTGATCTACAGGATCAGACTTAAGCAATGAAATTCTTATCGTGAAATTATTTGAAAAAATCTGATCAAAATTTCGTTATTCTATGCAAGTGGGCGCAAAAATAGTACGAGATGGTCCCTAGTCCCATCGAGCCAGCTACAATTCTTCTTCCGAGTCTTACAAGTTTCTTAACAATAATGTACTAAAATCTGGAACCTCGAAAAGAACTCCACAATACCGGACTGTGGACTGGTGGGGGTTCTCTATTGTGGCGTTCTATTTTACGGTCCAAAATTCTAGTAAAACATAGGATTCGACGGATCTAGAGTATCACCATAGTCTTATTTTAGATCATCTTTTATCGAAAAATCCATTTCATAACAAGTTTATAGGATAATTATGAATAATGCAAACAAAAGGGATAACAAAGGTATAAGGTAGAGGGTAACTGACCAAATTCATAAGCAAAAATGCACTGCCGCTAAAGATACTTGAAGCATATACTCGTGATGTTGGTAGAGTAATAGCACGAATTGATTATGAATCAATGGAATCCCTTGGAGTATCAACTGGTGACATTTTAGAGATCAAAGGAAAGAGACGATCCGTTGCAAAATGCCTTCCACTGTACCCATCTGATGAAGGAAAAGGAATTATCAGAATAGATGGTCTTGGAAGAAACAATATTGGTGTCGCAATAGGAGATACTTCCACAGTATCCAAGATAAAAACAGTTATTGCTGACAAAATTCTAGTTGCACCACTAGATTCTATTCCGCCACTTGATGAGCGATATATTGCAGATTCACTTGAAGGTGTTCCTTTGATTAAAGGTGATAATGTCATGGTGCCTTACTTTGGTGGCAGGCTAACATTTCAGGTCATTGGAGTGACTCCTGCTGCGGATGCTGTACTTGTAACTTCAAAGACATTATTTCACGTTGCCGAGAAAGGAGAGACTCTGCGTGGGGTTCCACAGGTATCATATGAAGATATTGGAGGCCTTTCAGATGAGATAAAAAAGGTTCGGGAAATGATAGAGCTGCCACTAAGACATCCAGAGATTTTTGAAAAACTAGGAGTAGAGGCACCAAAAGGGGTCTTGCTTTTTGGAGTACCTGGCACAGGCAAGACACTTTTGGCAAAAGCTGTTGCAAATGAAAGCAATGCTAACTTTCTTAGCATATCAGGACCTGAAATAATGAGCAAATTCTATGGAGAAAGCGAAGCAAGGCTGCGAGAAATTTTCAAGGACGCGCGGGAGAAAGCACCCTCTATTATTTTCATTGATGAAATTGATTCCATTGCTCCAAAACGTGAGGAGGTGACAGGCGAGGTTGAGAGAAGGGTGGTATCCCAAATGCTATCACTAATGGATGGCTTGGAGGGAAGGGGCAAGGTAATTGTAATTGCGGCAACAAATAGGCCAAATGCACTGGACCCTGCCTTGAGAAGGCCTGGAAGGTTTGACAGAGAAATCGAAATTAGAATACCGGACAAGAAGGGAAGACACCAGATACTTTTGATACATACAAGAAACATGCCGCTTGCTGAAAATGTTGACCTTGAAAAAATTTCATCAGTAAGTCATGGATACGTGGGTGCAGACTTGGAATATCTATGCAAAGAAGCTGCAATGAAGTGTTTGCGAAGACTATTGCCTGAAATAAATCTGGCAGATGAAAAGATTCCAACCGAAACACTTGACAAGCTTGTTGTTAACGACGAAGACTATCAGTTTGCATTCCGCGAAGTCACACCAGCTGGGATGCGCGAAGTCTATATTGAAAAACCTGAAATAAAATGGGACGAAATTGGAGGGCTAGAAAATGTAAAGCTAGAACTACAAGAAGCTGTCGAGTGGCCAATGAAATATCCTGTACTTTATTCAAGTCTTGGACACAGGATGTCAAGAGGAATCTTACTTTATGGTTCAAGTGGAACTGGTAAGACCCTTTTGGCAAAAGCTGTTGCGACAGAGAGTGAAGCTAATTTTATTTCTGTCAAGGGCCCTGAGCTTTTATCAAAGTGGGTTGGAGAGTCAGAGCGGGGAATAAGGGAGGTATTTCGAAGGGCAAGGCAAGCTTCACCATGTGTCATATTCTTTGACGAGATTGATTCAATTGCACCAATGAGAGAGTCAGGCAATGGCGTGGTCACTGAAAAAGTCGTCAGTCAGCTATTGACTGAGCTTGACGGCATTGAGAGCCTAAACGGAGTGGTAGTAATTGCTGCAACAAACAGGGCAGATATGATAGACAGAGCATTACTTAGGCCTGGGCGATTTGACAAGATAGTAGAGGTGCCAATGCCAAACAAGTCTGGGAGACTCAAAATACTGGAGATTAGCTCACGTGGGATTCCAATTGACATCGAGGGTGGAACTGCAGATGATGTCAATTCAGATCATGTCAATTTTGAAAAGATTGCAGAGTCTACAGATGGGTTTAGCGGTGCTGACGTTGCTGCAATTGCAAATACTGCTGCATCAATTGTGATAAACGAGTTAATTGACAAGTATCCAGATCCAAAGGAAATAGAGACGAAAACCGAAGGGGTCAAAGTTACCATGAAACACTTTGAAGAGGCAATCAAAAAAGTTAAGGCTCAAAAAGATCTCAAGATTGGACAAAAATTATCAGTATCTCACTTTAGATAAGTTTGTAATATGTCAAAAGATTGGAGGATTTATGGCATAAAGCGCTTGCAAACGCACTTTTTCTCATCAGAATTTAAATGGACGCAATAGCCATGGGGATGATGATCATATCGCGGATGATGACAATCTATTTCATTGCAAATATCATAAAGGCTCATCATATGTTGTAGTTTTACAAGGATTTAACAAATTCTATTTGTTGGTTATTGCCAATCTCTATTCGTGAGTACATTTAAAATTATTTTTGGGAAAAAGGAAAGAGACCATCTAAGGTCAATTGATTTTATCTTCTAGTTTTTGTTTTTGACTTTGCTTTTGATTTTGCTTTGGCTTTTGCCATACAAAGTGAGGCTTTACATTGGTATTAAGCATGTTGAACAACCAAACAAAATGCGACAGTTCTTATTGGTAGATGGAGATATGAATTTTTTACATGTCTTTACAAAACTATCAACCTTTCAGTCCATTGCTAGCAAAGACAGAATAACAACCAAAAGACCACATTCTTCACATATTGGTTTTATGGAATCACTTTTTGCACTGCCAAACAACAATGCAGTAGTTGAAAAAAAGGTAGCTGACAGGAGTGACGGACTGTGACCTGTCTCAATTCACAAAGAAGGTGGACCGGGTGGGATTTGAACCCACGATCTCACCCATGCCAAGGGCGTATCCTACTAGGCTAGACGACCGGCCCGATGTAATCAGAATAAGAATCTGATTTGCATTAACTTTTTTTGTGCGGTTATTAACGTTTAGTGTAAACAAGAAATAGCTTGACCAAAATAGCATAAGATATTTAACTATGCAAATTGAACTTTCCGCGTGGTTGTAGAAAACAAAGCAATAGTTTCATACATTCAAATTCAAAAAGAAGATTTAGCAATTTTTCGATTTACACCGAAGGAGGGAGAGCTACCTCAATACAAATCAGGCCAGTTTGTAACACTGGGTGCACATGTACCAGCGGAGAACAAAGTTATCAGAAGAGCATATTCAATTGCGTCACATCCAGAAAACAGAAAACACATTGAGCTTTACATCAGATGGGTCAGAAAACCATTACCTGGTCGTCTTACAACAGTTTTGTTTAGTGCAAAGGAGGGCGATGAGATTTCATGGGTAAAACCTACTGGCGCCTTTACTGTGGAAGAAAAAAAGCCAGACGGCACACCAGATGACAGAAGAATTGTCTGTCTGGGAGGCGGTACCGGTTTGGCTCCGTTTGTAAGTTATGCACGCCATCTACATGACACTGGAAGTAAAAGAGAGATAGTTGTATTTCACGGCGCAAGTTATGTAGACGAGCTTGGCTACAGGGAAGAGCTTACTCGTCTCGAGGAAGAAAGCTTAGATCGTGGTAAAGACAAGTGGAATTTTCGATACAGAGCAACGGTCAGCAGACCTGATGAATGGTTCAATCGAACATGGAACGGACAGAAGGGCAGAGTCGAAACTTTCTTGCAAGCAAAGGACGGAGGAATGTCTCCACTTGAAAAACTAGTTGGAGAGAAAATTACAAAGGACAATACTGTGTTTTTTATCTGCGGCTGGCAGGGAACAATTGATGGATGTCTTGATGTATTAACACCAAAAGGATTTGTAACTGAGAGAAACAAGCGACCTGACAAGAGCTTTGAAATAAAATACGAATCTTACGGATAGTCCGATTTTATTTGAAAAGATAATATTCTATTATTCTGGCCAATCTACGGGGACGTAGGTTAGCTTGGTAGACTGCCAGCCTCGGGCGCTGGATGTCGTGGGTTCAAGTCCCATCGTCCCCATTTTCTGTGATTGTGTATACCATCAGCAGACCCTTAAGGATTGAAATATACCCAGATAAATAAAAAAGAGAATTGAGTACCGCGATTTACTTAGCTCACTTGAATCCTGTCACAAAAGCACATGTAGAAATAATTAATGAATTAAAAAATGGCACCAACAAAGTCAAAGTCCTTCCAGTTATCTTCATGTGGAAGGGAAAAGAGATCAACAGCAGAAGCTTTCCCTTCAGTTACGAATTGCGAAAAAAGATGCTCCAAGCTGTATTTGGCGACTCGATATCTGTTCTTTCAAACTATACATTTTATGCACCATTTGCAAAATACATGCCGCCCCTAATCTCGCCCTATTCATGGAAAATAAAAAGACAGATCCTAGACGGTACCAACACAGACTACTTTACCTATACAGGAGACAAGGCAGAAGCATTTGTTTTAAGACTCTATGGTCTTCATCCAAAGGTTGGTAAAAGAAAGGAGACATCTGCATCATCTGTCAAACAAAAAATGTTCGAAGCTGCGATGGGCGCAGACTCAGATTGGGAAAAATATGTTGAACCCGAAGTAGTTAAAATAATTCATGAGAATTGGGACGTTGTAAAGAAATTTGCCAATGCCCCAGATCTTACCTACAGGGTACTTGGGATGAAATTTCCAAGCATGGGGTTTTGGTAGAAATAGATTAATTATAGACAGATTTGATTTTTTATATGAATTCTTTTGTCCCAAAATTTGTTTGGTTTGATGGCAAATTTGTAAAAG
>CAYUTC010000040.1:0-14275 GCA_964447595.1 uncultured Nitrosopumilaceae archaeon
CGTTAATTAGACCCCTAAACCCACAAAGTAAAAAGATCATGAAAGGATTAGGTATTGCTCTAAAATACCTTGTACTTGATTTTTGAATAGCTGATGTATCAATTCAGTATCTGTTCTTTCCAAGCCTTGAGAGCTGCTAATTTATTTGGTCTGCCTATGTCTACCATGGTCTACCACAGAGTTGTCTCTACAAAACTCACAGAAGAGGAACATCATAGGCTGCTTGATGCCTGCAATGTCATAGGATGTATCCCTTCGGTATTTATCCGAGATGCAATAGTGAAGATAGTCAATTCTGAACAAACAATCCACACACAACTGCTAGAAACTTGGCAATATTGATTTTATGGTTTGCAAGGAGATATGTTTTTGGGTGAGAGCAAGCTATTAGATTTCAAATTTTCAAGCCTGGTCTAATTTTCACAGACAAGACTAGAATTGAAACGATGGAAATTACAAGGACAAGAGATGCCATTGAACTAAATTCTGGTACAACAGTAGTTGCAGTTATTTCCTTTGTTTGCGTTACAGTGTTTCCATTAACATTTGCATTTGCTATAATGTTATAGTTTCCTTCATGTGCAGTAGATGAAAGTTTGAATGTCAATACAAAGTTGCCATTTTCATCAGTCTTGACTGTTCGTACCATTATTGTATTTCCACTAGGATCTTTGACTTGAACTGCAACAAGCTTGTTTGGAGAATCTGCTACCTGACCCTTTACTTCGACCACGTCACCAGCCTTGTAAGAATTTTTACTTGTATCAAAGGTAATAATTGTTTGAGCAAATGATTGCGCTAGACCAAAAGATAACAAACTAACTGTCATTAATCCTAAAATAGCAAGATATTTTCCTTGAAAAAAAGAAGGGATTAGCCTGTGAGTCATGTCTTTACTGAATCTCCACAGAGCTTGAGACTTCATCAGTTAACGGTGTACCATTGTTGCTTGGCCAATCTGAAAATGCATCACCATAGATAGTTGCTGTACTTACTACAGCATCCTTTGGAACATAGAAAGACACTATCATTTCAGATTCTCCTGCACCAAGGTTTGTCTTGACAGAACCTACCCCAAGGCTTACAGAATTTGCATCAAAGAGGTCTGATGTTATCAAGGCAGTCTGGTTAGAATCTGCAGAGACTGTAATCTTTGCATATCCTGTTGAACCTCTGCTAAATGACGAAACTGGATTACCATTTTGATCTGTTGCCTGCACTGATACTATAGTAAAGTGTGCTAAGCTTCCTTCTACGGAGAACTGGGTTGTATCCTTGTATGTCATACCTCCTGCATCAGCAGTTGCAACAACATCATATGTTCCATCAGCATAGCTGTCTGGAATTTTGAATTGTGTTTGTGCAACTCCGGACTGGTCAGTAGATACTGTTCTTGATACTATTACATCGCCAGATGGATTTGTTACAGTTATTCCAACATTTTCTCCTTGACCATATCCATGAAGTGTTGCACTAATTGTTGCAGTATCTCCATGATGGTATGATGACTGATCTGTGGCGACTGATAGTGACGGTTGTGGAGTACCTATTTGGAGACTAATTACATCTCCGATAGGTCCCGTCCAGTGTTTGCTTTCATATGGGAGTCCAATTCCAAGTATCGTTACCTGGACATTGACAGGATCATTTGTAGCAAGTGGTGGAGTATTGTGTTGTGTCATGCCTCTATTGAGAAAGACATGAGGAAATGAGAATAGCTGATTCCCATTCTGGTCTGCTGTAATAGAATAGTGCATGTTGTCGATTGCTGTTCCATTAGGATCTGTAAAGTATATCACCATAGGCAAGGACTCGTTTGCAGTTGGGGTCCTTGACGCTATGCTGACAACAACAGTTCCGTCATGAGATGTTCCGTTAACGTATATCTCACCTGAATTGTCTTGTGTATTGTAGTCTGTTGCAGATGCCATAAATGAAAATGACCCTGAATTCACCAGGATTGGAGACATTGATAGCATTGCAGAAATTGCGACTGCAAATACCATTGACTTACTATTTGTCATTGGTTGACTTGTAATGCAATTTTGCATAAAAGAGGTTTGGAAAAAAGTTCTATCGCAAAACAATTTGGAAAAAATTTAGAAAATTTTTGTGCTGAACAATTTTCCAAATCGCTTTTTATTTTTGAAAGTATTGCTATAAAAATGCGGATAAAACTTGTAGCATCATTTTCATTAGTGTTACTTGTTTTAATCACAATTACTTACACAAATCAAGCCTCGGCACAAACTGTTTTATCTCAATCAAAAGAAACAACAGGAACTTTAGAACAAAAAATTTTTAAGTCAGATACTGTTGTTATTTATCCAATTTTTACGCAGGCAGCTTATGGACCAGGCGGTTTTTACTATTATTATGGAAAGCATTGTGATACCAGATGCCTTACAGTGCCATTGCCGCCAAAACCGTTTGGCCTATATGTCTCAAGCGGACAGGCATATCTTGTTTTATCCTCTCTTGGCTTTGATGTCATAACTGATGCTGATGTTGACAAAAATCCTTACATTCTAAAAGAATACAAAAATGTTATAGTACTACACAATGAATATGTCACCCAAACAGAGTTCAAGGCCATTACAGCACATCAGAATGTCATCTATCTTTATCCCAATGCGCTATATGCACAAATAAAGGTAGATTATGGCACAAACCAGATTACACTTGTGAAGGGGCATCAGTATCCAGCTGTAAGCATCTCAAATGGATTTGGTTGGAAACAAGACAATTCTAAATTTGAATATAATACAGATTGTGCAAGCTGGAATTTCTATAGGATAACAAATGGTTGGATGCTAAATTGTTATCCTGATATCGTAATCTCTACTAACAAGAGGTTGCTGAATTCATTGCTTGAGAGAATTCAATGACTATGCCATTGTACTCTTCGTGAAAGTATAAACAAGGAAATAATCACAGATATTGTAAAGACCAATATTGACACAGAAATAAATTCTGGAACGACAACAGTTGTTCCTGTTATCTTTATAGTACCGCTAGATGAAGGATCGATTCTCATCCATGAATAGGTTGTGTTTTGATAATAATCCTTGAATTGGGTTGGGTTTCCATTTAGGGTTACTGTATACTGATCTCCAAGCAAAGTTTTTGGCAAAATTACAAGGGCTGGAGCTTGGTCATCTAGTGTGAATGCAATGTTTTTGGCTTTGTGATCAAAGCTAAATTTTTCAAGCTTTGATGCTGAGATTACATCTACAGCATAGCTTGTTCCATTCCACGTTGCTGCAAATGTATTCTCAGTTACGGTTCTGGTAACATAGCTTATTGATACCTGACCAGCTGGCATTGTAATCTTATCACCACTGATATCGTTTGGAATGTTATTTACTGAAACAATATCCGATACTGCTGGAAGAATCACTGTAGACTCGATGTTGCTGCTGTTATAGTTGATTGCCCAAACACCTGAATTTTTTGTTATTATATTTGCATTATAGATTAGTGTTACATGAGCCGCACCCAGTGTATCAATTCTTATCATATTTCCAGATTGTGATGTTGCAAGCACCGTATTGTCTTGATCCGTTGCCAGAACATGTGATATATCAGAAGAGATGGCTTGAATCATGATTGTTGAAACAATAGTCCTTGGGTTTATCTGCTCTACCACCCTTGTGTTGTCCTGTGAGACAGTTATCTCCAAGTTTAGCTCTTTGTACTCTGCATAAACTGATTGAGTTATTGGTTGGAAGACAAGAAAAATCGATGAAAACAGAAGGCTCAAGATTAATTTCCGGCTTCTGCTCATCAACTGCTAATCAAATCAGAAATTCTTAAGGATTATTTGTGTCTACTGGAAAAACTAGGAAGTAAACAAGCCTAAAGAAGATGCCATGGATTCAAACTCTTCGTATTTTGAAAGATATGTCCTTCCAGTTTCTGTCAGGACATAGGCCTTGTTTTCGGTGTCAAGTTGCACCATATTTAGGAGACCTGACTGGAGCAACCTGTTTACAAATCCCTGGTAGGTCTTGTATGACAGGTTTGCCTTTGTAAGTAGCCTTGATGCGTTTGCACCCTCCATGCCGTGTTCATGGGCTACTTCCAGGATGTCACCGATGATTTGCAAGGTGTTTCTGTATGCCATCTTCACTTTCTAGTATAGAACACTAATTAGATAAGGAAGGATTTCGAATACGGTATGAAATTCTTTCGCCAGTACAATATTTTGTGCGTAATTTTTGGTTCGAACCATCGAACCATGAGTTTTTGTGCTAAATTAATTTGAAAATTATTTTTATGACATTTCCAAAAATAGAAATCACTGATGTATTTACGATATTAGCTGGTAAGACGACCCTGCGTTATGGTATAATTCTATACGGCATCAAGAAGAGGTTATCGAGTGTTTTATCCAGTTGAATTGGCATTAGGGGGATGTGGATTGATCTGTACCATTTGTAGAGCTATTTGTTGAATTATCACTAGGCTGGTTCGAGATGGTACTGTTAGTGGGGTTACTCTCGGTACTATTTGTTTGATTGTTTGATTGCTGATTTGAACTGCTGAGGACATCATTTACATTATTTAGGATGTTTTGTGCCTGCGAAAGCATATCGTGTACTGATTTTAGATCATCTGAGGATGTAGCATTGAGTACAGTTGCGTATGAACTATCAAGCAATTGATTTGCCTGATCAATGTTGTTAAGAGAATCAGAATCACCTTGTGCTTGAGCCTTGCTCTGGAGTGTTTGTGACATGTTTCTTGTGGCGTTAATGTCATTCATTATCGAAGGTACACCATTTACAACGTCATTCATGCCTGCCAAAAGAGAATCTTCCTGCTCGAGTTCTGATGCTGCATCATCTGTCTGGCCGTTTGTTATCTTTTGTTTTATGTCATCAAGTGTCTGGCGTAACTGTACAAAACCTGCAAGTTGCAAATTGTTTTGGTCTGCCATCCCTTGTAGTGCATTTATCTCTTGTTGTATCTTTGATGATTCTTTATCAAAACTGGTTACTCTTTGATTGTTGTATTGATCTGTAGTATCTTGAAGTTGGCTTGACTCGTTTGTAGTATCAATTATTTCACTTGTGGTCTTGACACCCTGTAATTTATCAAGCTCACCTTGAAGAGCATCTATTGTAGATTGGGAGAGACCAAGAGATTTTGCGTTATCAATCATATTGGATAGTGTTGCCTTGGTAGTATCAAGGAAATGATTCGCCCTAGAATCAAGGCTATCTTGTGCTTGGATTTGTAATTGTTGGTATATCTTGTCAAGCAAGTTTTGAGCAATGGAAAGCTGTTGTGATGCAGACTGGAAATTGCCATTTGCAACATCAGTGTTGGCTGCATTTATTGCTGTATCATAATCTGCAAAGATAGAGGTTGATATCCCATTTGTTTGGGCAAGGGCACGAATCTGTGCTGCATTGTTTTGAGAATCTGTTATGTTCTGTACTAGTGTAGCCATTAGATTTGCATCGTTTGAGGTGCTATTTTGCTGCCCTTGAATTAGCTGTATGGTATTTGTAAACAGGTCCATTGCCTTGAGCGCATGCATCTTTGCCCCGGAAAGGTCTACATTGATGGAGCTTGTTGCATTCTGATATTCTACCAGTGCCTGAGCATACGTTGAATTTGTCTCATTTGGTAGGGCAAGACCAGCATTTTGCAGATTGGCAATTGCCTGGTCTGCCTCTGCCTTGGATTGGTTTAGAACCAGTTCCAGGGCAGAACTGCCACCATCTGTAGCAAGAACACTGACATTGGTAACTAGAGTTGAGCCTAAAAGTAAGAATAGCGTAAATACTATTGCTGGAATTCTTTTGTCCATGTTTTTGCTTTCCTTACAGTCTATTTAAGCAAGGATTTCGAACCTTCTGATTTTTGTTCCTGTTTTGCATTTTATTTCATTTCGAACGTTCGAACCACGAGAATATCTGTAGGATTGTGCTCAAGATCCTATGTTTCTGACTCGTCTTGGGCAAGCAATCCTTTTAGTTTCTCATATCTTTGCATAGACAGAACTTCTGAGGCCTTTAACGAGTCGAGTTTTTCAAGGGATTTCTGAAGGATATAGCTTGAAAGCTCCTTTGCGTAATTGTTGTCTATCTGGTTTTGTTGGGCAGTTTCTATTGTAAGTGATACTGGTTCCTCTTTTTGTGTCTCTACTTTAGGTTGTAGGACCCGACTTGGTTTACGTTTCTTGTAGATGGTAACAGATCCAAAAGCACCACCTGCGATAACGATTCCAATAACGATAACGATGTTATAATCGGCCTTCCAGTTGGCCGTAAGGGTTTTTGGTGAATCTACTATGATATCGATAGAATTTGAAGAGCCTGTAATGCCTTGCCATCCTGAAAATGCATGACCTATTGGAAAGTCCTGGCTTGGCATCACAGATATTGTTGCTGTGTTTCCTGAATCATACCAACCACTTCCGGTCACATGGCCAAATTCAGAGATTACATTGACATAGTATTGAGTCACATATCCAAAATTTACCATATGTGGACCTGATACATTTATTGTAGGTGTACTGAAGGAATCATTCTCTTGCCTTGTAATTTGTTCACTTGGGGAACCATCAAGCGACCAGAATACAAGCTGACTCCTTGAGTTTTGATCTTGTTTTATTACATATGGTATTGATATTTTTACATTAGAAGTTAGATCAAACCAATTATCATTTGTTGGAGATGGTGGAGAAAAGACCTCTGAATCTGTTCCGTTTACTTCAATAGGATATTGTGGCACTGCAAAAAATACAACAGAATGGCTAGAATCAGTTGGAATATCCAAGGTAAAGTTTCCCCTAGCAACACGTTCTATTGTTTGATATGGGGTATTGTCAATGGAATAAGATTGTAGATTGAATCTACTGTTCGAGTCCCGCACCCATGAGTAGCTCTGAGATATGGTGTATTTTTGCTGCGGGTTTAACGTGACAGAATATGACTGGGCAGTATCATTTGCATAACTTACTTTCAAAGTTACTGTAGGTGGAGGTACTGGCGCTGTTTGTCCATAAGATAAAAGTGGAACAAGCATGATACCAAATAATGCCAGGATTAGAAGAAATGACCTTGGTTTCAATTTATTTTCCCACCAGATCTTCTAGCTCGCCGTACTTGGTCTCTATTTTCTTTGTAAGACGGCTGATGTCTTCGTTCATAGTATGCAATAAAATTTCATATGAGCCCTTTGGTATCTTTCCAGAATCATAGTCAGAGTTAATTTTTTTTAATGCCTCAACAAATCCTTCCTTTTTAGACCGTAATACAAAATATTCATCTGGAATTGGCCATGCAGACCTTGGCAGCTCAAAGACCTCGCCTATTGGTTCTCCAGTATCACCCCTGAAGGTTTCAATCTTTTTTGTCTTCTGAAACCTGTATCCTGTCAGGATGTACCTTACATCGTTTGGCGCATAGCGTAGCTTTTCGACAATTCCGCATTTTAACAGAGTCTTTTCTATCGTAAGACGAATGTTATCCTGCTTTGCCTTGTCTGAGATTGAAAAGATATCCTGTGCGATCTCTCCAAGCTTGACAGGCCCCATCTTCTCAGAGGATAGTTTTGCTATGCTAAAGATGAGTTGGTGTGCAAGCATCTCCTGCGAGGAGTCTTCAAGATATTTGAAACACTCTTCCCTCAGATTTCTTACCTTTGTGATTCTGCTCATCAAATCTTCTTGGTTTAACATTGTGGAATCTCCAAGCTAGATACCATGCAACCCATCCCTATCTTGATGAAAATAGACCTTATGGATAACCATGGTTGTAGAAATCTATCAATTTGTATATGCATAATTTTCTATCACTGGCTGTCATTATCAGGCCATATAATATCATTGTAGAACTTTTTTCCAAACCTCTTTTATAGAAAAAATTAGTATTTTTTTCAATGCAAAAAAATCAGATCTTAATACCACAAGTATTGCAATCAATAGTTATGTTATGGAGTAGTCTGTATCCATGAATGAAGACAAACAGCTGCTTTCATTTTTAGATTCCACTCCTGATTCTGTATTATATGAGTACAAACCCCCCTTTGACAAGATAAAGACGCAACTGTACAAGTTTGGCATGACACCAAATGAGGTCAAAATATTCATTTATCTTGGAAAATATGGCTCTAAGACAGCGATTGAAATAAGCAGGAATATGAAAGTTGCAAGAACTGAAACTTATCGTATCCTAACTACCCTTCAAAACATGGGAATTGTTTTTTCTACATTTGATCATCCAACTAAATTTTCGTCCCTTCCAATAGTGGAAGCAATTAATGTCTTAATTGAATCCGAGCTTGAAAAAGTTAAGACACTACAAATAGAAAAGAACAGCATCGTAGATCTCTGGCAGGAAATTCCTGTCTTTATCAAGGAAGCCAAAGCTTCAGATGAAAGGTTTCAGATGATAAAAGGTCAGAACGCCATTACTAGTAGGATAAACGAGATGTTCTCGGATGCCAAAAAGAGTTTACTGGTACTAGGACCTGAGAAATTTTTTGTCAAACTCTATTATTCTGAATCACTTGATTTATTACGTGATTCTCAAGCAGAAATTAGATTCCTTACTTCGTGCTCTGACAAGTCCACACATATCTTCAAGGGACTATCAAGGACATCAATTAGAAAGATTCCTTTTGAGATAGACAATTCCCTGTGTTTTGTAATAAAAGATGACTCTGAATTGATATTATTTGTGAAAAGCGACTTTTCGCATCAGCAGGAAATGCTGGTAATTCGTACTGACTGTTCTTCATTGATTTATACCATGAAGTTGTTGTTCGATCAGGTTTGGTCTAACAGCGGAAAAGGTTTGAGAAATTCTCAGTCAACTACAAGTCAGCGCTCTGATAATATACTGTTACTACAATAGAACTGCAAGATTTAAATCAAAATAGTTCAATGACAAAAACAAGATACAGTAATTTTCTTAATACTGAGTGTGATTTTAGTTTTTGACTCTACAAACCAATTTATAATTTGTTGAACAGATTTCACGCTAGAACTTTTTTCCAAACCTCTTTTATGCAAAATTTGGTTTACCATTTTCAATTGAGGAAAAAGGGGGTGAAGATGAAATAAAAACAAAACTATTGGGTGGTTTAGGAGTTCTTCTCCTGGTTGCGGGTATTTGGAGTGTAACAGGCATGCATTTTGCAGAAGCAAAAGGAATGCCAAAGTACTGGCTAAATTCTGACGGCACCATAAAGCAACAATATATCAAGAATACTACTCCTGTTAGTGCTCAAGTAAAGATATTCCCTATCGTAACAGGAATGACAAAGCATGATGCCCAAAAGATACGAGACCGATTACTATTTGGCAATTCACGATAAAACTGGAGAGTTGAGCTTTAAGTAATAATGATCATCTCCTAACAAATTTTTTCATATTTTTCTTTTAATTTCAATTTGATAGTTGCATCAATTCATCTCAGTATCAAGATTCTTTATTATCAATAGATAACAAGAAAGACATCATGTATTTGGCACATTTGTCTGAGAAATCTTTTCAACAAACAAGTGGTCTAGAGATAAATTATACAATTTTAGATCGCTGATTAGGCCGGAGAATTGTTGCAATACAACTCCACGAACACTGTCTTGATATGCTCCCACCACCAGACTTGAATCTGAAGATATTACTTTCACATGAATTGTCTCAAGCAGTCCATCAGTGGAATAGCTAGGAATTCCTTCTATCTGTACACTTGACTCTAGCTTTCCATTTACATAGATACTTGATGTATTTCCATCAAAAGTAACTGCAAGATGTGTCCATTTCTGATCATCAATTTGGGTTGTGGACTGGATTGTAATCCATTTTATTCCGTTGAATATAGAGAACTGAGCGGTCTTGTAGGGTTTGATATCATTATTTATACCCAAAACAAAGGCATTCTCTTTGCTTACTATTGTAAATTGTGCAGAGCCCTTGGTATAATCTGGTTTAACCCAAGTTGACAATGAAAATCCCTTAAGATTGTTAGTTGAGATTATTTTCTTTGCAACATATCCTTCTCCTGAAAATCCAAGCAAGGTTTGATTTGAAGTCTTTTGCACGTCAACTTCTCCTATCACATTGGCCTTGGTTACCAGGGTATCAAGTTGTATGGGACCTTTTGGATTAGAGATATCATGTTTGGGCACATTTTTGTGCAATGTTAAATGGTGAAGTATTTTTGGAGCTAAATAGTTAATGGTTGGAAACAAGTGTGGGATGTGATTGGTATAGTTAGTTTGTGTAGATGGTCCAGTTATTATGCTGGTGTCATTTGTGGAGTTATTTGTGGAATTATCGCTACTAGTTGAATTTGTGCCATCAATAATTGTTGTATCAGTAGAGTTCGTTGTGTCAGAAGAACTTGTTGAGCTAGAAGATGTATTAGAAGATACCGTATTCCCTGTACCAGTATCGGTAATTGTACCAGTAGATGACTCACTTATGTTCGAAGTAGAGCTTGACGAGGATTGACTGGAGGAATCTGTTGTTGAACCATCAGAACCAGATGAGGTGTCGGTTCCGTTACTGGTATTACTATCATCTGCATATGCATAGTTTGCAAGGAGAACGGTAACCAGAACAAGTGCTGTGACAAATACAACTATACTAGTCATACCCCATCTGTGTGACAAAGATATCTACAATGTTTGCACAAAGTTTCATAAAAGATTCTCCTTCCAAGAATGGAAATAACTATGTGTTTTTCCTAACTTTCTTTATTAAGTGATATAATTCTGTTATCTGCTCAAAAGTAGGATTACTCTTTTCAAAGATCTCACGATTAATTCCAAACTGTTCAATTGTATTCCACATCTCTTCTAACGTTTCCAGGTCATTTTTTCCATTTTCCATTTACTATATCAATTTTAGATTTTCTGGATATACATGGCAATATGTCTGTTAAACAGACATCATGACGTTCAAATCGCTCCCTTACAAATTCTCCAAATTTTGTGCTGAACAATTTTCCACATGTCTTTTATGGAAAATTTCAGCAATTTCACTGTGAATAAAAATTCAAGATTTGCACTGGCATTTTCAATATTGGGAGTAGCTATGATATTTGGAAGTATGTTTTCCCCCCATGCCTTTGCTCAATCCATATACGGTCCTGCATCAAATTCAAATTTCTTGAAAAATATACTACAAACCACCTATACAGATCCACGTGAAAATCAAAGAATCCTAGTTGACAAGCTTGTTAGCAACGGTATTGAGCATGCCAAAGGCGGACAGGATCAACAATCAAGATCCGAATTCCTAGGAGCATTAAAGCAAGTTTATCCCGAGCTATCAGATTACGTCATAATGGCCGACAAAAAAAGCAAGACCGTTCTGCTTGGCGAGAATAATGATGCCATAGTTTATGCTCATTTCTATCAAGATGACAGAAAAAATTCATTTGAGATAGTGTGGAAACATCCGTATCCTGTGAAATGATCTGCAAGTCATTAGCAAAAGATTTTTTCTATTTTGATACATTAAAAGTTAGCCAAGACTCTACTGAACAAAAAATTTTTCCAACCAGAGCAAAGAACAGAAAGGCAATCAGCGTAGTTTTGACAACACTGATTATCTTGGTCGCTTCTGTAGTTTTGGGAACAGGTGTTGTGTTATACGGTACAAGCCTCTTCCAGACTGGAGCACAGCAACAGTCTATTTCAAGTCAAGGTATCAAGATGTGGGTGAACGCTACAAATAGTAACAATGTTGCATGGGGTGCAGCAGCAATCCGAAACAACGGAGATGTACTTGTTTCTGTCAGTTCAATACAGATACGAGATGCTTCAATACCGTATAGCAGCTGGTATGTTGATACAAATAGCTCTCATACATCTGCCAACTTCCAAGCGCAATTCATCTCAACCGGTACTGTTGGTGCTACATTTTTGATGCGCAGCAATACTGTAAATGGGTTTGGTGGCGGTTCTACAGGCAATGTTTGTCCAGCTAGTTCCAATCCAATCTTAATCAATGAACAGGGCACTCCAGATTCAACAGGTCAGGCATTTACACAAAATACTCTATGTCTGAAACAACAATTTGATCCCAGTATCACAGCCACGTTCTCAAATGATAATCTACTCTCAAGTACCTAACGGCATATTGACCCCTTTGATTTAGGATCTGCAGTAAGTGTCAATATCCTTGCAGGCACATCAGTGGATAACAGACGGTAACCATTGCTAACTCATAGAGACAGAATACCCTAGTTTTTGAAGACCTCATTTGTTGTACTAATTAACAAACATTGTTCTTTGTTCTGAACTAACCCCTAAATTGTAAAGAAATCCAGATATTGATTCCTCATAAGCCAATTCTGACAGAGAATGTGTAATTGATTCTACTATAACATTGGAATTGCCAAAGAGATCTTTTAATACTCTGCCAAGAAGTATAGGGTTGTCATAGCAATCAGGCAGATAACAGTTGTAATCATCAAATAGCTTTGTAGTTACTTTATCAAATGCGTTATCATCAAAATCCTCAAGTCTTTCTCTTAAGACTAGAGTTACTAATCCCTTTCGAATTTCTTCACAAGTTGCTTCAATCATAGAATTGTTTAACGAAGAATTTTGCATAAAAGCTGTTTGGAAAAAAGTTCAGTGTAAAATCAGTCCCAAAAATTTGGAGCTACTGTACATATTGGTAAATTTCTAAGATATCTCATGATTTTGTCAGAACGTGTGTGGCAATGGAGTCTTTTCTTTGCAGTAGGCATTTCATTATTTGCATCAAGTGATGAACAGTTTGTCTTTGCCCAAACATCTTTGCCTTTTGAATCACATTTACTTAGCGGTGATGAATTGAAAAATAATCCCCTTGCCCAAAAAATTCTAGGTGAGATTGAGTCTTTCAAAAAACATGTAATACAAATACAGCAAGATCAGAGGGCAATCGATATTTCCACAATACAAATGGAACATCAACGAGAGCTTGCTGGCCAACTACAGCAAGACGCTTTGGCTGCGTTAGAACAACAGAATATAGCATATACACCAAAGGCGGCATTTGATAGTTTTGTATCATCTGTAAATGATACTAAAGCCCAGAATATTTTCTGGGGAGAGTTTGATTACATGTCCCAAAAAGTTGATGCCGGAAATACAGCAATGAGTCAGGTTCTGGACAATGGTGGCACATGGGATCAAGCTATGCAAGAGTTTTCAAAATATACTGCTATAACTCGTGCTGACATGGTACAAGTAAATGAAGATCTAAACGTACAATACCGAGCAGCTGATCCAAGTGTTCAGAACAATTTTGATTCAAACGGCATGCTGCCAATTGATTATGTAAAGATTCCAAGTATGTTTACACCTCATTGAATTTCCATTATCTGATTATTTTTTTCTGTGTTTTATCCATGCATTTTGTGCATTCTTAAAACCAATGTGTGGATAGAAAGAATCTGCTTCAGGTGATGATAGCAATAAAATCATAACCTCATTTCCAAGTGCTTTATGAGCAATTTGCAATAGTTTTTTTCCAATTCTGTTCATAAAAGTGAGGATGGTCTAGCGATATTGGGTAATCAAGTGTAGAATCTGCGTGAATCCAATTGCCATCAAGCAGTACCTCGTTCCAGCAATGATCTAGATAATCATGTACTAACCTTGTTTTCATTGACATGGAATTGAGAATAGCACCAAAGAGTATTGACCACTCACTACATCTTCCAATTCTTGTTTTTGCTATTTCTAATACGTCATTGTATCTTGGAAAGAATTTTGCAGAACCGCACTTGGTACATGTATGAACTTCTGTCCTTCGTACAATTGGAGAATCTGAAGGTAATGTCTTGACCTGCATGAATGGGATTTCATGGAACTATTAGTATCATCATTACAGTTTTTGCAGACAAGTTGCTTTGGCATCCAATGCATGAATCTCTTGAACCAATTCAATAATGGTACAATATCACATTCTACATTTTCAGGTATCGATTCTTTAACTGATCTCAAAACTCTCGGATCTGTATATTACCTTGTTACTTTTTTGTACAATGAAAAAGAATTCTGGATTGCCTCAAAATTTAGATCACAACAGCTTGCCAATACCCTTTCTATGTTCTCAAAGAGATGTGTTTTTGGCAATACAACAACTTTGCAAGGTTTTGTTCATAGATCACAGAAAAGTATGCAACAAAAATAAATTGTCACAGATTTGTTTGTCATTTTTCTAAAAAATAGTTTCCACTAAATAAATTCAAAATTAAAAAAATCGTCGCATATAGTCTCTATGTACGTGACTGAACTGATGTATTAGGAA
>CAYUTC010000041.1:0-14183 GCA_964447595.1 uncultured Nitrosopumilaceae archaeon
AGCATGCTTGATTTGGAATCGCATTGTCTAATAAAATACTGGCCGCAATATCAGAGGCAGAACATAGAAGATGCCTGCCATTTTGAGATGTACCGAGCAATAGACGGGGCGTCATACTTTTTTGGAATAAAATTCATGTCAAAGCCTATTGAGAATGCGTTACCCACGTTGGATCTAGGAGTGGACGATCAAGGTTACATTTACGTCAAGCCTCCAACTTGGACAACAGACAAGAATGGAATAGTGGGAGATGGTAGGAATTTGTCAAAAGAGGAAATATTGAAGACTTCTGAGACGCTGTTACAAGACTATCAAAATATTACTGGAAGCAACATAAATGTTCCATTAGAGCTTGATGGTGGAGAATATTTTTTGATTGATGTCTTGTACTCAAAAGACGGTACACAATTTCGTTATACTGCAAACACTGCTACTACTATTACGCCTACCATCCTCATGAGCTATTGTAATTGTAGTGCATCGTCAGACGAAACCTTGACAAGCACCACTCGTACCTGGCCAACACAGGTTTGGAAGTTTGATGACAAAACAATTTACTCTTACACACCATTTGATAAAACACTAGGCTACTATGACTTTGTATTTTATGAAAATGGATACAGAATAAGTTTTGATTCTAAACAGAATTTTAGTAACGGCATGAAGACACTTCTTGATGGGTTCTTTAATGGCACAAAAATGTCAGATCTTAAACAAATTGAGTGAATTTTAGATGAAAATACTACATCTTTTACTATTCCAATTTTGTTAATTAGCATTATTTCCTTGCTCGTGTTTTACAGGATAAAAGTTGTAAAAGATAGTAATCATATATAAGATCAATCGGGCTTATCACCCTATATTGTAAAAAGTAAGGGAACTGAACCATTTGACAAGTACAAGGACCTCATGAAGTTTTTTAATCATAATTAGTAACTTTATACTGCTTTCACTTGTATACTTACTATACAAAGGTAAGTATATAAACCAGAAAGAGAAATTATAGTTATCAGGTGAGAATGTAGTAAGTTGAAAGATGATGAACCTAAAATAATAATGGATAATATGAAATGCTGTCCTGTCGATAATACATTTAAGATAATTGGAAAAAAATTCACAATACACATACTTCGAAATATGTCGTTGCTCAAACAATCACACTTCAACGAATTCATTTCTTCAATAGAAGAGATCAACCCAAAGACACTTTCTACAAGATTACGTGAAATGGAAAAAAATGGATTAATAGAAAGAAGTGTTTATCCTGGCACTCCAGTGAAAATACAATATTTTCTTACACAAAAAGGTAGAGCTCTGACACCAATACTGGATCAGATGGCAGCATTTTCTATGCAATATTGCTCCAAAGATGTATTCAAGGATGGTAAACCTCGCACCTACAAAGAGGTCTACTCCAAACCGCCTGAAATTTTACGATGATATGTTGATTGTACTGTATGATTTTAACTTACCAAAAGTTAACCTGATTTAGAAAATCTCACTTACTATTTTATATAGTTACAAGTGTATAGTTACTATACAAATGATAGTTGATAATAAAACAAAAAAACAAGAATTGATATTCAAAGAAAAGGGCGATATATGCTCACATAATAGTGGAATTCATGGACCACTTGTAACCGATAGTATTCGTGGAGAAGTTTTGTGTGGTAGCTGCGGTCTTGTCATAAAAGAAAAAGTTGAAGATCAAGGGCCTGAACAGCGCATCTTTAATCAGGAACAATACAATGAACGCACCAGAACTGGTCTTGGTTCAACACTATCTATTCACGACAAGGGTTTGTCAACTGTGATTGGTACTGCAGACAAAGATGCTGCAGGAAACTCGATATCATCTTACATGAAATTTACGTTTAATAGATTAAGAACATGGGATAGCAGAAGCAAATCCACCACCGTAGACAGGAATTTAAGGACAGCATTTGGTATCATGGAAGCAATACAATCAAAACTTGACGTCTCAGATTCAGTGATTGAGCGTGCTGCATATCTTTACAGAAAAGCGTTGACAAAAAAGATTACTCGAGGAAGAACAATATCAGGAATGATTCTCTCTGCTCTCTACGTAGCCTGTAGGGAATCAAACGTACCCAGAACCTTACAGGACATTGCTACTGCAGGAAACATCTCATTTAAGGATCTTTCAAGACATTATAGAATCCTAGTTAAGACACTTGGATTACAGGTTGATTCCTATAATTCATCTGATTTTGTATCAAGAATAGGTGCCGCAGTAGGTCTAACTGAGAAAGCTAAACGAGATGCATTAGATATTCTATTTCAAGCCAAAGACAAAGGAATTACTGCAGGAAAAAATCCTGTTTCTCTTGCAGCTGCAGCCATATTCCTTTCAGGAATAATTAACGAAGAAAAAGCAACTCAAAAAAATATTGCACAAGCATCAGGGATTAGCAGTGTGACCATAAGAAATATTTCAAAAATCTTGAAGAAATATCTGAGATAGATATACCATGAAAACACTTCTGATAAAGTATACTCCACGTAATGAAAGATCTAATACAAAAAAATTGTTAGATGCATTTCGTGAAGAAATAAAAGGCTCAGAAATAGATGAACTAGACCTTACAAAAGATGTTCCAGATCTATTTTTGGTTGAAAGCCTGGCAGCATATGTACAACGTAATTATATAGGACAAGAACTCTCATCAGAACAGAAAAAAATTCTGTCTAAAATGGATCGTATGACTGAACAGCTAAAATCATCTGATATTGTAACTATTGCCTATCCTATGAACAATTTTTCAATGCCTGCTCCTGTTAAAGCTTGGTTTGATTCTGTAATGCTCAAGGGCCAAACTTGGGATGTAAAAAATGGTAGATACGTCGGGATGATGCAGGATAAAAAGGCTTTGACTATTGTAACATCTGGTGGATTTTACGAAAAAGAACCAATGGCATCATGGGAACATGCATTATCACTTGCAAAAATTGAATTTCAATTCATGGGATATTCAGATGTACAAGGTGTTTTGGCACAAGGTATGAATGCAGGTGAGGCAACCAAGTCAGATAATTTACAAAAATCAATTGATGAAGTAAAGGCAATTGCGCACAAATGGTATAACAAAGCATAGTAGATTTTTATTATGAGATTTTGAACTCAGATAGTTAACAAGACCTTAAGGAATTCAAAATATGCCATATTTACTAGATTCCATCTCTTCTTTTATAGCAAGTTTTACTTTGACATTTTTCTGAGCAACTTTTTGAGTCAGCCAGCTTAAAAACTTGTGATCAAGACTTTTTCCCTTGATTTTTTCAAAATCAGAACCCATCTGTTCTGCAAGCTTTTTCACAAGCACTCTATTGACACATACCACGTAAAAATGCCATCCAAAGGCAAACTCTGAATCAGTCACTATAAATTCATTTTCACCATGAACCATCTGTTCTAGGTTACTTAGTGTAGATATGATTGCCTTACTAGTACCTTCATAATCTGTTGCAGATACATTGATGTTAATTCTCTGTTGCACAGTATTTTATTCGTCTTTTGCCAATAAAAATATGACGACTTATGAAGACTTTTGCAGCAAGTGTTCGACTTCAATATTAAAGAATGTCTTTAGTATATCAATATAATTTCTTACAGGTAGTGGAATATCATCACCGCAAGCAATTCCAAGATTTTTTGCATTTATCCATATTACAAGGGTTTGAAGAATTGTTACAAACCTGTCATTTTCTGCTTCATTAGATCCTATTGCCTTTATGTAACGTTCTGCAAATTCCCAAGCATTGATAAAATCAATACAGTCACTTCCAAATATGGCTAAAACCTGATCTTTCAAATCATTTGCTTTCTTAAATGGAACAACATTTAGAATATAAGGAAAATCCACTTTATCTGGAAGACATCCTGGTAATGGTCCCCAAATGGTAATAATTCTACATCCTTGTTCTAACTGTAAAAATTTTTGAAATATGTTTTCAAGTATCTTCTCATCGGAGAACCAAAATAGAATTACAGTGGCATCACTAATGTCAGACTGTAAAATATCTTCACATTTGAGAGTCCATCTGTCAAGTTTTTTTTGTTCAAGTGTAGCTTTTGCTGTCTTAATTTTTTGTTCATTATTATCAATTCCAACTGCTTTTTTTACATCAAATCTTTCCAATGCCAAGACAAGACTCTTTCCATTCCCACACCCAAGATGATAAAAAATATCGTCTTTTCCAACCGATGCAAACTCCAAAATCTCTCTAAGTGTATCGTCCCTTAGCTCTACATCCTCACCAGTCATAATGGACTGTGGGAGAGTCTTGAGATATTCTTCTATTTTCACAGTAAAATAATCTCGTATACTAAATTTATTCCCTTATTCTTTCTAATGTGGATACTGCTTGCCAAAGTGTTACTCTTACGTATGATGGCATGTTAGGGTCTTGTGTTACTTCATCGAGAGCACTTATTGCATTGGCAGCTCTTACAGAAACAGAGTAATCTTGCTTTTTCAACTCCGTTACAAGGTCTATCAGATTTTTCTTTATGTTTTTTGGAGTAGATGGATTTGCCGCTATTTCTTCAAGTGTATTAATTGCAGCATTTAAAGTCTCAATATTTGGATTTTTCTCAGTCATGACCGGTTCAAGCTAACCTAATTGCATTTATTTTATAAAGTTTGCATTACACTTCCAAGAAGACATTTTCTGATTCTACAACAACTTTGTACGATTCTAAATCCTTAATTTTTGCAGGAAATGAAACAAGTTTTCCTGTCTTACAGTCAAATTTTGCACCATGCCAACCACATGTAATTACATTTTCCTCACAAGTTCCTTCAGCAAGACTTGCACCGGCATGAGTACAAGTGTCATTTACTGCATAATAATTTCCACCCACATTTACTACAAGTATCTCTTTTCCATCTGCCAAGACTTTATGCATCTTTCCTGGTGGAATATCTATGGCTTTGCCAACTATTATTTTTCCCATAGGCACTTTCTTCTTTTGACTCTTAATATTTTTAGCGTTAAATAACTGATCAGATAATTCTCTAAACAAACCTTACAATATTTTCAAGCTTACCAAGTTTCTCTACTTCCATTTCTATCTTATCACCATCTTTCAAAAAGACTGCATCTGGTTTATTGAGCATGACCCCAGCAGGAGTACCAGTCGATATGATATCGCCTTTTTCTAATGTCATCACTTTGCTTAACATTGAAACAATTGAATTTACCTTTAGGAACATATTTGAAGTTGAAGAATTTTGTCTGATTGTACCATTTACCTTTGTAATCATTTTGAGATTCTGAGGATCAGGTATTTCATCCGCAGTTGTTATCCAAGGGCCACAAGGTGCAAAGGTATCAAATCCTTTTGCACGCGTAAATTGCTTATCTTTTGCTTGTATGTCTCGTGCTGAAGCATCATTTAGAATCATGTATCCAAAAATTGCTTCACTTGCCTCTTTCTCGGAAATGTTCTTACAATCCTTACCAATTATTATTGCAAGTTCAATTTCGTAATCAAGTTTTGAGACAAAACTAGGGCATATTATATCCGAATTTGTGCCATTTAGGGCTGATCTAGGTTTGATTATGATTGCAGGTTCGTCAGGAGGTATCAAGTTTTGTTCCTTTGCATGATCTTTGTAATTGAATGCAAGACAAATTATCTTGGAAGGATTTGAAATTGGTGGCAAAATTTTGAATTCAGATAATTTCTCATTGTACTTTGACTGAGAAGCCTTTGATTTTACTTCATCATACCATCCTTCAAACAGAAAATCTTTGATGCTCTGTGGGATAGGAATTCCTGTCTGTGAAGTAATGCTCTCTCTAGTTAGAACCTTGTCTCCATTAACAAATCCATATGTTTCCATATTTTCTCTAAGTAATCTTGCAATTTTCATCTTTTTTCACTTGTGTGTGTATATCACTTGATTTGCAGAATCTTTTCTGCAATATCCATATCTTACAAACTGAATTTCCGCGCCCACATTTATTTCTAAGTAGTACGGTTCGGTTAGGGCTTGAATGATTTCTAAACTATTTTCATTGAATACATCATTTACAAAAAGAATTTTTGGAACTAGAATATCTATTTTGATCGCATTCTTTCTTGGAATCCACTGAATTTTTGGAATTTCTGATTTGAAACAACTATCAGTAACTTCAGCTTCTGCTTCTGATCCTAATTTTGTTATTTTAATATTGTATAGCTCAAGTAACCTCACTTCATCTCCAGCCTTTAACTTTTTCAAATCTTCACCAGATATGTAAAACTCACCATCAACTTGGATTTTCCGCTTACCCATGTCTTTCTGAGGATGATTTGCAATTTCTATCTCAGTAATGTTGTTGTTCTTTACAGTTAATTTTACAGGATCGATGGCAGCAAATAGCCTTATGCTTGTAGAATCAATTATTTTTCGATTAAATGACTCCAAGGTCTCAAACGGCGCAAGAGTATCGGATTTTGTAAAACCAAGGGAGAGAACAAATTTTCGAATTGCCTCAGGAACAATGCCCCTTCTACGCATTGCTTCAAGAGTTGGTAGTCTTGGGTCATCATAACCAGAAACCTTGACTTCCTCAACAAGAGGTTTTAGTACTCTTTTTGATACTGGCATTCCCTCAAATTCGAGTCTTGAAAACTCTAAAACTAGAGGCTTTCTCATCTTTAATTTGTCAAGTATAACATAATATAGCTCATTTCTGAGTTCATATTCCTTTGTTCTAAATGCGTGTGTTATTCCATCAATACTATCTTCTATTGCTACTGCAAAATCATAATTGGGCCATACTCTGTATTTGTTTTTGTGTATGGGATGTGATTCATCTATGATTCTTAGTAACGTTGGATCCCTCATGACAGTATTCTCAGAGCTCATATCTCCTCGAAACCTAACAATGGCTTCACCAGGTTTGTATTTTTTAAACATGTCATTCCAACGTTTCATGTTCTGTGAAAGATCCCCTGAACGACATTTACAAGACAACATTTCACGTCTGTTCTTACTTACGGTCTCCTTGTCACAAGTACAGACATAGGCATTTCCGGTCTCAAGAAATTCTTTTGCCTTTTCATAGATTAATTCTATGTCATCTGATGTGTTCTTTATGGTATCATATTTGACCCCAAGCCAATCAAGACCGACTTTTATTGCCGCATAGTATTCTAATCGTTCATTCTCTGGATTTGTGTCATCAAATCTTAGAACGAGTTTACCTCCATACATCCTTGCATATTCTTCATCTATTATAGCAGCTTTTGCATGACCTATGTGCGGATATCCATTTGGCTCTGGAGGAAATCTAGTAATTACTTTGCCATTCTCTGCACCTTCAAGCGGTGGAAGGCCAGTTCTTTCCTGTTTAGGCTTGGCTACAAGTAATTCCGGGAAGCTATTTTCTAACTCAGATTTTTGAACAGGTATTGAGAGGGAATTAACTGCGTTTACTACTTCAGAAATTATTGGTATGATTTCTTTTATCTTTTGCCTAAGTTCTGGTCTTGAACCAACCACTTTTGATATGATTGCATCATTTCTAGTTTTTCCATCATGTTCAGAAGCATTTAGAAGAGCAATTCCGCGTATTGTCTTTTTTAAATCGTCATCCAATTATAGACTCCTCTTTATTACAAAATCTAGCAAGGAGAGCAATTCTTTCTTAGCAGGATTATCATAACCTGAAATGGATTTTTTGGCTGTATTGGAATGATGTGCTGCTTTTTGTCTAATGATTTTTTCAATTCCTAGTGATGCTATTATCTCTACAGCATTTTCCACTTTATCTTTTGATATCGATGGTTTTCCAAAAGCATCAAGAATGACTTTTTTTTCTTGTTTATCTGCCATTTTAATAGCAAGAAGAATAGGCAATGATTTTTTTCCTTCTCTTATATCATTTCCAACTGGTTTTTTTGTAATCTTTGGATCCCCTATAACGCCAATCAAATCATCAATTATCTGAAATGCTATCCCAAGATTTTTTCCAAATATGGCTAGTTTGTTTACATCTCTTTGTGTAGTATTGGCAGCAATGGCTCCCATAGCACATGATGCTATGAAAAGAGACGAAGTTTTCTTCTCTATCATTTTGATATATTCTCTTTCAGAAGGTATGTTTTTTGATATTGCCATGTTGATATCCAATGCCTGACCTTCACATACATCGCGACAAGCTATTGCCAGCGTTGATAAGAGTGCTAAACTAACTTCCTTTGGTGTAGGCGGAGAAGACAGCGAAATAATCTCAAAAGCTTTTGAAAAAAGAAGGTCGCCCGCAAGAATACCAACTGGAATTCCAAATTTCATGTGTACCGTTGGAACACCGTGTCTCATTTCATCATTATCCATTATGTCGTCGTGAATCAAAGTGAAATTGTGAACCATCTCAATGGCAGCTGATGCAATCATTGCTTGTTTTACATTTCCTCCTACTATCTCACAACTTTTCATGACCATGTATGGTCTTAATCGCTTTCCACCATACTCAATTAGATAACGTGCTGCTTTGTACAGGTTCTCAGGTTCACCTTTTAGTCTAGATAAGAGAAAAGAGTCAATCTTCTTTGCGGTTTGCATGTTCAATTGCATTATTTTTTTAACTCCCACATGTGACTTGGAAAATGAAATTTCAATGGTTTTTCTAAATGGTCCCTGATGTTTTCTTTATTCCACATTACAAGGATTCTATCATGTGTGGCTGATACTGTATTGTTTGTTCCAGCTAGAAAGTACAGTGCAACTAGCATCCACGGACAAAAAATTTGAGGTGATTTTTCAATCTCATCTAATAACTGTTCAAGTGTTATCCATCTGATTGAAGAGATTTCATTTTCTACAAGTTTTATCTTGGTTGGATCATCAACCATTCCTATCAAAGTACCACAGACTTCATTTTCTGAACCAATATCTTTGTACGGCACGTGGTATTCGAATTTGAAAAGATAATCTAATTTGCAAGTTAACCCAAGTTCCTCTGGCAATCTTCTCTCTGCTGACGAAACGTATGTTTCTGATTGCCTGGGATGACTTGCTACTGTTCCATCCCAATCCCCAGGCCATAACATCTTACTCTTGCTTCGCTGCGTTAGAAGCAATTTTCCTTCCTTGTTAAACAGCAGTATGGTAAATGCGCGATGTAATTTTCCGTTTGGCAAATGGCATTTCACCTTTTCTTCTATGCCTATCTGATTATCATTGCTGTCTACTAGAATCAGGTTTTCCATCTTTTCTTGCTCATCCTCTGAATAAAGTTCCTTCAAATCCTTTTCCATTTATTGCCTTCAATATTCTTTCAGGCTTGTTTCCATTAACAAAAAAGACATCTGTTCCCAACTTTGAAATGATTATAGCTTCTTTTATTTTACGATTCATTCCGCCAGTAACATCCTTTTTTACATCAGATGTAAACAGTTTTTCTTTTCTTACCTCATGAATTAACGTTCTAGTTTTCATATCAGTATATACTCCATCAACATTTGTTACAAAAATAGCTAGTCGTGGTTTCAAGATTTTGGAAAATATTCCCGTTATTCTATCTCCTGATAAAATATAGAATTTGTTCTTACCAAACCACATAACATCACCATATGATACTGGTACTAGTCCAGTTTTTGCAATTTTTGGAATTTCAATAATTTTTTTAAATATTGGTTTATTACCAAACATAAAATCAGTTGGTGGCAAGCAATATGGAGACAGATTTGATTTAAGAAATGAATCAAGAACAAGTTTGTTTAAGGCTACCATGGAATTCTTGACAACAGCCACCCCCTTGGTACTATATTTATCAGGTTTTGTATGCATGTCATATCTTACAGACCAATAATGCCCATAGGAGCCTCCGCCGTGTACAATTACAAAAGGCTCCTTTATTTTTTTCAGGTGAGATGTGATTCTATTAATGGAAGAAATATTGGCTGTTAGTGGTTTTTGTTTGTGAGTGATAATGGAACCACCCAGTTTAATCAAGATCATGATTTTTTACAGTGATATGGCCGGTTTTAAAAAGTATCTCTCTCTTGATAAATATCTCTATCAAACTTCAAACTGATGTCTAGTCTACAAGTAAACCAAGCCATTGTAATCTATATTTGCAACAAAACAATCCGTAAATTTTATCAAATTTTCAATTGTTGCTTTGGAATTGGATTTGTCTACTAGAGAAATCACACATCCTCCCCCTCCTGCTCCTGTTATTTTTGCTCCAAAAGATGTCTTTTTTGCCTCCTTGACTAGAAGATCAATCTTTTCGGTGGACACCATAATTTGTTGTAATAATTCTTGATTTTTTGACATTAATTTCCCGACTTTGTTGAGGTTATTTTCTCTCAATGCCAACGTTGCATCATTGACAATTTCTATTTCTTGCTTACATAGATTTGAGAACCAATCTTCATTTTTCATTTTAAATTCTCCTACACGTTTAACAACTTTTCTTGTGTCATGAACTTGTTTTGAATTGGCAATTACAAGATCAAAATCACTTTTAGAATTGATCTTCTCAAATCCATTTTTATCATATACTATTAAACCACCAAAAGCCGAAACAGCCGAATCTGCACCAGATACCTCTGCAAATATTGTGCGTTCTGCTTCTATTGCAATTTTTAGTATTTGTTCTTTTGAAATTTTGTCAAACAAACCAAAAACTGATGCTGCAACAGCTACGCAAGTAGCAGATGAAGAGCCTAGTCCTATTCCAGCAGGTATCTCAGATTTTATTGCGATTTCTATTCCTTTATTTTTACCATATCTTTCCAATGTTATTTTTGCTATATGAAAAAAAGGCCTCATGAATCTCTTTGAAACTGAGTCTAGATAGGACAATTCATCTATGTCAAGTTCTGCATTTCCTAATTGTGATTTTATCCTAATTTTTTCTTCTTCTAAGAATTGCGATGTTGCAGTTATTCTTTTATCAATAGCACAAAGGATAGCTTTGACTCCATACACTACAAAATGTTCACCAAATAAAATGACCTTTCCTGGTGCAGACGCAGTGGATTTCATGAAAATACAATCGATGCATATCCTACCACTGAGCTTTTTTCTCCTGTTATGTCGCCACTAGTGGCATACTTGAGCAACGAGCCTTTTGTAGCTCCCAACTCTTTACAGGCTATCATGGTAGAAGCTATCGCTCCATATCCGCAAGCGCTTACTTGATTTTCCTGCAAAATTTTATAGAATTTTTCAACATCTAATTTCACTATGGGTTCAATCAATGTCTTGTCTTGTTTATGTGCAAACTCGTTTTCTTCATAATGTGTAAAGTCTGAAGAACCAATTATTATCGTCTTTTTATTTTTGGCAATATTGGCTATTGCATGACCAATATCTTTTGCAGCATCAAGGCTTTGATTAATCAAAATAATAGGTAATATCTTGAATTTGTAAGAATAAATTTGCTGTAACATTGGCAATTGAACTTCCAAACTATGATCTCTGGTATGTGAAAAAAAATCTAATTCTATAATCTTTGATGTCCTGTTGACCTCGATGGCTGTATCTGTATCGACCTCAATATCGCCAAGTGGAGTTTTCCACAACCCATCTCTCATGGTTGCAACACTACAACCTAATCCCCAGTGATTTGGACCCAAGATTATGACAAGTTCTGGTTTTAGTGAAGATATTGCATAAAAAGAATGGGCTGCAATGGGTCCAGAATACATGTATCCCGCATGAGGGCATATGACCCCCATAATTTTTTTATCTGGCGTGGATGGAGGAAGTTTTCCTGGTCCATAATTGTGTAAATAAGATTCTTTTATGGTTGATTCTAGGTCTTTTTGTGCTTTTGGATAGAACATACCAGCAACAGCTGGTGTTCTTATCTGCATTGTGTTATTGCCTCTGTCTTCTTGTTCTAAGTGGTGGAATTCTTTCTGTTTCTTCTTCCAATTCTTCTTCAGTTATCTTTGTTTCAAAGTCATCTATTTCATATTTCATTTGTTGATTCTCTTTCAACTCGCCTTTCTGTAACAACATCTCTCTTGCTAACAGCCAATAGATTGCAGCTAGTGATTTTCTACCTCTATTGTTTGCAGGTATTACCAAGTCAATTTTAGATGTAACATTGTCGGTATTTGCTATTCCTATTACTGGTATGCCAGCATTTGTTGCCTCTAAGACTGCTTGTTCATCCACTTGTGGATCAGATACAAAGACTATTTCTGGCTCAATGTAATATGGTAAAAGCGGATTTGTAAGTGTTCCAGGCATAAATCTTCCAAGCATGGGTGTAGTACCAGTAATCTCACAAAACTTTTCAATTGGTGTACTTGCATATTCTCTTCCGGAACAAACCAGTACCTTTGCAATGTTTGCTCTATTGATGAATTTGGCTGCTGTTTGAATGCGAGATAGTGTCTTCTTACTATCTATGATGTATAGACCTTCGTTTGTAGCCTTTGTAATGAAAGGTATCATGAACTTGGTTTTTACTTGAGTTCCTACCCTTATTCCAGTGGATAGAACATATTTTTCCATATGATCAAATTCATCTTGTTTACTCATGCTGTGTTTCTAAATCTCTGCCATTCCATGTATTAAATCATACTCTGCAATACGTAGTAATTCGTTTAGTTTAGCTATTCTTTCCCCTCCGACAATTCCTACCTTTAACATCTTGGATTTTGTAGCAATACCTATATGGGATATGTGAGAATCTGTTGATTCACCTGACCTATGGGATGTGATCAATTTTATATTATTTTTAGAAGCCTCTTTTGCAAACTCTAGAGCATCATATAGGCTGCCTGCTTGATTGACTTTTAAAATAGCCGCATTACATGCTTTTTTCTTTGCTGCTTTCTTTAGAATTGTAGTATTTGTTACCAGAAGATCATCTCCTGTTATCAAGACATTGGGAAATTTCTTTGTCAAAACAGCCATGTCATCAAATGCTTCTTCGTGTACTGCATCTTCTGCGTACACTAACTTGTACTTTTTAATTATTTCAGAAGCAAACTCAATCTGTTTTTCTGGTGTGTTTTCAAAACCTGCTCTATCATAGACATATCTCTTTTTCTTTTCATTCCATTGAGTTGATGATGCAAAATCCACACCTAATGAAACTTCTTTTCCCATGGTAAATCCAAGTTGCTCACATGCCTTGGCAGCAATCTCTAACGCTTCGTGGTTTGTAAGTTTTGGAGCCCAACCTCCTTCATCACCTCTTCCATTTGTAAACTCTGGATCTCTTTTTGCTAATATTTTACCAAGTTCTTTGTGTACTGCAAAGTTTACTTCAATAGCTTGTTGTATAGTTTTAGAACTAGTAGCACAAATTAAAATCTCTTGAATATCTGGAGTTCCAGGACCTGCGTGAGCCCCACCTCCTAGAATGTTGCCAAGAGGAAAGGGAAATTTTAGATTTGATTCTCTTGATAGTAGCTTGAATAGGGGTATTCCTTGTGATTTTGCTGCAGAATCTACAGAAGCAATAGTTAAAGCAAAAGCAACAGAACCACCAATCTTTGAATAATTGGGGGTTGAATCAATTTTCCTTAATGTATCATGGATTGATTTGAGGTCGGAAGAATCAAGACCAACAAATTTTTTCTCATTAGTTTTTAGGATTTCAAGACTTTTTTCTGGTTTGTTTTCAGGAAAACTTGTTGCTTCATATTTGCCAACACTTGCACCAGACGGGGCGCACACCCTTCCCACATGTTTCTTGTCTGAAATTACATCTATCTCTATTGTCTTTGATCCTCTACTATTGTATTGTAATCTTCCTTTAATTGCCGTAATCCGTGCCATTCTATTCTAGCTCGGATTGAACTTCTTGCTCCCTTCTCCTAATTGCTTCGTAAAACGGAATTACCTGATGAATGGTTTCTACAGATGTTAACATCATAGTTCTACAACAATAGCGTTTCAATCCAAATGAATCAAGCACCTTTGCAGGATCCTCACCACTCTTTATTCTAGTCTGATATTCTTTGTATTTGTCAGCAATTAAATTTCCACAAGTAAAACATCTGACAGGTATTAACACATTTCAAAAAGTAATCAAGGCTTATAAAAACCATACATGGGTATTGCAACTGCGGGAGTCGCCCAGCCTGGTCAAAGGCGCTAGCTTGAGGGGCTAGTATCTTAGGATTTCGAGGGTTCAAATCCCTTCTCCCGCATTGACAGTTTTTGAAAATAAATTAAAAAATTAGTTTAGTA
>CAYUTC010000042.1:0-13250 GCA_964447595.1 uncultured Nitrosopumilaceae archaeon
TAAAATAAGAATTATAAGTACACTTTAGTAACGTTTTCCAATGGTAAACCCAAGACAGATGCTCAAGGACATGGCAAACACAATCAAGCTTGCCAAAAAATCAGACAAGGATGATTACACACAGCATTTACGACTAGTTCTTCTAGGGATGGCAACAGTTGGTGGCATTGGGTTCATAATCCAGTTCACATTTGCCGTAATCAACTTAGGACATAGATAAGAATTGACTCAAGAGATAAAATCACACTTTTTCGCAGTTAGAACTACTGGAGGTCAAGAAAAAGTAGTAATGGGACTCTTGGAAAACAGAATCAAATTAAAAAAATTAAACATCCAGTCTGTACTGCTTTTAGAAAATCTAAAGGGTTATGTTGTTATCGAAGCAATAGATGCAAACGCTGCCTTTGATGCGTTACAAGGAATAAGACACATTCGCGGCCAGCTTAGAGGCGAATTACAGTTCAAAGACATAGAAGGCTATCTGGTCAAGAAATCTACCGTATCAGAGCTCAAAGTTGATCAAATTGTAGAGATAATTGGCGGACCTTTCAAGGGAATGAAGGCAACAATTACCAGAGTAGAGCATGAAAAAGAAGAGGCAACAGTAATTTTGCTTGATGCACCATACCAGTTGCCAGTTACAGTTGATGCAAACTATCTCAAACCATCATCACAGTAGCAAGGATTAAATTTACAGTAAAGAGGGAAAATAAATTATGGCAGATGTTCAAACTGTTTCTGCACTTGTAACAGGTGGTCAGGCAAATGCAGGTCCACCGCTGGGTCCAACACTAGGTCCCTTGGGTGTAAACATTTTACAGATAGTTAATGCCATCAATGAAAAGACAAAAGATTTTGAGGGAATGAAAGTTCCAGTTACGGTAACAGTAGACAAAAAAAGCAAGCAGTGGTCAGTAGATGTAGGAATTCCCTCTGCAGCAGCATTGATTCTAAAAGAAGCAGGCCTGCAGAAAGGTTCAGGTACCTCAGGTGCCACGTGGGTAGGCGATATCACTCCTGATGCTGTAGTCAAAGTGGCAAGATTGAAAATTGACTCGTCCTATGCAACAGACGTAAAATCAGCTACCAAGGAAATTGTCGGAACATGCCTGACGCTTGGAATAAAAATTAGCGGAAAGAATCCAAAAGAAATAACTCCAGAAATAAACGCTGGAAAATGGGACGATAAATTCAAGTAAATTATTCTGTAAGGGAATAGACAGGATCCTTATCAGTTCGTTGTAGTTCTACAAATGTCTCTGTGTTCTGAATTCCCTCTATCTTACCTATCTTTTCAATCGCAACTGTATGCAATTCCTCTAGATTTGTAGCCCTCAGTGTTATCAGCATATCAAACCTACCTGTAACTTCAGATATTACCACTACCTCAGGAGTTTTCAGCAATGCCTTGTGAATCTGGTCTTTTAGTTTGGGGTCCCTGTTAATTCCCATTGTTGCCTTGACCCCAATTCCTATGAGGGATTCATCTACTACTATGGTGAATTTTTTAATAAGTTTCTTTTTGACAAGTCTCTTGATTCTACTGTACAGAACAGATGTGTTGATGCCTAATTTTTTTGAAAGGTTTGGCACAGAAATGTTACCGTCTCGCGTGAGCTCGGTGATTATTTTCATGTCTAGTTCATCAAATTTGTGCAAGTTTGCGACTAGTTTTTGTTACTATTTAATAAATGTAATTTCTGTTACCAAAAACTACTGTAATTATAACATAAATCGCATTACATGGAATTTTTAGAAAATTATGGATCATGAAGAATTTTGCCAGTAAACGATTTTAAATAGGCATTCAGAAAGCCCTTTCGTAATGATCAACGAATCCCAATTAGCTCAAATGGTAACAGAAGCAAAAAAGGGCACAAAACAAAGAAAGTTCAAGCAAGCCGTAGAGCTAATCATGGTCTTCAAAGATATCGATGTAAAGAAGGGATTTGCAATAAATGAGACGGTTCAATTGCCACGAAAGTTAAACCATCCAGCTTCTGTGTGTGTGATTGCTTCAGGTGACTTGAGTTTGAAAGCAAAAAATGCAAATGCAGACATGGTAGTTGATGGCGCACAGCTAACACAGACTGGTACAAACAAACGTGAATCACGCAAACTGATTAATGGTTATGATTTCTTTCTTGCAGATACTCAACTGATGGCAAACGTAGGTAAGACACTAGGCCAGTTTATGGGTCCAAGAGGAAAAATGCCAACACCGGTACCGTTTAACGCACCAATTGATTCTATTTTGGAGCGATTCAGATCTTCGATTAGAGTAAGGTTACGAAATTCATTGTCTCTTGCATGTAAAATAGGTGATGAAACAATGTCAGATGACGACTTGGCTGCAAATGCCAATGCCGTAATCAGTACCATTGAAAAGAAATTACCAAGCGGAGACAAGAACATAAAAAAAATCCTGATTAAAACCACAATGGGAAAAATAGCCAAACCACCTCAAACAGGAGCAAAATAAAATGCACGAAAACAGAACACAGTATCCCAAGAAAAAAGCCCAAATGTACCAGCAGCTACAAGAGCTTCCAAAAAAGTACAAGGTAATTGCTCTTGTCCGCATGGAAAAGGTAAGGTCTTCCCAGCTATTACCCTTGAGAAAAAAGTTCAAGGGAGAAGTTGAAATTATAAGCATCAAAGATAAAGTTGCACAAAAGGCACTAGCATCAACAAAGATACCAGCAATTGAAAAAATGCTGGAAAAATTAGTTGGACAGTGTGTCCTGATTTTTACAAACATGAGCCCTTTCAAGCTCAACATTCTCTTTGGTAAAAACAAGATAATGTTGGCTGCAAGGGGCGGAGACAAGGCAAGCATCGATGTAGTCATAAAGGCAGGAAATACTGGAATAACTCCAGGTCCAATTCTTACCGATTTCAAGGAAGCAGGAATTGCAACAAAGATAGATCAAGGTACAGTTTGGATAACAAAGGACTCTACTGTTGCAAAGAAAGGAGATGTCATCTCAGTTAAACTTGCAACACTTTTGAGCAAACTTGATGTCAAGCCAGTAGAGGCAGGAATTGTATTAAATTCTGCCCTAGAAGAAAATCTCGTTTACAATCAGGACGAATTAGTAATTGACGTAGAAAAGTACAGAGAGGCCTTTGCCCAGGCACACCACGAAGCAATGGCATTATCTGTAGAAATCGGATATATAACCAAGGAAAACGTCAATACCATAATTGCCAAAGCAGCACAGCAAGCAAGATCACTTGCAATAGAATCAGGCTTTCTTACAGATGAAACCAAGGAGCAAACATTGCAAAGAGCTCACGGTCAGACAAGAGCTTTGTCAAGCAAACTAAAGAACTATACACCACAATAAGGTTTCATTATTTCTCTCGCGCTTTTGGCAAGTTCCAGTTGTATTTCATTGCAACAAGTCTCAGTATTGTAGTAACAATAATGGATACAATTGCAGATACTTCCAAGCTAAACTGAGAAACTAGAAGAAGATAGAAAACAACTATTCCCAAAAAGCTTGCAGATGCATACAACTCTTTGATAAAAACTAGCGGCATCTCATTTACAAACATGTCTCGTAAAATTCCACCGCCCACAGCAGTTACCATGCCTGCTAATACCATGGCAAGAAAGTTCATGCCAAACACCTGATATGCAAATGTCGCCCCAATTGCAGTAAATACTCCTAGTCCTAGTGCATCAAATTTTAAAAACAAGTTCCAGTGTTTTTGCATTTTTGGATAAAGAAAGAAGATTGCCACACCTGTGAGTGTAGTAATTGCCACATAGCTTGGATCAGATATAGAGTGTGGAGGAAAGCGACCAGTTACAACATCGCGTATGGTTCCCCCTGCAACGCCAGTAATTGTTGCAAGAATAATTATTCCAACTATATCGGATTTGTGTTCAATTGCCTTGAAAGCGCCTGTTACTGCAAATGCCATCGTACCAAACAAGTCCAAAACAAGTATTATGGCCTGAATTGGCGCAGAGAATTCAGTCAAATATCAAGGTATTAGAAGTGATGGTAAATAACGTTTAGAGAACGTGTATGAAATAAAAGTAAACGCAGATTTTTAGCCAAATAGTGCTGAAAGTCCTTCCATGGCCTGCTCTTCAGTCTTGGCCGAAGGTGTCTCTGCTTCTTTCTTTTCCTCTTTTGCTCCACCTGCTGCGGGTGCAGCAGCTGGTGCTGCAGCTACTGCTACTGGTGCAGCCTTGATTGCCTCTTCAATGTTAACATCGGCAAGTGCAGCTACGAGTGCTTTTACTTGGGCATCATTTACAGTAGCTCCTGAGGCTTTGATTACACTGGTAATGTTTGCCTCATTGATCTCTTTCTTCTGTTTGTGCAAAAGTAATGCAGCATATACGTATTCCATTGTAAACGGATTTTGAAAGAGGCATAATATAAAACTATGGCGTCTTGTCTGTTTTCAAAAATTTGTTTCTAGTTTAAAATCTTGAGGCTTCGGCATACAGAATACATGTATTTTTTCAGATCTTTGTCGTACAGCGTATCCATTCTTTGTCGCATGATTCTTTTTGCTTGATCTCTTTCTGGTCCATCAGGCAATGATAAAACATTGTTTATCAATTCCGGAATGGATTCACGAACCCAGCCTGCAAGTATTGAATAGTTTTCTTTGTGTATTTTTATCACAGGGTCGGTGTTAACATCGAACACACCTGTAAAATTATCATATTCCACTCTGTAAATCAGTGCCAAAACTAATTCTTTTATGGTTGGGTTCTTCAAAATTTCAACTGACTGCGGACCTGCCTTTCCCTGAGAAATTTTATTCTTCAGGCCAACTGGATTTATCACGATTCCACTGACGCCTATTTTGGAACCTTCCACACCGCTAACAATTCCAACAACAATGTCTCTGTATTCACCATTTGGCTTTGAAGTAAAAACGTGATCCCCTTCCTTCCAACCCTTTTTTTGAAACATTGGCAGTTCTTTGAAAGAATCGAACATCAAACTTTCTCTGAAAATATCATATTAATGCGTTGCTTCAGAATGTTTAATATCGGTCAGAACAAAAAGTTGTGAAATGGACAAGGAGCAGATTCTTGCCAAGTTTTCATCAGACCCCGATAGGTATTACAAGGTAGCCCTTTTTGAAAAAGAGGGCTTTAAGAGAAAATCTTGCTCTCAATGTAAAAGATTTTTTTGGACCATAGATGACACCAACAATTCTTGCCCTGATCATGCAGAAAATAGTTATTCGTTCATAAGTGACCCCCCTACCAGCAAGCGATTTGATTATACACAAGCCTGGAAGGAGGTAGAATCTTTTTTTGTTCAAAATGGACACAAGTCTGTCAACAGGTATCCTGTTGTTTGCAGATGGAGAGATGACCTGTATTTTACAATTGCGTCAATTGTAGACTTTCAGCGGGTAATGGGATCAAAGGTTGTCTTTGAGTTTCCCGCCAATCCCCTAATTGTACCACAGACCTGTCTTAGATTCAAAGACATAGAAAACGTAGGCGTTACAGGAAGACACTTTTCAAGTTTTTGTATGATAGGCCAGCACAGCATACCAAACTCACAAGGATATTGGAAGGACGAGTGTGTTGAGCTTGATTTCAGACTATTAACAGAAAGATTTGGAATTGCAAAAAAAGAAATAGTATTTGTCGAAGATGTGTGGGCAGGTGGAGGCTCGTTTGGCTCTTCACTAGAGTACTTTGTACGAGGGCTAGAACTTGGAAACGCTGTATTTACTGAATTTCAAGGAGATCTTGACAAGTATTCCATCTTGGATCAAAAAATAATAGACATGGGAGCAGGACTTGAGAGGTTTGCATGGATAACAATGGGCACACCAACTGCGTATGATTGCTGTTTTGGACCAATAACAAAACACATGACCCAAAAAATTGGACTGGATATAGATTCCAGTATAACATCCAAGTATTTCAGAGCCATTGCAAAAACTCTATCCCAATATGACAATGTATCATCAGCAAAAACTGCCTCGGCCAAATTGATAGGAATCGATCAGGCCAAGCTAGACAAGATAATTTCTCCCCTTGAAGGCATCTATCTTATTGCAGATCATTTGAGAACGCTAATCTTTGCCATCTCAGACGGTGCGCTACCTAGTAACGTCGGAGGAGGATACAACCTGCGAATGATTCTTAGAAGAACACTGGCAACAATGGACAGGTTTGGCTGGAACTTTGACCTAAGTGACCTCATCGATTTACATGTAGACTATCTAAGGTCAACATACAAGGAACTTGAAGAGACTCGCAAAGATGTCAAGACAATTATTGGAATTGAAAAAGATCGTTACAAAGAATCAAGGAACAGAATGGAAAACATTGCCAACACACTAAAATCGCAAAAAAAGATGCTAAATGTTGACGATCTCATACGATTATACGAATCAGACGGCATCACACCAGACTTTTTAAAAGAGACTCAAATTATTTCTGAGATACCGCCTACCTTTTATGAAAAGTTGTCTGAATTGCACCAGTCAGAAAAGACTGAAAAAAAGGAAGAGTTGAATTTGGATGGAATTTCTGACACTGATTTACTGTATTATAAAGAAGATCCTCCAGAGTTTGAAGCCAAAGTTCTGAAAATCACAAACGGCAAATTTGTCGTGCTTGATAAAACTTCGTTTTATCCAAGGGGCGGTGGACAAGAACCAGATCATGGAAAGATTGCAAACTATGATGTAATTGATGTCAGCAAACATGGCAATATAGTAGTACACGAAGTAAAGGGCGGAGTACCACATGAGGGAGAGATTGTAAAGTGCAAAATAGATTATCTTAGACGATATGGAATAACAAGACACCATAGCAGTACTCATGTACTGAATGCATCAGCTAGAAACACGTTAGGTTCTTGGATTTGGCAGCACTCTGCGTTTAAGGAAAAAGATTATGCAAGATTGGATATCACTCATCATTCTAATTTAACGGAAGATGAAGTCATGAAAATTGAAGACCTTGCAAATCTCACTGTTAGAAAAAACATTCCAATTCTAATTAACGAGTTTGAGAGAGGCGATGCAGAGCAAAAATATGGATTTAGGATATATCAAGGAGGAGTCGTGCCGGTAAAATTAGTAAGAATCGTAAACGTGGAAGGATTTGATGTCGAGGCTTGTGGTGGTACACATGTCAAAAAGACAGGCGAGATAGGATTAATCAAGATTACAAAATCAGAAAGAATCCAAGATGGAGTAGTAAGACTAGAGTTTGTTTCAGGTGATGCAGCACTAAAGTACACACAGAATCAAGACAAGAAAATTTCACAAATTGTCAAGGCACTAGGTTCCAGCAAAGAAAAACTTGTTGAATCATTTGAACATGTCATAAAAGATTCTGATGATGCAAAAAAGAAGCTCAAACAACTAATCAAAAGAACATCAGAGTCAGCAGCAAAAAATGCTATAGCTCAAGCAAAAAATCTTGGAAGAGTCAAGATCTACTGTATCGTTGATGAAGAGCTTGATGAAGAATATCACATTGCAGTAGGCGAACAAGCAATAGTCTTTGATAACTCCCTCATCTACTGTGTCCTAATCGTAAAAAACAGTTCAATCCGCATAGTTGCGTTTTGTGGAACCGATGCTATTAAGACAAAAAAGGCAGGGGATTTAGTACGAGATGTGTCCAAGGTCCTTGGAGGATCTGGAGGCGGTAGAGATTCCTTTGGACAAGGTGGCGGCAAAGATCTGTCCAAGATAAAAGACGCCATTCTTGCCGCAGAGCAATCCATTCTTGGAAAGTGAAAAAACATGGATTGGACATCGCTTGAAGAGAAATGGAGAAAAAAGTGGTATGCAGAAAAAGCATTTGAAAGTAATCCTGATTCAAAAAAGAAATTTTTTGTTACTGTTGCGTACCCATATCCGAATTCTCCACAACACATAGGGCATGGCAGAACCTATACTCTAGCTGACGTTCATGCAAGATTCATGAGAATGTGTGGATACAATGTCTTGTTTCCAATGGGATTCCATTATACCGGCACACCAATTCTTGGCATGGCAAGGCGAGTGCAAGAAAATGACAAGGAGTTGATTGAGACTTTTAGAACGTTATACAAAGTGCCAGAAGAAAAAATCAAAGAACTCTCAGAGCCTATTAAAATTGCAGATTATTTCCATCAAGAAATAAAGTTGGGAATGATAGAGATGGGATATTCCATAGATTGGCGCCGAGAATTTACTACTATTGATCCCATGTATAGCAAGTTCATAGAATGGCAGTTTCGAAAGTTAAAAGAGAAAGGTTTTGTGATTCAAGGGACTCACCCTGTTGGGTGGTGTCCAAAGGATCAAAATCCTGTCTCACAGCATGATACTTTGGGCGATGTAGAGCCAAGCTTTACAGAATATACCGTCATAAAATTTCCATATGAGAATTACATCTTGCCAACTGCTACCTTACGGCCAGAAACAATATTTGGCGTAACTAATCTTTGGATAAATCCTAACGTAAATTACGAGATTGTGAAGGTTGACAATGAACAATGGATAATCAGCTCAGAGTGTGCCACAAAACTAGGATTTTTGAATAAAAAAGTAGTAAAAGTAGGCAACATAGTTGGCAAGGAACTAATTGGCAAGAAGGTCAAAGTGCCAAAAAGAAATGATGAGGTCACCATTTTGCCTGCCACATTTGTAAAAAGCGAAAATGGCACAGGTCTTGTAATGTCAGTACCAGCACATGCACCATTTGATTACCAAGCATTAGAGGACCTGAGAAAAGAAACAGAAGATAGCTCAGTTTTGACTGTTCTTGGAACTATCAAACCGATCTCAATAATTGAAACAGAAGGATATGGAGAAATTCCAGCAAGGGATATAGTGGAAAGATTTGGAATAGACAATCAAAACAATCCCAAGTTAGAGGAAGCCACAAAGGAACTTTATGCCAAGGAGTTTTACGGAGGCAAGCTTAAACAAAACACCGGAAAATTTGCACAAAAGACAATCTCAGAGTCAAAAGATGAGGTAAAGAAGTGGATCCTCAGTGATGGAAATGCAGACATTTTGTATGAACTAAACGAGAGCCCAGTAAGATGTAGATGTGGTGCAGAGTGTGTTGTTAAACTTTTAGACAATCAATGGTTCTTGGATTATTCTAATCCAGAATGGAAAGAAAAGGCTCATTCTTGGATAAATGAGATGAGTATACTGCCAGAGGAAATTCGAAACGAATTCAATCATGTAGTAGATTGGTTGCGAGAAAGAGCATGTGCTAGACAACATGGTCTTGGCACCAAATTACCATGGGACAAAAATTGGATAATTGAGAGCCTGTCAGACTCTGTCATTTACATGGCGTATTATATCATATCAAAATATGTTAATGGCAAAGAAATAAGTTCAGAAAATGTCACTGATACATTTTTTGATTATGTTTTTCTTGGCGAAGGCAATCTCAAGGATGTTTCATCGAATTGTAAAATAAAGCCTGAAATTTTAGAAGAAATTAAAAATGAATTTCAGTATTATTATCCAGTCAACTCCAGACACTCTGGACGAGATTTGGTGCCAAATCATCTGACATTTTTTATTTTTAATCATATAGCAGTATTTCCAAAAAAATACTGGCCAGAAGAGATTGTAGTTAACGGGTCTGTTCTAATGGATGGAAAAAAAATGTCCAAGTCCATGGGAAACATAATACCGCTCAGAGATGCAATCAGGAACCATGGTGCCGATTCTATTAGACTTGCAATTTTGATTTCTGCAGAATTGCTTCAAGATGCAGATTTCAATCAAGAAGCTGTAAGGGGAATAAAAAATAAACTAGAAAATATGTTACTAGATTGCACGAGATTCAAGGCAGCAAAGAACATGTCTTTACAACAAGAAGACAAATGGATTCAAAGTCGTCTCCAACAACTAGTTGTCAAAACAACCCAGTCCATAGAAAAAATGAGATTGCGAGAAGCACTCCATTATGTGCTATACGAGTTTGACTCTGATTTACAATGGTACACCAAACGAGCTGAGGCAAAAAACAGAACAGACTATATCGGAATTTTGCACCAGATCTTCTCTACCAGAGTTGTAATGATGTCCCCCTTTGCACCATATGTCTCAGAAGAAATGTGGTCCCTTTTAGGCAATGCAGGATTGGCATCAAAATCTTCTTGGCCAGTTGCACTTGATGAAAAAATTGATTTGCAGTCAATTCAATCTGAGAATCTCCTAAAAACAATTCTAGACGACATTAAGAATATTATCAAGGTAACAAAAATTGCACCAAAGAAGATTACAGTTTACGTTGCTGCATCATGGAAGGTTACTGTGTATCAGAAAATTTTATCCAAGGTTCTAAAGGGCGAGATGAACATTGGAGCTTTGATAAGAGCTTTAATTGATGATAAAGAAACAGCAGAGGTAAAAAAAGACCCGGACTTTGTTAAGAAAACTGTCAATGATATTTTGTCAGAATCCCAGGAGGAGCGAGAATCTAAAAATAAAGTTGGCCTAGTTGACGAAAAAAATGTCTTGTCCGAGTTAGAATCTTTGATCAAAAATGAATATGGAATGTGGTTACAGATATTTTCTGAGTCTGATCAAAACAAATATGATCCAAAAAACAAAGCCAAGACAGCAAGACCATTCAAACCTGCTATTTTAATAGAATAAAACAAATCCATAACACATCTTTTTATTAGGTAATTCTAGGAATAAGCTCGTTTGAAAATAGCTGTTGTTGGAATTGGAGTAGCAGGTGGATATCTTCTTGCAAGATTAAAAAAAGAACACGAAGTCGTGGGCTTTGAAAGGTCTACAGAAGAGAATCACGATTCCATATGTGCGTGGGGTACTTCACAGGCACCAATGCAAGAGTTTGCAAAAAAATGTGATCTTGATTTCAATGACTATCTCATCCATGACGGAAAGACCATGTACATTGACATGAATTTAGAACGATTCACAATCAAACTGATGGGGCTTTGTACATACAATAAGATTGGTCTGATAAAGGACATGTCAAAGGGTTGCAAGATTCACTATGGAACTGCTCCAAAGCTTGCAGATTTGGAATCAGAGTTTGACATAATAATAGATTCTACTGGTTTTCATAGAACATACCTTCCAAGACTTGCTACTGATTTTCATTTGCCTACCTTTCAGTACAAGGTACAATATGAAAACGGAGTTCCCTTTGATGACTTTTATCTAAAACCATTTTCGTCAATTAGCGGCTACTTTTGGTATTTTCCGTTAGGAAAGAATTTAGCTCACATTGGTGCTGGAGACAAAAACAGAAACCACATCACAGAAACTAATGCTTTCTTGAAAAAGTATGGCGGTAAGGTGATAAAGACTGTAGGTAGGCCAATTCGTCTTGCAACACCGGACATGTGTGAGCCGTTTTACCATGGCAAGGTAGTTGGGGTCGGAGAATCAATAGGTACGGTCTATCCACTTTTAGGAGAGGGAATTATTCCAAGCATGACATGTGCTGACATATTTGTTGAAAACCTAGGAAACAATAAAAGATATCGCCAGAAAGTTTTGGAAAAGTTCTCCATTTATTCCAAGGTGCTCTCCTTTGTTCGAGGCAAGATGGATTCCAAGTTTGGAATGCTAAAGAACTTTGCAGATTTGATATCCATCTATAGATACATGAAGAAGAACGAGCAGCGATTTGGGATGGAAATCCGAATGGCTGACATGATGAAAGTAGCTAGGGCCTAGAAGCCCATACTTACAGAACCATAATTTTCCCGCGTAGTTCTGTTTGAGCTCATGGTATAATCATAAATTATTTTGGAATATTCATTTAGAATTTCTTTCATCTCATCAACAGATTTGGCAAAGTAAAAGCCAGGACAATCACCAGTAAATTGAAATGTTGCATGAACTCTAGCATGGCCTTGCTCGTTTTCAAGCCATGATGAGAAAGGATAGAGATAACATACACCGGGTCTTCCAGGATGCAACCCACAGTAGCCTTTCTGATCGAGAAATCTACATCTTAAATGTGTACCATCTTCTGCTTCAGTTTCATTGTCTTTTCGTTTTAGATTTACCATTGTCATGATAACAGAGTTGCCGCTTGGTGTCTTTTCTTCCCATGTTGCAATGTTGGTTTCTTTTTTTACAAAATCAGAAACTGCAGAGTATTTTAGATTTTTACCTATAGTAATAAGATCATCAGATGTGAGCGGTAACCTTCCCTGTCTTTCACAGCAATTATGACAATCAGGCCAAAAACATTTCCATAACACATAACCATTTTCTTTGGACAGATAAGGAATGTGAAATATGACATCATTTGATTTGATTTGAAAATCTGATACATCATTTCTTTTTCCCAAAACAAGATCTCGAATTATTGGTTCGATATTCCAGTTTTTTGCCAAAAGATCCAGAGCTTCCTCTATCTTGGTCTGCATCAACCAATAAATTGAGACTAGAACTTTTGAACGTTACCAATGCTCCAAGAAAAAGGCAAGTATGCTTCAGCAACACAAAACAGAAGATTGGTTTGGGAAAAAGTCATGTGGCCACTTGTCCTAGAATTAAATAATATCAGCTTTACTTTGGAACAATACAAAAAGAAACGCGATGAAGTATGCAAAGAACTAGACATACCATCATCTCGAGTTGCTGGAGGTTTTGTCTCACTTTTGCTAAAAGGAATCTTGTACAAAGAAAAAGATCTTTATTCCATTCACTATCGTCTGATTCCATATATGCGACTAAAAGCTAGCTGTGATTATTCTACAGCAGTCCGTGAAGCCAGTACAAAATAATTATAGTATAAAACTCTTAATTTCGTGTCCATAATGTCCGAAAAATGCAGACATTAACACGGACATTACTAATTTACTTAATTTCACGAATAGCTGTTTTTTCTAGCTAGCCTTAGCTGTTTGTTCCTACATGCAAGAGCTGTATTTGGAGCTAGCTAATTCTCAGTGCGTAAAGTCATTTAACTTTGAAATTTTGGTGTTAACTTGCAATTTCATATATGAAAAGTGGTTATTTTTCACGAGTGAACTTAAATTATATCAGTATGTCTAGTTTTTTAGCTGGTCTTTTGTTTATATGGCTCCAGGAATGGTTTTTTATTTTATGAACTGATGTTTTGTTAAAACTGGTTTAGAGTGTATTTTTTGTGGTATAGTATATTGTGATTTGGTTTTGATTTTTAGTTAATCTTAACTAGGCATGGATTTGTGGAATGTGAACTGGTATCTTGGAATCTTGGAATCTTGGAATCTTGGAATCTTGGAATCTTGGAATCTTGG
>CAYUTC010000043.1:0-12905 GCA_964447595.1 uncultured Nitrosopumilaceae archaeon
CGGCTTCTCTTGTAGTTTCAAAGACTTCATTTGTGTCTTTTACTTTGGCAGTATAGTCTACCAGAATTAAGGTGCCTTTTTGGAAAGCCAACGTCATCGATCCTTTTTGTTCCTTATATTAAGTTAAAGAATATCTTTCATCTGAACTTAAATTTGAAAAGACCTTTTTTGGCAAATTTGAAATTGTAAATAGAAAATACTAGATAATTTGATTTATGTATTACAGATACGATGTCAGTCTATGAAAGGACAAACTAGGGAATATCTGAAATTAAACAAGAACATTTTCCTTGCTTTTTTGGCTTCAGTTACCATTTCTGCCATATTTGCTCAGCTCGTATACAATCAAGCAAAATACATCAATAGCAGTGCAACTCTTGCAGTAGATTACGCAGTTTTTATTTCAACTTTCTCAAGCCTTTTTTATCTTGATAACAGACACAAATATCTAACAGATTTAGGTCAACTAGACAAACCTAGACTAAAAAAAGACCTTTTACGAGTCATAACTTCGCTTGGAATAGGAGAGATAGTATACGTCATCTGCAGATGGTTTTTGCATTACTATTTCTTAACTGTAAACTACCAGCCCTATCTTTCTTCTGTTCTAGCTCAATCTATTTCCTTTGTAATTTATCTAGGATGTGTCAATCTTACAGGTTTACTAGTAAAGCTGTATAAAGAGTAGATATACAATTTAGTAATTCATATAATTATTTACAAATTGGATTTTAGATGATGCAATGACATGAATTTTTTGAAACAGTTGACAAATTATAAAATTTATTTAGTGGAGCCATGGTGATGGTTTGATGGATCATCACCATTTTCGTGGAAAAAATATTCCCCACATAGAAGTACATCCAGACATGAAGATCGATGATCTTGTAGAAATTTATTCTAATTCAGGATATAATGCAAGACAATTGGGTGACGCTGCAAAACTATTTTGTAAAATGATTGAAGATGATGCGACAATTTGTCTTACTATTGCTGGAGCAATGACTCCGGTCGGATTTGGTGGTCTGTTCAAAGCTCTTATAGAAAAGGGGTTTGTTGATTGGATAATATCTACAGGCTCTAATTTGTATCATGAAGATCATTTTGCATGGAATCTACCTGTAAAACAGGGACATTTTGAAGTGGACGACATGATTCTATATCAAAAAGACATTGTCAGAATAAGAGACGTCTATATCAAGGGAGAAGAGACGCTCAAAAGACAAGACAAGATTGTACAAAAGATGTTTGAGAATAACCCAATAGACAAGCCATTTACTACAGCAGAATTTGCAAATTGGATGGGAAAATATTCAAAAAAGCATTCAAAGCATCCTGAACGAAGCTTTGTTGTTTCTGCCTATGATTATGATGTGCCTCTTTACATATCTACACTAAAAGATTCATCACTTGCCCTTGATTTAGCACCTCTGAGGCTTGCAAATCAGCAGTTCTCACTTGACTTTGTTCGAGAAATCATTGAGCAGGCTGCAATTTTGTACAATTCAAAGAAAGCAGGAATTGTGGAAATTGGCGGTGGTGTTCCTAAAAATACTGCACAACAAACAGGGCCACTATTAGACCAGATCTTGGGAATGGGTCAGGGAGGCCAAAATTACATCATTCAGATTACTGACGCAAGACCTGATACGGGTGGTTTGTCTGGGGCAACTCTACAAGAAGGTAAGAGTTGGGGCAAGGTGAAAGATTCTCACGAGGACGTCATTGTAGTTTATGCAGATGCTACTATTGCATTTCCAGTTCTTTGTTTATATGCACTAAGTACACAAAGTAGCAGAAAACCAAAACGGTTGTACAAGAAATTAGGACAATACTATGAAGAATTGTCTGAAATGTATTTTAATAAAAATAAATTATCACGCCCTTAATAGATTCGTTTTCATATTGTTTTTAAAAAAATTATTTCTACAGAATTAGTACTGCAGCAGCAAAAACAGTAGTCCATCTTCCTTTTGAATCGCCTACTGCACTCTGGGTTATGTTTCTTGTCTTGTATATCTGGCCAGATACTTTCCATTGTTTTCTTTTCTCATCCCAGTTCTTATCCACATCAAATGGTATTCCAAGAGAGGAGGCCAACATTTGTGCTGCTATATCTTCAGCATAATCTCCTGCTTCTTTTTCTGTTTCTCCAAAAGAATGATACTCTGATAGATATCCCCATTTTTTCTTGTCTGTTGGCTCAGCCAACCCAACTGATGCTGCCATCAATCTATGTGGTTCGTTTGATTGTTGTCGTGCGTAGATTACGAATTGAACACTTCCAGGACGGATTAGTTTCAATCCCTCCTCACGAGAGATTATTTTTGCACCTGGTGGAAATATACTTGAAATCAATACCAAGTTAGTGTTTGGAATGCCCGCATCTCGTAATGCATATTCAAAACTAGTAAGTTGATCTTGATGCACACCCTTGCCTTTAGTTAGGAACAATTTTTTCGGAACTAGATCAAGCATAATTTCACCGTATTCTTCAGAAGACATATAGATGTTATATAAAAATTGACCTAAGATGCGTATATTACGTTTTGAGATTTTATCTTGCTTCAGTAATAATGGTGAGTTGGTCTTTGCATTTTACCAAGCTTATCAAAGTGATCATGTGGTTTGTCGCCTCTTGCATGGGAATGTTTCGTACCATCTGCATGTGTATGGGTGTACATGACAGGTTTTTTCATGACAACTTCATCTACTCGGATTAACAATGTAGCTGCTTCAGATGCCGTTTTGATTATTTGCTCTTTTACTACAAGAGGCTCGATAACGTTTTGTGAATACATTTCTTTTATTTTTCTTTCAATTGCATCTACACCGTACCATGAATGAACACTACCATTGTTGTGTTCGGCATTTTTATTTCGAAGTTGAGTAATAGTATCTACTACATTCATTCCAGAATTTCTAGCTATGGTCAATGGAATCTCTTCAAGTGCGTCAGCAAAGTTTTGGATCACAATTTGTTCTTTTCCTTCAATCAAAAGTGATTTTTCACGAAGCTTATTTGCGATAATTGTTTCTGTGGAACCACCTCCAGCCACAATGGCTGGGTTGATAAAGAAATCTTTGAGAACTGCTATAGCGTCAAGTATAGAGCGATGATACTCATCGAGCAATCTTTTGGAATTTGCTCGAAGCAATATAGTAACAGATTTTGGATTTTTGCATTCTTCGACAAATACCATCTTGTCATTCCCTACAAATTTTTCACAAACCTTTCCTGCAAAACCTAGATGATTTTCAGTTATGTTATCAAGATCATTTGTTATGATACCACCAGTTGCCTTCTCTAGCCAATGAAGGTCATTTTCTTTGACTCTACGAAGAGACATTATGCCTGCTCTTGATAGGTAATGTTGGGCCAACAGGCTTATTCCCTTTCGAGAAATTACGACGTTTGCTCCAGAATTAATTATTTTTTGAGTTTTCTCTTTTACATCATTATTTTCTTTTGAGATGTATGATTGCATCTCTTCTGGGCTATTGATTATAATTTCTGCATCAGTCTTGGTTCTCTCATTATCAAGTTCATTTTCAATTAGGAGAATTTTTGCCTTTTTGATTTGTCTTGGCATGGCAGAGTTATCTATTGTTTTGTCAATGACTATTCCTTTGATTAGTTCAATATCAGAAGTGTTGCCGGGTTTTTCTTCTATCTTGATATCATCTGTTTCAACTTTATTATTTGCAAAATCTGCTATGGTATAAAATGCATCAGTCACCAATTTAGCTATCGATTTATTTTCACACAGTATGGAAATGGCTTTTGAGCTCAGACAAGTTTCAACTAGCTTGATCATAATTTCTCTGTTTTTATGATCGGATGATTTTGCAATTGTTTTGAGAACACCAAGAGCTTGTTCTGCAGCCATTTTATATCCTGTTTCAATAGTAGATGGCGATATTCCCAAATCCCATAGTTTTTCTGCCTTTTCAAGCAGTGAACCAGCCAAGACAACCACTGATATTGTGCCATCTCCCACCTCATTATCAACAGAGTTTGATGCATCTATCATCACCTTGGCTGCTGGATGCTCAACATCGATTTTGCGTAACAGTGTAGAACCGCTTTTTGTTAATGTTACCTCGCCTAAGAGATCGATATACATTTTTTCAAATCCTCGAGGACCAAAAGAGCTTTTTATTAGATCTGCAATTAGTTTTCCTGCAAGAAAATTGTATCTTCGTGCTTCGTCTCCTGCAGAATATTTTGTATCCTCGGCAAGTATTTCTCCTTTAGAACTCATGCAAATATACACCAGTTAGCAATTATAAAACTTCTGATCTGTATTTTTCCAAAAATTTTCAAAAATGAAAAATGTTATCTTGTTTAATGTTTTTTGGAAATTATGAATTATAGATTTTCCTTAGTTTTATAGTAGAAGAACGTAACACGCCAGTTATGGATTCTGTCAGATCTACTATCTCTGAAACAGAATCGGCAAGTATTCTTACAATGATACCAGAATCAAATGGTAAAGATGAACAGCTAGCTAAAAGAGATGTATTTTTTGTTGCCAAGTTGATCTCGTCTACTATCCTTTCTATTCGAACTGAACTTCCAAGTATGTAAATAGTAGAAAAAACACCTTTTCCGCCAAATAGTGATTCTAGGTTTGGTTTATTTTTATGACTTAGATTCATCACATCTGTAAATAGCATTTTACCATTTCGGTAACCTGTTGTACGAAGAAAACAGAGATCAAAATCAAATTTTTCTCCTGATGCAATTCTGCCTGCTGATATGATCTCAGAATATATCAGAACTGAATTTTTTTCAACTTCCAAATTTACCTCCTGATAAAATCTAGATGATTTGAATGGAATAATCTGGTGTGGGATAAATTCTAGATAGCTCCCTTCTTGACTGTGTATGTTAATGTATTGAGAGGCATGGCCATTTTCCATCTTGTAGATTTTTGTTGCTGACTGGGTGGTAATTCGTGCTTGTGCATTGGTACCAACCATAACATGAATTTGCTGCTCGTCCCCTTGCAAAATACCTCCAGAAGATGACATCATGTATACGTGAGCAAAGTTTGGATGTGTAGTATCAGGATACATTGCTTTTTGAACCAAAAATGGTGCCTTTGACAGCAAGGATTTGACATATGTTTTAGAATCTTCGTTTGCTTGAAGTTCTATCTTTATTGTGCCATTTTGGCCTGGCATTTTTGATTTTTTATTTGTGTAATCCTTGAAAATATCTGGAATTTGTGGATTCATCTGTTCTGATCCTTTTTGAAAATAGGTTTTTTGACAAATAAGACTGATTCAATTACATTTTGTGCCACTTCTTCTACGCCATGTCCTGTCTGGCAATTGACAAATACGTACGGTTTTTCAGCTCGTATTTTCTTTGCATCTCTTTCCATTATAGTAAGATCTGCACCTACATGCGAGGCAAGATCAATCTTGTTTATTACAAGCAAATCACAGCTTTCTATTCCTAGTCCCCCTTTTCGTGGATATTTATCTCCACCAGCTACATCTATTATGTAAATGAAATAATCTGCAAGAGCAGGACTAAATGTAGTCATTACGTTGTCTCCTCCACTTTCAATAATAATCAAATCAAGCGTGGGATCTTTTTTTTCTATTTCGTCAATAACAGCTAAATTAATTGTTGGGTCTTCACGTATTGCAGTGTGAGGACATCCTCCGGTAGCTAAACCTATAATCATACTTTCAGGCATAACTTTTAATTCAGTAGATAATGTTCGTTGCATTCGTTCTGCATCTTCTTTTGATATTACATCGTTGGATATTATGCAACATCTGTAACCTTGCTTTGCCAGCATGGGAACTACTCTCTCAATGAGACGTGTTTTTCCTGATCCTACCGGTCCACCGATTCCAACTTTTGGGATTTTTTTATTTTTTAACATCAAAACTCAATCGTATATTTATGTGATAAACATCCTAGAGCCATCATATTCATGCATCATTTGAAAGATGTCTGTTAAAGGAGTTAGCTGCCAAAGATTGTTTAGTGAGTCTTTTTTAATGCTTTTTGAAACACCGTTAATCTTGGTTGAAAGCAAAGTGAGAATTTTCTGACCACTTAGGTGTTCTATTATTCCTAATCGAATTGCAGCAGCAATGACGCTTTGGCAATACGAATAGAGTACCATTCTAATTCCACTCTCTGTTGGAATTCCTAAAAGATTTGCAGCAACACCCAAGCAAACAGGATATGTTCCTGTCACATCATTTGATAGTATTTTCTTTTGAAACTCGATTGCAATTTTGTTTTCTTTGTTATCATTAGTCATTTGGATTATACAATTTAGTATTTGAGAGCCAGATCTAACAGATGTGTTTCGTACTTCTCTAACTAGTCTCATAGAATAGAATCGCTTATCTGCTTCTACAAGCTCATCAAGGTTTTTGTTTTTTGCAGCTTCCATAGAGATTAAGAAAATCGCACAATCACAAGGCACAAGCTGAAATTCTATTTGCTGTTCTATGAAATTCAAAACTTCCTGTTCATTTTGTATTCTCTTGTGTTTAACAAGAGATTCTAATCCGTTTGATAGCCCAAACGTACCAGAAGGAAAAAAGGAATCTGCTAACTGCATTAAAAAAAATTCATGATCAGTGTTCATGTGTATACATTCCATATTGAGGTTGAAAAATCTGATCTTTTACTTGGATTTCTAATTTTGCAATAGATGCAGAAAATAGTTTCTTAAATATCTCAACTTCAGATTCTGCATGAATGGGAAAAGATAGAGTATCATCATTTATTGAGATTGGTTTGTGTCTGTTTCCTATGATGTGGCCTAGTGTAACTAACGCAGTGTAATTTTCTTTTAATTTTCCTATCTTAATTGAGAGAACTTTTTCAGGTAACTGTTCAATTATGACAAATTTTTCAGGATTTGATACTAGTACATCTCCATGATGCAAGATTGTTCCAGAGTCAAGAACTAGGCCTATGTCGGTGCCCAGATCAGTTTTTCTTCTAATTCTGCTTCTTTCTAGTTCAAGGCGTGAAAATTTCAATCTTTCACAATTTTTTTGAGAATCTGTTTGTTTGAATCTAGCCATCAGTTTTTTATCATCAAAAATATTTCCTATTATAGAAGTTATGGTAAGCATGATGATCTAGCTTAAACTAAGAAATTATGTTTTTTGATCTTGGTAAATTATTATAAATATTAAATACAAGAAATCATAATGGTATTGATATGATGCTTACTCCAAGAGAAATTGATAAACTCTATATTTTCATGACAGCCGAAGTGGCGCGAAGAAGGAAGACAAGAGGATTGAAGCTCAATTACACAGAAGCACTTGCGCTCATTGCAGATCATATAGTTGAAGGAGCTAGGGACGGTAGATCAGTATCAGACTTGATGAGCTCGGGAAGAAAAGTGCTCACAAGAAATGATGTGTTGCCAGGCGTGCCTGAATTAATTAAAACAGTACAAACTGAAGCAACATTTGAAGATGGAACAAAACTCGTTACTGTTCACGACCCTATAGTATAGTACATGATCCCAGGGGAATATTTCATAAATGACATACCAGTTATTGCAAACAAAGGTAGAAAGACAATCAAGATCAAGGTAAGCAACACTGGAGACAGGTCAATACAGGTGGGTTCGCATACACATTTTTTTGAGACTAACAAGTTCCTTCAATTTTCCCGTGAGAAAGCCTATGGGTATCATCTAAACGTTCCATCAGGCACATCAATCAGGTTTGAACCAGGCGATATAAAAGAAGTGGAACTAACAGAATATGGCGGTCTAAAAATAGTGTATGGATTCAATGGTCTTGTTAATGGCAAACTTGCCACAAAAAAACAGCTTGCACTCAAAAAAGCACGAAAGAAAGGATTCAAAGATAGTGGTTAAAGATGGTGCTTGTTATTCCAAGAAAACAGTATGTCGATCTTTACGGTCCTACCAAAGGTGACAAGATAAGACTTGCTGATACTGATCTTATAATTGAGATTGAAAAAGATTTTCAGAATTATGGTGACGAGATTGTTTTTGGCGGTGGTAAAAGTGTACGAGATGGAATGGGTCAAGCAAGTGGAGTAACAAGTAAAAATGCGCTTGATCTTGTGATAACAAATGCAATTATCATGGATCCTGTCCTTGGTATTATCAAGGCAGACATTGGAATTAAAAATGGGTTAATAGATGGCATAGGAAAAGCAGGCAACCCTAATGTTATGGACGGGGTCGATATGATAATTTCTGCAAACACCGAAGTAATCGCTGGAGAGCATACCATATGCATACCTGGAATAATTGATACACACATACATTTCATTGCACCACAGCAGGCAATAGAAGCAATTTGTAGCGGAACTACAACAATGATTGGTGGTGGTACCGGACCTGCTGATGGTACCAAAGCAACCACATGTACTCCTGGTCCTTGGAACATTCATAGAATGCTTGAAGCCTTGGATGACATTCCTCTGAATTTTGGCATACTTGGAAAAGGAAATGACTCTCTAGAACCTGCACTAATGGAGCAAATTGTTGCGGGTGCTTGTGGCCTGAAATTACATGAAGATTGGGGATCAACCCCGGCTACCATTGATGCTGCTTTACGTGTTGCAGACAAGACTGATACTCAAGTAGCCATCCATACAGACACGTTAAACGAGTGTGGCTTTGTGGACAATACCATAGAGGCGATAGGAGGAAGAACTATCCATACATACCACACTGAAGGGGCAGGTGGTGGCCACGCACCAGATATTATGAAGATAGCAGGTCAGAAGAATATTCTTCCTTCGTCGACCAATCCAACAAGGCCATTTACTGTTAATACTCTAGATGAACATCTTGATATGATGATGGTTTGCCATCATCTAAATCCCTCCGTAAAAGAAGATGTAGCATTTGCAGAATCGCGAATCAGAGCTGAAACAATAGCTGCAGAAGATGTGCTCCATGATATCGGCGCTCTGAGCATGTATTCCTCGGATAGCCAAGCAATGGGTAGAGTTGGGGAAGTAAGCATTAGAACATGGCAGACAGCTGACAAGATGAAAAAAATGTCTGGTCGCTTGCCTGAAGAAACTGGAGATAACGATAATCTTCGCGTAAAGAGGTATCTTTCAAAACTTACTATTAATCCTGCAATAACTCATGGGATTTCCGATTATGTTGGTTCTCTAGAAGTAGGCAAACTGGCAGATATAGCGATATGGTCTCCAGAGTTTTTTGGTGTAAAACCAAAACTTGTCATTAAAGGCGGATTTGTAGCATATTCGATAATGGGAGACCCCAATGCATCAATTCCAACACCAGAACCAGTCTATTATCGGCCAATGTTTGGTGCGTTTGGAAAGGCAAGACATACCACTTCTGTAACCTTTACTTCAAAGTTAGCGATACGAAATGGTTTGGCAAAAAAATTAGGTCTTAAAAAGAAATTACTTGCAGTGAAAAATTGTAGAAAAATTAGCAAAAAAAATATGCTTTACAACAACTTGGTTCCAAAAATAGAGATTGATCCTGAAACTTACAAAGTTATGGTAGATGGAAAACTAGCTACAACTGAACCATCACAAAAATTGTCAATGGCTCGATTGTATCACTTGTTTTAATTTGATAAACAAAAATCAATATATTTTTATATTTACTAAGTATAAATCATAATATGAATCCAGTAAGAACGCGAGAGGAAGTAGAAAAGGCATCAAAGAAAGCAGTAGAATCTCTCTATGGCACTGAAATTCAAGATTTCAAGATTAGAGAGCTCTTTGCGTTACCAGAAAAGGGTCCCCAAGATTCATGGGATGTGCAAGTAACTTTTCTGTTAAACAAATTGAAACACACTGTAGACTTAGTTATTCAACAAAAAGACGGACATATAACCAATGCAAGACTAATTGATACAATGGTTCCGTTATAGGACCATTGTCAAAAAATATTTTTAATATTTCATTTTTGTAGTCTGTTTACATTTTAGATACTTGAAAAAATGTTTTTTGTAAATTTTTCTTTTTTTGATTTGAAATAAAATTGCTAGAAAACCAAAGTTATTACAGTTTATCAAATAATTGGGATTTTGTATGAATGATTGATTTTATTTAAATACTAATAGAAGATTTTTAAAATAATCTATTGATCAGACCTACATGCCTAGTCAGGGGTATGGAACAATAGGACTGAAACCTGCAATCATTTCCAAATTACAAAAAGCCACAGATGAATATTATCCTGGCATGTTTTTGCCAAGTGCGCTAATAATTATCATGAATGAAATAAAACGCCAGTACTATACAGTGGGAATGTATAACTTTAAGATTGATTTTTCTGGACGGTATACGTCCTTGACAGTTAGATCAGACGTCAAGAAATGGTTTGAAGAGAATTATGAGGTATTACGAGAAAAATATGAAGAAAAATACAAAGCAAACAACTTTACAAAATTTGCAAGCATTTTCATGCTTAACATGTTTGAATCTAAGGCAATGTCTCAAAATAATGTAATCAAGTTGAAAGAATCTGATTTTACCTGGTTGATGTGGGAATATGAGCAGCGAAAGAAAGAATATGAGACAAAATATGGTGTAAAAACATTCGAGCGGTTCTCTGATGTATTTCTCAAGGACTTGTTAGAACGAGTTAGTTCTGCAAAAAAAATTCTGACTTTATAGGGGTTCTAACTTCAGTTTTGTATAGTTGTTTTGTACTTAATTTGACAGTACGGCCAGATCGGAAGTTGTGGGTTTTCCTACTCCTGCTTTCAATAAAAGCCAAAAGGTCAACGAGATATCTGTTTTTGTTATGATTGGAATATCAACTGCGCCTCCTTCATGTTTTAGATCATTTATGAAATCAAATATTTCATCAACTGTTACAGGTTCATTTTCAAATCCTAGCTGATCATTTACAGCATTGTATGTTGCAATGTAATAGCTCAGAACAGATGCCTTGCTTAGGAATTCTTCTGTCTTTGGATTGAAACCAAGACTGAACTTTTCCATAGTTTTATCTTAATCTTTCAAAAATGATTTAAGGATTGGGGTAAAAAATGTAAACTACCTATTCATAGCAGAAAAATGATGCGTAATCTACATTTTAATCAAAAGTTGTTGTAAATATTGTATATTGTTTAAGATAACTGTGTTCTATAGCAATTAGAAGGAAATTATAAATAGATTTACTAATTAAATGAATTCTGTGAAAATCAAAAATATTCCTCTCAAGCTCATAGATATTGCAGAAGAAAATGTTAGAAAGGATTATCCTTTTGGTCAAGATAACAGAGACCAACTAATAAAAGAACACTTGTCAAAGTTTGAATTGTTGCAACCAGTAGTTGTTAGATTTGATAATGCAAGCAAGAGATACAAACTATTGATAGGTCGTAGAAGATTTCTTTCACTTAGTGCAAAGGGGTCAAGGGAAATACCTGCAGTAATAACAGAAATGGAAGGCGCTGAGGCAGAAGCTGCATCTTTATTTGAGAATTTAATCCGTAAAGACCTTTCTCCAATTGAAAAAGCAAAGATGGTAAAAAAACTGGTTGATTCTACCGAATCAGGAATTACAGGTGTTTCAAAAAAATACGGACTGTCAAAGAGCACAGTCAGTGAATGGCTAAGTATTCTGACATTGGCTGAACCGTTACAGCAAACAATAGAGAGTGGTGAAATAACACTTTATGAAGCCATACAGATAGCTAGAAAACCAAAAGCACTTCAAGAGAAATTGGTAAATGCAGTATCAGACGGAAAGTTACAGGAAACAATGATAAAAACTGGTGTGAAACGTGGAGCTCCAAAAGGTCTTTTGACAATTAGACTTGTTTTCAATCCAAAGAAGAGATTTGACAAAAAGATGTGGGATCAATTAAATGAACAAGCGTCTCAAAATGGGCTTGATGTAACTGATTATGTCAAAAATATACTCATAAAACGACTCTAGTTCGACAATCGAACTTTTTTCAAATCAGTTTTTGAACTATCTGACAGCCAACACAGGGCAGTGTGCATATGATACAACAGCATGAGCAATTCCTCCTAGAACAAATTTTTCCATACCAGCCATACCCCTTGCTCCAATTACGATTAGGTCTACTTTCTGTTCTTTGGCATAATCTATTATTGCCTTCTTGACTGGAGAAGCGGTTAATACCTTAGAACGTATCGTTATACCTTCGTTTTCTCCCAGTTTAGTCACTTTATCGAGGAATTTTTCAGCATCTTTTTTTAATGCCTCTTGAAATGCTTCCAATTTTCCCCCTCGGTAATATCCCAATAGATCTCTACTTGCACCCAATGATGATCTACCAACGACATGAACTGCAATCACTTCGGCTCCCAAAGACTTGGCTAGTGTAATTGCATATGCAGTGGCCTTGTCTTTGTAGCCTGATTTGTCTATTGCCAAAAGAATTTTGTTTATTTTCACATGATTTTTTTCTGACATGGTTTATTTTTCACCTAAGTTATGTTGGTCCACGTTTGGTACCTCCGCTATCAACTATTCTCATATCAATTGGATTAACCCAATCTTTTACATCAGCACCAGTAACTACATCCATATCACTTGGAATAAGATACACCACGTCATGTCGTGGTGGTGTTCTCTTTTGAGTTGCCAAACTTGTCAATATGAATACTGGTAACGACACTAGTGGTGGAATGATTGTATCAAGACCAGCATAAGCAAGATACGGACTACCAGCTGGTGCATTTGTTATAAGCAAGAATAGGAATAACCTTAGCCCAGTACCTACTGCAATAGATGCTACTGCTCCTGAAGCTGTAGATTTCTTCCAATATGTTCCAAACACTAGTGGTACTACACATCCTGCTAATACGATATCAAATGCAAATATTAGGTAAATGCCTGGCCTTGGAATCAAATAACCTAGAGCAAAGGCAGTAAAGAACATTGGAA